>JAJFFD010000224.1 GCA_021776805.1 Planctomycetota bacterium
AGATTCGAAGACAGAGCGGGAAGAGTTAGACTCCTTGGCATGGTGGTTGTCCTGCCAGGGAAGCTGCAACACCTTCTCGGCTAGCAGCTTCTGCAACACATTGCCCCTTCGGATTCCGATAGGAATGAAGACCGAAGGAGCATGCCGTGGCCTGGGAAACCGCACTCGATCGTCTATTGATTCGACAAATTCACCTGGCGGAAGCCGGTGAAGCGCGGGTGGAAGATGTCCGCCGACAGGTGGGGGATCTATGGGAGATCAACCAGCGTCGGCCAGAGACCGCCTTCCTGCTCGGCTATGCCCGCTCTCTTTTGGGAGTCGAGCTGCCCATGCCCGAGTCCTCGGTCTCGGAGCAGCGCTGGTACACCTTCGGACGCCTGCGCGGCCATGACCGCCGCGGTGAACGCAATTGGGTTGCTGATCTGATGAACGATCCGCAGCAGACCATGGAGCTGCTGAGCGACCCACGCATCGCCTCACAGTGCCTGCCCATGGTCATGCGGACCCTCTTCTGGTCGGGCAACCTCGACCTGGCTGTGAAGGCCTTGGCCTATCTGTCGAGCAGCGATTCGAGCAAGGAAACCGACATGCTGGTCGACGCGGCGCTGAGCGATCTGATCAGTCGCTTGGAACGTCGAGTAGACAAGGGCGACGAGGAGAGCACCCTCTCGATTCTTCAGAAGTGCGTTCACCTGAACAGCTTCTCCAGATTGCCAACGGACATCCAGGCGCGCTACTTGCGCGCACTCGGTCAGCGCTTGCTCAAGATCAGCGAGTTTCAAGCGGCTCTCGAACAGTTCGAAATGGCAAGGGTGGTGGCTCCGGCGCTCAAACGCATGCGTAGCAGCCTGGCCCTCTTTGCCGCGCTCGCCGAGATGCGTCTGCATGACATCGATGAGCTCTGGCCACGGTCAGATCGCCCGGAGAGAGAAGCGGGACTACGTTGGCTAGCGGACTTCGAAGAAGACCCGAAGCAGACCGTACCAGAAGCATTCTTCGCCAGAGGCATTCTCGACTACGAGCAGGGCAGTTTTCGTGAGGCGAGCCAGTTCTTTGATGCCGCCATGCGTGGCCTGCGCCGCGGTAATGGGCGGGACGCGGAGCTCATCGATCGGACAAATTTCTTCCTTGCGGCTTCCCTTCTCATCGGCGGCCCCAAGGAGGAGGCCAGTCGAGGTCTGCGTCTTATGGACGCCTCCCTGGAGAGCGTGACGCCGGACCTGGAGAGCTTCTACAGCGTGCATGAAGCCCTCAAGGAGAAGGATCGCAAACTGGCCCTGCGCTTCCTCGATGCGGTGGACATCGGGCGTGGAACCGCTCCCGACCAGCTGCTATTCGTGGCCTTGGAGTACCTGAGCCTGGGCGAGGCGGACCCGGCCTCGGCGGCGGCCGACCAGGTCTTGCAAGTCGCCGTCGATCTGGATCAGCGCATCGAGGCCATGCGGGTTCTCCTGACCGTGCACAACATGCGGGGCAAGCGGGATGACGCCCGCAATCTCTTCTACGAGATTCGCGACCTTCTCATGCAACGGGCAGCCTTCGTCGAGCTCGAGAAGCTTCTCAAGAACGAAGACTTCGTCGGGCAGGCCCTGGACCACATGGAGATCAAGTGCGAGCTGGTGGATCTCTACGAAGAGATGGAAGAGCGCGAGCTCGAGAAAGCCACCCTGCAATCGCAGATCGCTCGCTCGCTGAAGGCCCGCAAAGATGTGGAGGCCCTGCACCAGGCCTTTGCTCTCCTGCGTGAGGTGGAAATCAGCTTCCCAGAACTGGCGCGGGACGATCTGCGTGCCATCGAGAAGCATCTGGAACTCGCTGACGACAAGCCGGCGGATCTAAGTCAGGGCGAAGCTCAGGTCAAGGCGGCGGCCGCGGCTCTCGGGCACAGCCCAAGAGTCTTGGTAGTCGGCGGCAACGAACGCCAGCGTCGTCACCATCCGCGCTTCGTGGAGCTCACCAAGAGCTGGAAGTTCGCCGGTGAATGGCTGGAGGCAAACTACAGCTCACCGCAGAAACTGGTTTCGGCCATCGGTGATCGCTTGACCGCCGGTGTGGACTTGCTCGTCCTTCTGCACTGGAACCGTCACGAAACCACGGAACCGGCACTTGAACTGGCCAGAAAGCACTCGGTCATGGCCAGAACCGTGCACTACGCCGGCTTCACCAGCCTGCAGGTGTGCCTTAGCGATCAGTTCGACAAGCTCGCACGAGGCAATTCAGCTGCGGAGCCGGCGGCAGAAGAAGCAGCGAGCGCTGCCAAGAGCAAGGGCAGCGGCAAGGGTCGCCGCAAGACGAAGAGCAAGGGCTAGGGCTGGCCAGGGCCCGGGAATGCAGGGGTGGAGAGATCCCCTGCTTAACATAACAGACATTATCAGAAGTTCAGGATGCCTAGGGATAGGACCAGTCGCAGGTCTCTTGGCGACCGCTCTAGCCAGCCTCCAGGGCCCCGCCGCAGGAGCTCCCGGATCCCGCGGTGCAGCCCAGGCAGTGATCGCCGGTGCGGATACGCCGCTTGGCCAGACTCGCCAAGTCGAAGTCCTGTAGATACTGGGCAGCATCGACCTCGAGCCCCAGGCCAAGCATCTGATTGAAGTCACAATCGTAGAGCCGGCCGTCCGGCCCTACGGAGAGCATCTCACGGCACATGAGCCCATCGACAGCCGCCGGATTGTAGGCCGCCAACAGAGTCTGCATGTAGCCCTCGTACTTGCCGCTGGTCTGGAGCCAATCCAGGTAGCGGTTGATGGGCATGTTGGTGATGCAGAAGAGTTGGTCGAAGACGATGCCAAATAGGTTGGCAAGTTCGCGTTTGAACTCGGCCTGCAGCTCTGCCTGATCCCCGGGCAGGAATGCACCGACTGGATTGTAGACCAGGTTCAATCGCAGGCCTGACTGCCCATCACCGTAGCCAAGAGCGTTGAGGCGCTGGATCGCTTCGATACTGCGGTCGTAGACGCCTGCGCCACGCTGCGTATCGGTCCGCTCGCGCTTGTAATGCGGCAGACTGGCGCTGATCTCGACCCTCTGTTCGGCGAGAAAGCTGGCCAGGTCCTCCTGACCGGGCTCGAGGAGAATGCTCAGGTTGCAGCGATCGATCACCTGGACGCCGAGCGAGCCTGCGGTCTTGACCAGATCACGGAAATGGGGATTCATCTCCGGGGCGCCGCCGGTCAGGTCCAGAGTTTTGATGGATCCGCTACGCAGGACCTTCAGGACCTGCTCCACCACCTCTGCACCCATATTCACCCCGGCCGCAGTCTGGTGCGGCCCGGCATCCACGTGGCAATGACGGCAGGCCTGGTTGCAGAGCTTGCCCAGATTGACCTGCAGACTGCTCACCCCGCGGGAGCGCAGATCCTCCACCCCCTGGGATGCCAACCTGGCTCTGAATAGCTTGCTCATGCGGGTTTCCGCTTACGAAGTGATGCCTGCTTGGTGACGGGAAATGACAGCAATGATATCTCCATTGAGTTCCTGGTCGCCATGTGTCGATAAGAAGGACAGTTCGAGCCGGGGCTGGCCCCAGGCCGCGGCTTGACTACACTCCCATCCCCATAGACTCCCAAGACCCTTGATCAATCCTCGCT
This sequence comes from Planctomycetota bacterium, assembly GCA_021776805.1. GTDB lineage: Bacteria > Planctomycetota > UBA1135 > UBA1135 > UBA2386 > JAJFFD01. The sequence goes on from JAJFFD010000224.1 coordinate 3,588, forward strand.
CCACCCCGCAATGCTTCGGCTGCCTCTTCCCGGCTGCCTTGGTTCTAGCCCTCCTTCCCCTGGCCTGCTCTTCTGGCGGTGACGAGGAGAGCATCGGCTCCGAGTTGACCATCAGCTCTACCAGTCATTTCTTCGGACTCTCTGGGAGCACCTCCTTCCTCAGTTTCCCGGTTACCAGCGGGGAAGTCGCCCCCTTGTCTGGCCTCTTCACCCTGGGCACAGACTCCAGCTTCCAGATCAAGGAATCTGGCAACACCCTCGCCGACGACGCTTACCAGCTAGAGGCAGACGGCACTTTGCAGGTGCGCCTGACCCAGCCCAACAGACCGACTGTGGTCTGGAAGGGAGCGGTTGGCTTGAAGGGAGACAGCGGCGATCTCTTCCTCAACGATCGCGTCGGCGCGGTCGGCATCTACATTGGCACGCCGGCCTTACCTGGCATTGCCGACCCAATGGCAATGGCTGGGGATTGGCACCTGTTTACCAGCAACGTGCTCTATTCGCCGGCAACTCTGCCGGACCCGGATGAGGTCGGTCGCGCCTTCGCAGCGAGCATCAGCCTTGCAGACGACGGCAGTTTCACCGGCAACGGCTTCGAATCCACCAGCCCCGCCGCCAGCCTCCCTACCAGCGGCACGGTGGCCCCCTTTGCGGACGGCACCTTCGTGGTCAACGCGGACATCAATAGCGTCTCGAGAATCTTCTCCTCCGGCGGCGACACGGACCTGGTCTTTGGCGCCGATGATGATGAAAGCAATGGCGACGCGGGGCTCATGGCCATGATGCGCCACCGCAGCGCCGTCGCGGATCTCGCCGAACTGGCCGGCACGTACCACCTCGGGTCCTGGACCATCCTCGTTGCGCCAGACGACTCGGGCTTCTGCTCCTCCCTTGGAACCCTCGAACTCACAGACAACGGCGACTTCAATATCGACGTGGTCAACAATTTTGGAGCACCCCTCGCAATCAGTGGTTCCTTCACCACCTCCGACACCGAGTTCGGTGCTCTGCTCTTCGAAATCCCGATTCCAGGCAGCACCCTGACCGAGAAGTGGCGAGGCGCGATCGACGAGGACTACAACACCATCGTCATCCTGGACAACTTCAAGGAAATCCGGCCTGATGGTCAGGCTGCCCTGCGCTTCTACACCGGTGTGCGCCTGGGGCCCATGGATCCTCCCCCTCCGGCCCCCACGCCAGAGTCAAGAGACTAGCGAGGCGCAGGGAACTCGAGCAGGGCGTTCTCGCCCAGCCAGTCCCAAAAGCCCGGCCAACTCTTGGCCACCGCCGCGTCCGCCTCGAGGCGGATGCCGCCAGGCATTTGCGCACCCAGGAGGGCCAGGGACATGACGATCCGGTGATCCGCCGGTGCCGGTACATCGCGGGGGGCATCTTCCCGCGGCAGGATGCACTCGCCCTCGAGGACGAGCCCATCTGGAAGCTCCTGACAGTCCATGTCCAAGGCCTCGAGCCCTGCAGCCATTGCGGCGATTCGGTCGCTCTCCTTTCCGCGTAGGGCGGGCGCGCCCGAGAGGACACGTCTGCCTCGAGCCTGGCAGGCGAGGGCCACCAAGGCTGGAAAGCAGTCCGGCCGCCCACCCAGATCATCGATACAGACTTCCTCACTGCTGGCGGCCATGAGCCGGTGAATATCTTCCAGGATCCCCCAATCCGGATGCCCTCCGGGGGCCATCTCCGGCGCCGGTGCATGGCCTCGCATGGCGCCGAGCACCCATGGAAAGGCCGCCGCGGAAGGATCGACGGGAATCCGCAGCTCATCGGCCTGGGACTGGAGCTTGGCAAAGTGGTAGCTCACCCCATCTGCTGTAGCGGACTTTTCCGTGGGGTATCCACAGGCCCGGAGGCTCTCCTGGGTGACCGCCAGATAGCCATGCGCTGTGGCTCCCATGACTTGCACCGAGCCATCGACTGACAGCCCCCGACGCAGGCCGAGGGCCGTGCCCAGCATGACGCCTGTGGCCACCTGACTGCTCAAGCCAGCATCGACCTGGAGCCTGCGGCTCGGATCGAAGGTCCGTCCATCGATCCGCAAGGGCAGCTCATCGCCAAGGTAGCTGATACCGGCCTGGCGCAGGAAGTCCAGCAACGGACCCAGGGGCCTGGCACGGAGTCCGGGAGCGCCATCGAGACGGACTTGCAGGCCAAGCATGGGCAGAATGGCGCCCAAGGTTCTCAGCGCCGTGCCGTTCTCCCCGAGTTCGAGCTCGATCAGGTCCCTGGGAAGAGACGCGATTCCCTTGATCCGGAAACCATCTGAGTCTTGGATTAACTCGGCACCCAGGGTTCTGAGAGCCTCGGCCATGACCCTCGTGTCCTCGCTCAGCAAGCAGCCTCGCAGGCGGCAGCTAATCGGGGACAGAGCTGTCAGCAGCATGGCCCGCTGGCTATGACTCTTGCTCCCAGGCAAGTTCGCCAGAGTAGGTCGGAGTCCTTCGACCCCTGGCTTCGCTCTTATGATGACAACCATCTGCTACCTAACTTGACCCGCAGCATCTAACATCCAGGCCCCCGAGGCAAAACCCATACCCGAGCCCTTGTCGAACATCGTTCTCAATACGGATCTCCCCATCGGTCAGAAGCTGGGCACCGGCAAGGTGCGTGACCTCTACGAACTCGATGGTGATCTTCTCCTCGTCACCAGTGATCGCATTTCCGCCTTCGACGTAGTCATGGCGGAAGGCATCCCTGGCAAGGGCGAAGTCCTCACCAGCGTCTCATGCTTCTGGTTCGACTACCTGGCGGACATCATCCCCAATCACTTGATCAGCGCCGATCTGAGCAGCATGCCGGACATCCCCGGGGAGCATCTCGCCATGCTCCAGGGGCGCAGCATGCGCTGTCACAAGGCCGAGCCCATGCCAGTGGAATGGGTGGTGCGCGGCTACCTCACCGGCAGTGGCTGGAAGGACTACCAGCGCGATGGAGCGGTCTCAGGGGTCGAATTGCCATCGGGCCTGCAGCATGCGAGCAAGTTTGATGAGCCAATCCTCACGCCCTCCAACAAGGCCGAGACCGGGCACGACGAACCCATCTCCTATGCCCAGGTCGAAGATCTGGTGGGCAAGGAATTGGCTGCCCAAGGTCGGGATGCGGCGCTCGCCCTCTACGCCAAGGGCCGCGACTACGCCGCCGAACGCGGCATCGTCATCGCCGATACCAAGTTCGAATTCGGCATGTTGAATGGGAAGATGATCCTCATCGACGAATGCCTCACCCCGGACAGCAGCCGGTTCTGGCCCGCAGAGGAAGTGCGACCCGGCGGCACGCCCACTTCCTTCGACAAGCAGGTCCTGCGCAATTACCTCGCGGATCAGGATTGGAATCGTGAACCACCGGCTCCCGCCCTCCCTGACGAAGTTGTCGCCAAGACGGCGCAGACCTATCAAGACATCCGCAGCAAGCTCCTGTCATGAACAAACCGATCGCCTTCCTACTCGGCTCCGATTCCGACCTTCCAACCCTCGAAGGTGCCTTCAGCATTCTGAAGGAACTCGAAATCGGCTTTCACGTGCGCGTTCTCTCCGCCCACCGAACTCCCGCCGAGACCGCTGCCTTCGCCCACTCGGCACCCGAGAATGGCATCAAGGTCCTGATCGGAGCCGCTGGTCTGGCGGCCCATCTGGCTGGGGCGCTCGCTGCCCATTCCAACCTTCCGGTCATCGGCATCCCCATCGATGCGGGCCCTCTTAAGGGTCACGATGCCCTTCTTTCCACCGCCATGATGCCCCCAGGCATCCCGGTGGCGACGGTCGGCATCGGCAGTTCGGGAGCCAAGAACTCGGCCCTCCTCGCCGCCAGGATCCTGGCCCTCGGCGACGCCGATCTAGCCAAGCGACTCGCCGAGTACCGGGATGCGGATCGCAAGAAGACCTTGGGCAAGGATGAGGCAGTACGGAAGCGCTTCGAATGCTAGCGCCCACGGTTGAATGGCAGGGTGAAACGGATGGCTACCTGGCCCTCCTCGACCAGACTCTGCTACCGGAGAAGCAACTCGTTCTCGAACATCGCGAGCTCGCTGGCGTCATCGACAGCATCAAGAGACTGGCAGTTCGCGGGGCGCCTGCCATCGGCGTAGCCGCTGGCTATGGCATGGTGGTCGGAGTCCGTGAAGCCATGGCCACGGGCCAGGACTTTGCTAGCGCAATGGACGGGACCGCGACGCTACTGCATGCGGCTCGGCCGACGGCGGTGAACTTGTCCTGGGCTGTGCACCGGGTACACGACCGGGGCCGGCGCGAACCCAAGCTCGAGGCCCTGCTTGCCGAAGCCCGCGACATCCACAAGGAAGACGTGGCTCTCTGTCTGCAGATCGGGGAACACGGCGCCAGCTTGATCCGCGATGGCATGCGCGTTCTCACACACTGCAATGCCGGCCGCTTGGCCACCTCCGGCGACGGCACGGCCCTGGCCGTGTTCTTCGCCGCCCATCGGCAAGGCCGCAAGTTCCGTGTGCTGGCGGACGAGACACGCCCCCTGCTTCAGGGCAGCCGCTTGACCGCCCTTGAACTCGCAGAAGAGGGTATCCCGGTCGACGTGATCGCCGATTCGGCGGCGGCCGGACTGATGGCCCGCGGCGAGATAGACATGGTTATCACCGGTGCGGACCGCATCGCCGCCAACGGCGATGTGGCCAACAAGGTAGGCACCTACTCAGTCTCCCTGGCCGCCAAGGCCCATGGCATTCCCATGTATGTCGCAGCCCCCGCCAGCACCTTCGACCAGGCGGCTGCGAGCGGGAAGGACATCCCCATCGAGGATCGGGACCCGGATGAAGTGCTCAACTTCGGTAACCAACCTGTGGCGGCTCCCGGCGCAGGGGCGAAGAATCCAGCATTCGACCTTACCCCTGCTGAGAATCTGGCCGGTCTCATCACCGACAGAGGGCTGATCTCGCCGGTGACCCGGGAAGAGATCAAGGCTCTCGTCTTCCAGGACCGATGAAGCCTGCATGGCTACCCCCAGCAAGAAGGCTTCGCGCAAGAAACCAGCCAAGAAAGCCACCGCCAAAGCGGTGAAGAAGACCGCGCGCAAAGCTGCCAAGAAGTCGGTGAAGAAGACCGCCAAGAAGGCGAGCAAAAAGGCAGCCAAGAAGACCCTGGCCAAGTCGAGCACCACGACTGCGAAGCAGGCCGTAACCAAGAAGAAACCCTTCAAGCGCAAGAAGCCAAGCACCCCGGCACCGGCCCTCGAGATCGGTCCTGATGTGCTCGAGCTGATCAGGGCCCTCGACGACTACAAGCTCAAGTACAATCGCCCCTTCCCCGGTTGGAGCGAAGTTCTCCACGTGCTCAAGTCCCTGGGTTACAAGAAGCGCTAGCCCTCAGTCGCGCTCCCGGTAGAGGACATAGCGGCGATGCTCATGCCCTCCGGTCGATAGCGCCTCAAACCGCCCCCGTAGATCCTCGCTCAGGGAAGGCCAGGCGCGTCGATCCGCGAGCACGAGCAGCCGGTCATCCACCGCGAGCTGGCCGGGCATATCGTCGACCGACAGAATCTCAAAACGCTCGCGCTTGGCGTACCAATTGATCGCTCGGAAGGAAATCGTGCCGAACAGAACCAGGCGATCGCCTTCCTTTGCTTGCTCCAAGACTGCGGCATAGAAGGCCCTTGGCGAGCGGAATCCATCCGCGACGGGAATCACCCAGAAGTGAGCAAGAGCGGACATGCCTGCGATGGCCATGGCCAGCATGTAGACGACTCGCTCCGGGCGGCGATCCTGCAGCGCGCGCCGCGAAGCACGCCAGGCCATGGCCAGGAGGAGCCCCGCAGCCGTCGCGAGGTACCAAGGCAAGGCCGCAATCAGCTGCCTCGCCTCCTCGGCCCTCTCGCCAAGGAGACCAGCCAGAGAGGGGCCAAGCCAAGGGAGCAGGATGCATGCCGAGGCCACGAGGAGAAGCGCGAAGCTGAGCAGCTGAATGGGCCAGCGACCGAGAATTCGCAACTCCATAATCCCCGCCGCCCCTCGCCAAATCGATAGCCCCATACCCGCAGCGAAGAGAGGGAAGATCGGCAGGAGGTAACCCACTCGCTTGCCGCTGAGCAGCGAGAAGAGCAGGGTGATGCCAAGAGCCAATAGGAAACAACAGAAGGCAGCGCCCCACACTGGCTCGCCGCGCCCTCGTTGTGCCAGCAGATAGGTCCCAGGCAAAAGCAAGGTCCAAGGCATGAGCCCCAGGGGCAAGACCCTGCTCAGATAGTAGTGCCAGGGCTCCGCATGCTGTGCCGCTTCACCGCTACGGGTGCTGATCTGACCGAAGAGCATGTAATCCCACATCCAGTCACCGATCTCCTGGGATGCCAGATAGAGCCAGAGAAGACTCGAGCCCATGGCCAAGACCGACACACAGGACATGGCCAACCAGGGCGTCCTCCCTGTCGGCAGCCGTCGCGCGAGAAAAGCGCTAGCCAGAAGCGGGACAAGCAAGGCCACCGGGCCCTTGCACATGCAGCCCGCAGCAAGAAAGAGCGTCGCGCCGGCGGCCCAGGCCAGGCGCCGCCACAGTCCGGCAGCACGAGCGCCGGCCAGAAGACATACGAGCGCCCAAGTGCAGAGCCCCACCAGCAGGGAATCGATCAGACCTACCTGACCCCGAGAGAGCGGCGTCACCATGCTCACGAAGAGCAAGGCCGATATAACACCGGCCCGAGCTCCAGCCCCAAGCAGGCGACAGAGAAAGACGATTCCCAGGGCGGCGGCGCTGACGCCCAGGGCACCGGTCATACGGCTGGCCAGCTTGTAGTCCCCGCAAAGCTTCTCCAAGCCCATGACCGTCCAGAAGAAGAAGGGCGGCTTCTCCGGATAGACCGAAGCGTTGAGATGCGGGATCCAAGGATGACCGTACTCCCCCATCTGCCGCGCCGCTTCCGCATAGCGGATCTCGTCCGTCTGCCAGAAGTCCCGCGAATCCAGGGCCGGCCAGAAGACTAGGGCGCAGATCAGAAGCAGTCCCAGGATTCCTGGCCAGCTCCGCTCAGCGCCCTGGTCACCGCTCATGCATGCAATCTAAAGCCAACCTGCGCCGATCAAAGCGAAGATCGCGCCTCCCGCCAGGATCCGATAGTAGGCGAAGGCTCGGAAGCTGTGCTTGCGCAGATAGCGCAGGAAGGGGCCAATGATCACAAGGGCGGTCACGAAACTGACAGCACTGGCGATGAGAAGATCGACCATGATCGGCCCGCTCATGCGCTGCCAATCACCGATCAGCTTGACCATGCAGGCGCCGTAGAGGATCGGAAGGCCGAGCAAGAAGGAGAATTCCGCAGCAGCTGTTCGCGTGAAGCCCAGACACAGCCCGCCGAGAATGGTCGCGCCGGAGCGACTGGTGCCCGGGATCAGTGCCAGAGTCTGAAACATGCCGATGCCCAAGGCCTGCTTCAAGCTCATCCCCTTGATGACTGCATCTTGGCGATGCCCCGCCTTCTCCCGTTTCTCGAGCAGGTTCTCTACGGCGAGAAATGCCAGGCCGCCGGCAATCAAGGTTCCGGCGACGACGCTCGGGCTGAAGAGCAGATCCTCGATGTCTTTGACAAAGAGCAGTCCGAGCAGGGAAGCGGGCAAAGCGGCGACCACGATCAGTACCAGCAAGTTGGCACCCTGCGCCTCCGCAGGCCGCATCAGTTCGCCGACTGATCGCCACAATTGCCGCCAGTAGAGCAGCAGAACGGCAGTGATCGCCCCCACCTGAATCGCAATCTCGAAGGTCGGATCGCTACTGCCGAGAGCCGCATTGGTCACGATCAGGTGACCGGTGCTGCTTATGGGCAAGAACTCGGTCAGACCCTCGACAATCCCGAGGATGACACTGCTGAACCAGCCGGGGGTCTCCGCGCTCGGATCTTGGGCGAAGATCTCAGAACACACGGTCAGGCGGCGTAAAATCCATGTCGAAGGCCTGGGCTACCGCTTCGCAGGTGATCTTGCCAGCGATGATATTGGCTGCGCTCTGCAGGACCGGCGTACGCGCCGCCGCTTCGGTACCGAGACCGGCAAGCTTGCGTGCATAGGGACCGGTAGCGTTCGTCAAGGCAAAGGTCGAAGTACGGGGAACGGCTCCAGGCATATTGGCCACGCAATAATGTACCACCCCATCCACAACGAATGTGGGGTCATCGTGAGTGGTCGGCCGGCAGGTTTCGATGCATCCGCCCTGATCCACCGCAACGTCCACTACCACGGGACCGTCATTCTTCATCAGGCCGAGATCTTCCCGCCGTACCAAGACCGGCGCACGGGCACCGCTCACCAACACGGCCCCCACCACCAGGTCCGCTTCTCCGAGCTTCTCCCGTATGGCATAGGGGCTGCTGTAGAGCAGATCTACGTTGGCTGGCATGACATCCGACAGGTAGCGCAAACGATCCAGATCGATATCCATGATGACCACGCGCGCGCCCATGCCCGCCGCCATCTTTGCGGCGTTCGTGCCGACGATCCCGCCGCCGAGAATCATCACCGTCGCTGGCTCGACTCCGGGCACGCCGCCCAGCAGCATGCCGCGCCCGCCATGATGTGCTTCCAAGCAGGCTGCTCCGACCTGGATGGCCATCCGCCCGGCAACCTCGCTCATGGGCGTCAGTAGCGGCAGCGCACCCCGCACTTCCAAGGTTTCGTAAGCGAAGCAGTGGGCCTTGCTGGCAATCATTGCTTCGGTCAACTCCCTGGAGGCCGCAAAGTGGAAGTAGGTGAACAACAACTGCCCAGGACGGATCAGGTCGTACTCCTCCGGCAGGGGTTCCTTCACCTTGATGATCATCTCGGACTCGGCGTAGATCTGCTTGGCGTCCTTGGCGATCTTGGCGCCGGCGTCGACGAAGGCTGAGTCCTCGAGACCCGCGCCCAAGCCCGCTGCTGTCTCAACCATGACCTGGTGGCCTGCTTCGACGAGGGCGTGCACCTTGGCGGGAACCGTGCCGACCCGGTTCTCCTGCGCTTTGATTTCCTTGGGAATGCCGATGATCATGAACTGCCTCTGCTGGGGGGCGCGGAGTATATCGGCAGGGATCCGGGAAGCATGCAGAAAGGGGGCTCTGCTGGCGGCAAGGGGCTGTGGCCGGTGGCTTTGCGGCAGGATGCCTGCTTCGGAGGGGGTGGTATTTTCCTTGCGCAGCGCCCGGCGCCGACCTACAAAATCCGCCTCTCCGGGCGATTAGCTCAGTTGGTTAGAGCACTAGCTCGACAAGCTAGGGGTCACTGGTTCGAATCCAGTATCGCCCACCA
>JAJFFD010000225.1 GCA_021776805.1 Planctomycetota bacterium
CACAACCTGCGACCACGAGTGCCGTCGCCGTCGAAATATTCAAGCTCTTCGAACCATCACCACCGGTTCCACAAGTATCCACCAGGGGACCATCGGGAACGTAGGGTAACTTGCTCGCCAGACGGCGCATGCAGGTCGCCAAGCCGCGCAGCTCACCAGCGGTCTCGCCCTTGACACGTAGCGCGCCGAGCATGGCACCCTTGCTGGCATCCGCAACCGCTTCGCTGGTCAAAGCCAACAACAGAGAGCTTGCATCCTCCTCGCTCAAGTCTGTCCCACTGAGCAGACTGTCGGTGAGATGCTGAACGATGCCTTCCTCGAGTTGGTCCTGCTCCATGCGGCTACCTTCCTGTAATTGTCTCTCTGCCATCGAACTCATGCCACTCTCCGATCGCTCGCTTCATACTCCAAGAAGTTCCGCAGCAGACGCTCTCCCAGGGGCGTGAGAATACTCTCCGGATGAAACTGCAATCCCTCGACAGGGAGGCTCGCATGACGAAGTCCCATGATTTCTCCTTGGGAGGTATAGGCTGATACTTTGAGTTCTGCGGGCAAGCTGTCCTCGCTGACAATCAGGGAGTGGTAGCGCGCTGCATCGAAGGGATTGGGGAGTCCGGCGAAGAGGCCCTTTTGATCGTGGTAGACCTGAGAAGAGCGCCCGTGCATCAGTCGCGGCGCTCTCTGGATCACCGCACCCAGAGCCTCGCCGATGGCTTGATGCCCGAGACAAACCCCCAGGATGGGGACTTTGCCGATCGTGGCTGCCAGCAATTCCAAGGTTACCCCAGCATCGGCCGGACGGCCGGGGCCCGGCGAGATCACCAGATGACTGACTCCCAGATCGGCGAATTCCTCGACCGCGAGTAGATCGTTCTTCCGAACCAGCACCTCCGCGCCCAGCTCCTGCAATCCCTGCACGAGGTTGAAGGTGAATGAGTCGTAATTGTCGAGAACCAGAACTCGCTGCATCACAGTCCTTCCTTGGCCATGTCCAGAGCTGCGCCCAGCGCGGCTCCCTTGGCCTCAACTTCCGCGTATTCCCTGGCAGGATCACTGTCGGCGACGATGCCGGCCCCCGCCTGGTAGCTGTAGCCCCCATCCTTGAAGACCATAGTCCGGATGGCGATGGCTTGATCCATGGTGCCGCCGTGGCCGAAGTAGCCGACGGTCCCCGCATAGAACCCACGACCTTGAGGTTCGAGCTCGGCGATCAATTCCATCGCCCGAACTTTCGGCGCCCCCACGACCGTCCCTGCAGGAAAGGCCGCGGCGTAGAGATCGAACTGATCGTGCTCCGCCTGCAGCACTCCATCGACACCACTGACGATGTGCATCACGTGGCTATAGCGCTCCACGGAGCGATAGGGTTCGACCTTGACCGTGCCGGGCAGGGCGACCTGCCCGAGATCATTACGCGCCAAATCCACGAGCATCACGTGTTCCGCCGCTTCCTTCGGATCCGCCAGGAGCTCCTCCTCCAGTGCTTTATCTCGCTTGGGATCCGCTGCCCGTGGACGCGTTCCTGCGATTGGCCGCAGGGTTGCCTGCCGGCCGTTGAGCTTGACCAGAACCTCTGGAGAAGACCCCACAACAGTGCTCTCCCCCAGGCGAAGAAAGAACATGTACGGTGAGGGATTCAGCAGGCGCAGGGCGCGATAGGCCTCGAAGGGATCGAGATCGCTTTCGCCGGAGAAGCACTCGGAAAGAACCAGCTGGTAGACCTCGCCCTCGGCGATGGCCTCCTTCGTGCGCAAGACGCCTTCCATGTAGCGTTCTCGACCCATACTGGTCTGTGCAGCTTGCAGACGGGCTGCACCACGGGGCTTGGGCAGCTGGGCGCGCAAGGCCCGACGCAGGTCCTTCTTCAAGGCCGCGGTCTCGGACTCGCTCCCATCATGCATGAGCGCTACCCGACGGCTCGCATGGTCGAAGACAAGGATGGAGCGGGGCGCCACGTAGGCCGCCTCCTGCACATTGCCGGTCAGCGCCGGCTGCTTCGGCAGACGCTGCAGCCTACGCACCAGGTCGAAGCCGGCCGCGCCAACGAGTCCGCCGCGGAAGGGCACCTGCTCAAAGTTGCGACCGGGTAAGGGCGCCGATTCGAGGGCAGCGCGCAGCTTCGCCAAGAGCTGCTCTGGATCCTCCGACACGGCTTCGACTTGGTCGCCGATGTGCAGGTGCTCTGCATCGAGACTCATCTCGAAGGCATCACCAAAACCGAGGAAGGAATAGCGCGCCTGCCGCTCCCCGCCGACCACGCTCTCCAATAGAAAACGTGGCTGGAAAGGTTCCAGCTTCAAAAAGGCTGAGACAGGTGTGTCCAGGTCCGCCGGGATATCGAAGAGTCTTTGGTCCATCCGCTTGGTTCGGGCTTGGGGCCGGCGGCGGGCACAAAAAAACCCACTTCCGGACTCCCGGGAAGTGGGCTTGGGTCAGGTTCAGTTCTGGTCAGGTCTTGTGCTTGAACTGAATGCAGGATCCTCGCGCCGCCTCCCGAGAGGGGCGCCACGACCAGGCCCAGCCAGTGCTGTTCAGGGGCCGTTCGCTGTGCTTTCTCTGCATCATGGGACCTGGAGGTTAGCTAGGACCATGACCCTGTCAAGAGTCGCAAGGGAAAGAAGACTGGCGGATCTGACCGCAGGCTCACTGACAAGGAGCCCAGAGCTTTCTTCGGTCCACGAACCCGATGCTGCAAACTCTGGCTACCGCCGCTGATGGCGAACCTCAGGGAGGTGCTCCGTGACCAGGATTCTAAGCCGCTTGTTTCTGCGCGGGCTGGCAGCCGTGCTACCCATCGGCCTGACCATCTACATCGTCTATTGGCTGGCCACCACCGGCGAAAGTCTGCTCGGTAGTCTTCTCCTCTTGGTCATGCCCGAGGAGTACTACGTCACCGGCATGGGATTCGTGTTGGCCGTGCTCGGTATCACTTTGGTGGGCGCCCTCAACTACAGCTGGGTGGCACAGAGCATCATCGGACTGAGCACCAGCATCCTCGAGCGCGTTCCCTTGGTTCGCGCGGTCTACGGCATGATCAAAGACATGATGCGCTTCTTCGTGCACTCGGAGAAGGACGCCTTCGATCAGGTCGTCATGGTTCAGCACGAGTCCAGCGGAGTACGCGCCCTCGGCTTCGTCACCCGCAGCAGCTTTGACGATTTGCCGGCGGGCATCGGCAAGCCAGGGGAAGTCGCGGTCTACATCCCCATGAGCTACCAACTCGGCGGCTTCATGCTCGTGGTTCCCAAGAGCAGTGTGCAGCCCGTGGAGATGAGCATGGAACAGGCCCTGCGCCTCGCAGTCACCGCCGGCATGGCTACCAACAAGTGATCAATCGACTGTCCAACGCAACCAAGTACCGTGTGGATTGGCCTGGGCAAGAATCCGATCCGTCCCCGCCGGCCAACTGCGATAGCGCAGTCTGAGCTCCGGCGCAGCCCTGTAGCGATCCACCGCGTCCTCGAGACTCATCCAGATCAAGGGTGCGGCGCGATCTCGACAGCGCCCCGCCGCAAGGATGAGGTTCTCGATCTCTGCCTGTTCCCGGTCACTCATGTAGGCCCACATGACCGAGTGATAGAGCACCGTGGTCGCGCCCGGCTCTCTCTCGGCCATCCGCCCCGCAACCCACTCTGCAGCGCCACTGGCCTCCACTCGCAGCCCCTCTGCCCGCACCAGCTCGATGGCCGCGCGGAGCGTCGCCAGACGACCAGGTTGGTCGGCCCAGACATAGGACTCGAGATCGAGTCGGGCCGCAGAATCCTCCAAGTCGATGGGGTGCAAATCACAGCCACGCCTGGAGCTCAGACGAAGCTGATCGAAGTCTGCGGGTGGCGTTCCCTCAGCCTCCGACTGGATCAACACGGACGAATCCGCATCGCCCCAGTGCCAGCTACCGAAGTCGTAGCGGTACTGATCCCAAAAGAGATTGAGCCCGGCGCTGCTCCCGATCTCCCTCAAGGACAGGGGAAGTCCATACTCCCGCGCCGCCGATAGCATCCCGGCGAGAAAGGCAGCCGATCGCCCAACTTCGTTGGTCTGCGGCGGCTTGAGGATGCCCGCCTGCAAGAGCTCGACGCCTCGATCCATGCGGGCGCAGATCTCGGGCCAGGCCACATCCGCCATGCCTGGCTCGCTGGATCGAGCGTAGATGGCCGCCAGTTCCGCGGCTTGCCCAGAGAGGACCATGCGGTGCAGGGCTGCCATGACTCGCAGGGGCAGGGCAGCCCTGAGAGCTGGGCCCTGCCAATCGGCGAGCAGGGCTCGCATGGGACCCGGGACCGCCAAGTCTTCAGCCATCCGGGCCAGCAGCCCCGCATAGAAGGGAGATCCAAAGAGGCGGCAGATTTCAGCCTGTCGCGAGAAGGCTGCTGCGGTCTCATTGCTATCGAAGCTTGCCATCGGAACCGAATGAACTCAGAGCATGCCTCCAGGGCCCAGCAGCTGGCGCCGCCAAAAATCAGTAACTTCGCCTCCCGGATCGAGTAAGAATTGCCAAGGGTGGAATTTGGCGGCCACATGCGGCAAGATGCGCTTGGTCTGCAGGGTTTTACTCACTTCCGAAATATAAATCTTACTTTGGGCGGCCAGACCAACGGGCCACGACTCTTAAGCCGGCTTTCACGAATTGTCGAACCAAGCGGGTCGACGCATGCGAAAGAAACTTTGGCGGCAGGGCAGCGCAGTCGACTCTTGCCTCGACTGACACTGGGCACGATCAATCTGGCGATCGCAACTACGGAGCTAGCAAGATGAAGATCAGCGAATCAAGACGACTGCGTGGAGAAAAGAAGTCCAAGGCGCGCCAGCAGCACCACATGGACCAAAACACGGGTGCCGAGGGCAAGTATCGCGAGATGGCGCGAATCCTGGCCGAGGGCGGCGAGGCCGCTTCCAAGCTCGACATCTCCCGCATCGAAAAGCTCCTGAAGTCCACCGGTCATACCAGCGAAGAGCTGCAAGAACTGGTCAACGAGTTCCGCAAGGAAATCAAGAACGCGAAGGAGTGACCGGGTCAGGGTCGCTTACGCCAACTCGCAGCGAGAGCAGCACCTAGAGCATGCTGCTTCCAACCGCCAGCATGAAGACCCTGCTACATGCAGCGCAGACGGGACCGGTCTGCCGGATCGATAGGAGCGTGGCTTTCACCCTCTTGGATCCAGCCACAGCCAACCGACCCTTTTCGTAGGCGCCGGCGGCCGTCACTTTCGCCCATTCCATGGCCTGGCCAACCCGTCCTACTTGACGGCAGCCTCCAACTTCTTGATGGACTCTTCGAGCACCTTGGCGATCGCAGGGTTCAGCGAAATCCGGGAAATCTCGGCCACCAACTTGGCCTGGATTGCGTCCGTGCCTTCGAGGGTGGCCATCTCAGCTTTCTCCTCAGCGGTGGCTTCGGGGAGGGCTTCCACTCTTGTTCTGAGAGCGCTCAAGTCGTCGATCAATCCGTCGAGCTTGGACTTGTTCGCTTCTGCCGAGGGCACATCCTTGCTGTCCGCGAGGGTCTCCACGATCCCTCCCATGATGGTCATGCTTTCACTTTTTGCCTTCGCGTGAGTGTCAGCTCCACAGGCTGTCAGGCAAGAGACGAATAGGAAGGCGAGGGGCAATGCAATCAGTCGGTTCATAACAGTCTCCATGTATTGGGGGTGCTTTCTTCCATCACTAGAACGCTAGGCATCGAGGATGTCCCATCCAGGGCCTTCTGCCAAGGAAGAAGGCGTATTCGGGGGTCACCCACCGCGCAGACGCGGATGCCGGTAGGCATAGGCGATGCCCAGCAGCCCCAGATAGACCATGGCCCCCGGAGCGAGGACTGGCGGCACCCCCATCACCGAATCCCAGAAGAGCTCAGAACCCTCGAGCTCTCGCTCCAAGGCAAACTCCTCATTGCCGCGAAAGTGGTAGTACACCCCCACGAGGCCAGCAACCATGAACGCAAGCATGGTGATCTGCAACAGGCGGATCGCAAGGCGATTAGGCTTGAGCAAGCTCCAAGCCAGCAAGGCCAGTCCGAGCCCGAGTAGAATGACGGGCACGAACTGCAAGCGATCTTCAAGGTGCTCAATGAGCAGAAGATCCACGAGGGAACCGAGCATGCCCAGGAACAGGATCGCCAGGAGCAGACGCCGAATAGCGACGAGCGCCTGGCTCTCGATTTCCGTGGACATAGTTTCAGGATCGGGAGAGCGGACCTATTCCTTGATGAAGACGTAGCGCTCTAGGCGCGCGACTTCCTTCTCGTCCACGTACTTGCCGATCTCGCGGCGGAACTGCTCGATGTTCTTGTAAGGACGGTACTCCATGAACTCATGGACCATCTTCTTGCCGACACCGGGGATGGTCTTGAAGTCATCCTCTGAAGCATTGTTCAGATCGGCCGGGATGAACACAAAGCTTTCGAGACGGGCGACTTCCTTCTCATCGACATACTTGCCGATTTCACGACGGAATTGGCTCAGGTTCTTATAGGGGCGGTACTCGTCGAACTCGTGCGCCATCTTCTTACCGACACCGGGTACCAAAAGGATTTCCTCCTCGGGAGCGGCGTTTAGATTCAGCGGAATGAACACCTTGGCGTAGAGCTCGCTCTTCTGTTCTTTGCTCAGCTCATCGCCGATGAGCGCATCGAACTTGCTCATGCCGAGGAAGGGTCTCTTCTCGACGATCTTTGCGCAGAGCTCTTCACTCAGCAGCGACAACTTGCCGAGCTCGTCAATCTTGGCCAGATTGGGATTGAGCGGACGGGGCAAGGCTTCGACCTTCTTGCTCGCATCCTCCGCCTTGGCTTTGGTTTCTTCTTGAGCAAAGCTGCCTCCGGCGAGCAGCAAGGTGATGCTAGCGCTAAGGGCGGTAACTGGGATTCTCATGCTTATCCTTCTATGGGCTGGGACTGTATGTCGCATGGGTAACCCTCTACGCGGAAGGGTGCAAGTAGGGCTGGGGCAATTGACCAGCTTTCACAAGATAGGGACCGGGGTATTAGCGACAGCTCGGCTGCAAGCCTCGCCCCTCCAGGGACAACCAGCCATAGCTCGAGAGACAGAGAAGGGCCGCGAGTTGTGGGAGAGTGAATTCCCATGCCACCGCTATCGCAACCGAAGACGCCTCTTCTTCTCCGCCGAGGCTGGCGATCATGTTGATGCTCAGATAGGCGGGAGTAAAGAGCAAGACCGCGGCCCCGATCAACACAGTGAGGGCGAGCAGTTTCTGCGCATTCCGCCGCGCTCCCGTCCACATGGCGAGGGCGAAGGCATTGCCAGCTAGAACCACGGCGATCCGGTAAAGGACCAGGGGTCGAGGGTCCGGGTTGCTGATCTCCAAGTCGAACATGCCTTCGATCTTGGATGGCAGGAGCAGGGCGAGGGCAAGTTGGGACAGTAGGTAGAGGACGAGGATGAACCTCGTCCCCTTAGTGCCAATCATTGCGGGACCAACCATAGCCCTAGGCTACGGTTGATCCCGATTCCTTGCCATCGCCTTACTCAGTCACCGAGTCGCAGCGCCCAGGCAAGCCAACCCGGGTAGGAAGAGAAGTCTGCACGAGCAGCAGCTCCGCTGAACTCAAGACCAACGTGATCGGACAGGGCCCGACCCCAGGCCGCGAGGGCAGCGGCGCGATTGGCAACCGAAGCCTCCTCGTCCAAGTGCAATCCGCGCATCTCTGCGGCGACATCCTCTCCACCTCGTCGACCAAGATCCGCGAGGATGGCATGGGACCATCCGGACTCGGGTAGCTGCCTGACGACGGCGACTATCTTGGCTGCATCCGCCTCAGCGGCACACTTGGCGAAAGCGGCGGCGATCGCTGACCGAGTCAGGACGCAGGGGTCTTCCGCCAGAGCATGCAGGAAGGCAGCTCGAATCTCATCGGTCACCGGCCCGAGCAAGGCGAGCCCTTCGGCAGCGAATGCTCGCTCGTTGGCGGAAGCATCCTGGTCATGCAGGATCGGGATCAAGATCGAGGCTGCCTCGGGATGTTTCGACAGCCCGACTGCCAGCAGGTGCGCCGGCTTGTTGGCCGCGTTGTGCTCATTCTCGTAGGCCGCCAGAATCGCGCCATGAGCAGCTCGATCCTCACCGGCATTTCGCAGCCATAGAGCCAGACCGAGAGATGCCCATGCCCGCAGGGGCTTGCGACCGGACTTCACTTGCTCGACCAGAAGGTCTCGTGACTGGGGTTCCCGGCAGGCAGCGAGAGCAACCAAGGCAGTCTGCCGACCGAAGAGCCCGCGCTCGTACTCGAAGGCCGTGGCGAGATTGGCCCGCGCCAGATCGCTTGCATCTCGGCTGAGGCTCCAGGTCGCTGCACGGCGAAGAACGCGATCACGGCCACCGAGGGCGCGGAGCAATGGACCACGCACAACCTTGTTCTTCGAATCCAGGGACAGGGCCGCGCGGTAGATGCTATCGACTGAGGCTTGCTCATCCCCCGCGAAGACATTCAACGCCGACTCGCTCACATCGATGTCGCCAACCTCTGCCGCAACGAAAGCAGCAAGCTGATCCCGCGAGTCATCGGTCTCCGCAAAGCGCACGATCGCAGCGGCGATCATTCGCCGAAGACTCTCACTCTTGCTGCGCTGATACGCCATCGCCAGAGCAAGCCGAGTCGCCGGCCTTGCGTACGCACCGATCTGCTCACAGGCAACTTTGTCCTCCGCCAAATGCAACAGACGTCTAACAGCCTTGCCAGAGCGCCCAGCCATGGCACCGAGAGTCATGATCGCGTCGTAGCGCAGGGCGCGAACCGGATCTTCAAAGCGCGCGATCACACGTTCCATGTCGCCGCTCTCCATGACCACTGGAAGAGAACGCAGAGC
>JAJFFD010000226.1 GCA_021776805.1 Planctomycetota bacterium
CGAGCGAGGGATTTGGGGTGTGCGGGCTGAAGCCGAATGGCAGGCGGTGATCGATAACAACCCGGATCACTGGGACGCGCAGTACACCCTGGCTTACAACTACAGCATGTATCCGGACTTCGTGAGCAAGACCGAGGAAGCTGTGGCCAGCTTCGAGAACGCCCTGGCCATCCAGGAGCGCAACACGCCAAAACCCGAACACAGTCAGACCTATGTCCAGTTGGCCCGTCTCTACGAGAAGCAGGGCAAGACTGCCGAGGCTCGGAAGCTGCTCGAGCAGGGGTCAGTTCGCCATCCGGGAGATCCTGGAATCATGAAGGCGCTACAAAAGAGCAAGTAATCGAGCCTAGGAGTTTCCATGGATAGCCACGCAGCACGCAGAGATCTCGAGCTCGTCAAGGACATCGTCCAGCGTGCCAGCCAGCGCATCGATGCACAGGCCTTTCACTCGGTGCACTGGGGTGTCATCGTCTTGATCTGGTTTCCCCTGGCAAACTACTGGGAATCCCAGGGCAACATGGACGCCTACACCTGGACTTGCGGCCTTGGGGTGGCGAGCGGTGCCATTCTCAGCACTGTTCGAGGCACTCTTGCCAATCGCAAGCCACGCCTCCCTGGCGGCAACACCCAAGTCTCGAACCAGCTCGCCTGGATCGCCTTCGCCAATCTCTTCGCGGGCATCGCCCTGAGCAGCATCGCACCAGCCACCGGATTCATCGATGGGCGCAATGTGCCGATCATCTGGGGCCTGGTCTACGCCAACATGACCTTCATGATGGGCCTAGCCTACAGCCGAGACTTCATGATCAGCGGCCTCTGCATCATGCTCGGCTGTCTAGCGAGCATCCTCTACCAGCCTTACAACGGCTACATCCTCGGCCCCTGCATGGGTCTCGGCATGCTCATCCCCGGCCTGCGTGCCGAGGCTCGGGTGCGTCGCTTTCTGGCCGCGGATGCCGGGCAGGCACAGAGCGCGTGAGCGGACATCAACAGTTTGATCCCATGCTTCTCTCCCAGGTGCGGCTGGGCGTGATCTCCGTCCTGGTCACGCGCAAGAAAGCCACCTTCAGTGATCTCAAGAGTCTGCTGAATCTCACGCAAGGCAACCTGACCATCCATCTACAGAAGCTGGAGGAGGGTGGCTACGTCGCAGTCAAGAAGGACTTCGTCGGCCGCAAGCCACGCACCACGGCGAAGATCACCGCCAAGGGCCGCAAGGCCTTCCTCGATCACCTGGAGCACTTGCAGGAGATCGCCGAGGACTCCGAGGACAGCTAGTTCGCGAAGTCTCGCTCCAGGAACTCACCGGGCTCGAGCTTGTCCCAATCTTTGATCAGGGCGCGCACCGCCAGGCGTATCTTCTTGACCGCTTCCTCGTCGCAGTCCTCCGGCACCGGCAGCCCCTGCCTTTGACAGGACATGCGCACTGTGCCCAAGAACTCGTCCTGGCGGGCCCCTTGCCGGAGTTCAATCTGCAACTGGTAGACGAAGGCTTCGGTCTGCTGCGCTTCGTCCGGTAGGTCCAACGCTTGCCTGGCGCCGGACTGCTCGAAATCCTGGATGTTCATGCCTCCGGCGACGAGCCCAAAGAAGGACTGCCTGCGACGGAGGACGCTCTCCACGGCGAAGTGGGCGAAGTCATGCTCGGGACCGAAGCCCGGGCGCAGCTGGGTCAGTGAGACGCTGCCATCATCCCGGGTGCAGGTCAGGGTGTCCGGCTTGTCCCGGCCCTTGCTCCAGCGAACCTTCACCGCTTCTCACGCTCCCGATCCAGATAGTCGAGACCCTCGGTCATCCAAGGCGGCGGCGCCGCGCCCTTCAGGTGATGATCGAAGTACTGGCGCATGCGCTTTTGGAAGTCGATTTGGTTCTCCTTCTTGCGCAGGTGATGCGGCTCGCCCGGATAGGACAAGAGGATCACTTCCTTGCCAAAGCGCTTGGCAGAAATGTAGAACTCGAGACCCTGGTTCCAATCGACAGCGCCGTCAGCCGTGCCATGCAGGATCATGAAGGGCGTGGAGATCTTGTTGGCGTGATGCACCGGGGACTGATCCACATAGGCGGCCAGATCCTCTACTGGGTTCGTAGCCATGCGCCCCTGCCCCCACTCGATGAGCGGTGCATTCGGGTTGCCACTGCGCTTGTAGAGAATGTTATGCATGCTCACCAAGTTGGTCAGGGGTGCGCCGGTAACCACACAGGCAAACATGTCGGTCTGAGTCACGATAAAGGAGGACTCGTAACCGCCCCAGCTGTGGCCCTGCAGGCCAATACGGTCCGGGTCCGCATGGCCGAGGTCGATGACCTTCTGCGCCGCCGCAGTCACATCGTCCAGAGCTGAACTACCCGGCTTGCCCGCCGTGTAGACGATGTCAGGCATGAGCACCAAGTAGCCACCGCTGGAGTAAGTCGACATGTGCGGCCGATCATCGAATCCGGGCATGGAGTACTGGTGATGCCGCTGCGACATGCGCTCGTAGAAGTACACCAACATCGGGTAGCGCTTGCCCTCCTCGTAGCCGGCAGGCAGGGTCAGAGTCGCCTGCAAGGTGTTGCCCCGCTGATCCGTGTATTCGATCAAACGACGCCCGGGGCTCCAGGCGTACTCGGCCTGCTGCGGGTTCGCATCCGTCAGCTTCTTGGCGCCC
>JAJFFD010000227.1 GCA_021776805.1 Planctomycetota bacterium
GATGACCAAGCAAGAGAAGACTCGTCGTGCTTTTGACGAAGGCTACGCAGCCCGGCGCGTCAAGCTGCATCGGCAAGGGTGCCCTTATCGCCGCCAGTGGCTCCGCACGTCATGGCTTGCCGGTGTCTACGCCGCGTCGGCAGACTTATGAGACACCTGCACATCGAGCGCTGGCGGCGAGAGCCGCGGCACTCCTCTCGCGGGGAGAGGTGGGCCAACCGCATCGCCATCGTGCTCGGCACCGGCATGCTGGTGTGGACCGGGTACATCGTCTGGGGGTGGTTTTAGATGGACCCCGCAACCCCCATCGACTGGATCGTGTCGGCCCTGATTGTTGCCGTGGGCGCAGCCTGCGGGTGGGGGCTGTGGAATCTGGCGGAGGTGGCTTGGCGATGACTCGGCGCGATGCGCTGTGGAGCAACATCTACGAGTTGCTGAACGTGGTCGACTCCGCGGCACGCCAGTCGGAGGACTGCAACGAGGCGCAGGTCATCCGCACCAAGCTCGAGCTGTTGCGCATCCAGCGGTTGGAGCTCGCCCAGAAGGCCGTCCGGTACCAGAACCAGGTGGAGGCCATCGACTACGAGATGACGCTGCTGGTGAACGAGTTGCCGACGGACGACGACGAGCCCACAGCAGCGGACAACTTCTGATTCAACCCGCCGGATGTTCCGGCACAACAACCGCATCAACTCGATGCCCAACACTAGGAACCAACACAATGCGAATGAGCCAAGCGTTTCCGAGCACGTACCTCAAGGCCGCCGATCTCGATGATGAGAAGTGGGTCGTCACCATCGAAGAGATCAAGATGGAACTGGTCGGACAAGGGGAAGACCAGACCCACAAGCCCGTGGCCTACTTCCGCGAGTTGGAGAAAGGGCTGGTCCTGAACAAGACCAACGGCACGGCCATCTCCACGATCTACGGGGACGAGTCGGATGACTGGTCAGGGCAGCGCATCACGCTGTTCTCTACGTGGGTCGACTTCGGTGGCAAGCAGGTGGAGGCCATCCGGGTGGAGCCGCGCCGGCCTGCGAAGGCTGCTCCTGCGGCCCCGGCCGCGCCCGACGTTCCGCAGCATGCCGGTGAAGGCCCGCCGCCGTCGGACGACGTGCCGTTCTAGCGGGGGTGAGGAACTTGGATGCCGCTCCCCGGGTGATGTTCAACAGACCCGTGGGGGGTTCCGCAGCACTCGGGGAGCGGTAATCCAATGGGAGGCAGTCAGATGGATCTGAGTAAGCGCTTTCGACGGTTGCTACCGCAACGATTCCGGCCGCGTGTTCCGTGGCAGCGAGCAAGCAGAGAGCTGGCGGCACTTGACTTGTTGCGGGACGCACCGGTAGCCGAAAAGATGCGTTTCACCGATCAGGTGTTGGACCAGCGCGAGGCTGACGGTTACCAGCGATTCGGTGTGAAGTGATGGCACGCGACATGGGCACGGCCTACAGCGAACGCATCGACGGTCCCCGCATCCACAAGCAGCACGAAGACATCCGGGACTACATGCTCGCCCGGGACTGGAAGACGCTAGCCGAGATCAAGAACGCACTCGGCTACCCCGAGTCCAGCATCTCCGCACAGCTACGGCATCTGCGGAAGCCGCAGTTCGGCAGCTATGAGGTGGAGAAGCGCCGCCGAACACCGAAGGGTGGAACGTGGGAGTACCGCGTACGACCCGGGTTTGCGTTGGTTGGAGGTGTCAACGATGCGTAGCGTTCTGGTGCTGGCACTGCTGCTGCTCGGCTGCGGGGAGCCGGAACCGCGGATGTCGCTACCCGATGGCGTGTACGAGGTCGGAGCCGACGCAGCCTACGGGACGATCTACGTGGAAAGCGAGATGAAGTTCTACGACTGCGTGCGCGTCCACGGCACGAAGCGCGTGCTCTGTGACGGCATGCTACTGGACCTGGAGATTGAGGAATGAGTGTCCACGACTGGATCTACAAGAATCTCGGAAGCGAGGCGTGCGGCAACACCGTAGCCCCCGGAGATTGGATGGATCTCCAACCACCCCTGCAGTATCCGCCCGTCGTACACGTCAGCGAAGACGCTTGGACGCTCTGGATTGGAACAGCCACGGAGTGGCACACGCACATGAGTCGTGGCGACGCCCACCGCTTGGCGTGGTTCATTCTGTATAGGTGGTGGATCAGGGCAGAGTGGTTCGGTCTACGAAGGCGACTGTGGTTTTGGGCACTGCGTAAGCGCCTGGGAGAGATTCCCGGCGGGCTCTCATGACCCGCATGGGTTCCCTTGTCCCCGAGCCGTCCATCGTTGCCATGATCGCCGCCGGGCTGGTACTGCTGCTCGGCCTCAACGCACGGAGGAAGCGGAAGCGATGAGCACTAACACGTTTCAGGCATGGATGGTATTTCTCCTTCAGATCATTACTTGCGCACAAGTGCTGCAGTGCATGGAATCGGCGATGCGATGAAATACCCGCTACGGGAAGATGACGAAGTACGAGACTGCCCGGAGGCCGCTGCAACCCCGGAAGCGCTCAAGGCCGCCGGCCTGGCGTGCGCGGTGTGGTCCGAAGAGGACCACCAGTACCTCTTGCACGAGGCGTGTGACGGCACCGGCCAGCTCGGCAACCCGGACGCAGAGTTGGTGATCGAGACATGGAAATCCAGAAAGAGCCCTGAAAGGTGGTGCTGGGCTGAAACGAGTGCCCAGAAGTACACACCATTCGGAACGTGGAACACCGCCCGCAAGGCCCTTGCCGCTGGGAGGCTTGATCTGTGTGAGTGCGATTCTGGTACAGCCTACGGTTCGGGTAGCAGCCAGTTCATTGCGCCCGAGTGCCCGCCCTGCGCCCGAGAGCGCGCCGTTCTGGAGGGAGCATGAGCATCATCTGTAGCAGTTCGATGCCGATTGACAGGCTGAAGCCTACCGACCGCACGCCGGTAAATGCACTCCGTGCTTTAGCTCGGAAGCCACGCGTCAATTACTTTGAGTTGTCCGAAAGCAGGTGGCTACGATCATTGATAGGCGATTTAAAGCGGCGCGGGTGGGTTGAATCTGCGGAGGATGTCTACCCGTGGTGTCGCTACGAACTGACTACAGAAGGCATTTCTGTTGCTGACGGAAGCAGATGACCACCCCCGACCTAACACCCGACCAGGCCGCCGGGCTGTTCCTCAAGGTCACAGGGCAAGTGATACCAGCCTACACGCGTGAAGCAGATGGATACATCACCATGGACCCTGTCACGCCAGAGGACCCGCGCTTCTGGGGGCCGCTGCTGATCGCGTTGATGGAGAGAAGGTGGGAAGTAGGAAACTCCACCGAAAACGGTACTGCGAGCTATTCCATGGACAACAAGAGCGGCGAAGCGTGGACTGCAACGTACGCCACCCTCCCCGCCGCCATCATTGCAGCCGCCAAGATCGAGCTTGGCATGGAGGGGGAGTAGATGGGTGGCAAAACCGAAAGGGTTCCTCACGGGAAAAGGCACTACGACCTCTGCATCGCGGTAGACGGGACGCGCCTGAGCATCGCTCTGGAGGCGATCCTTGAAGCAGGAGCAGACCCGGAGATGGTTCGCATGGGCAAGGAGATGGTGGAGGCCGGAAGAAACCTCATCATCCTGGCCAATGATCGCGTTGGCGACACCGCCAGAGTCTGCGTGGGCACACTGGGCCAGTCGTACTGTGGCCTTCGTCACAACCACGAGGGGCCGTGTCGCGAGCTATGACCTGCACCCATACACGCGACGCAGCAAACGAGGTGCCCTGCCCTCCCTGCGCCGGAAGCGGAAGACAGAAGCTTTCATTCAAAGGCGAGCACACCACTACGTGTTACGACTGCCACGGCTGCGGAACGGTGGCGCGCATGGTGGAGTGCCCGACGTGTAGCGGATCGCGGTACCTGCCCAACGGGGACGAGTGCGACTGCTGGGAGGGCACCGGCAAGGTCCCCGCTGCGCCTGCGGAGATCGAGCTTGCACCCGGGGACGCTTTCGAGCAGAAAGCAGAGGGATGGTGGATCCGGTGGGAACCTGATGCACCGTTCACGCTCCGAAGCGTCTCCACCCACAACGAAGCCTTGAGCGCAGCACGCGCTGCGGGAGGGAAGTGATGACGACCGAGCGAAACGCCGAAGGCTGGTATCCGAACGTGTTCTCACAGAGGATCGGCCTAGACCCCGACCCGCGCAGGATCGTGACCAATAGCCCGAAGGTCGGTGGTAGTGGGAAGACAAGCACCGTCCACGAAGAGGCAGCGTATCCCGCACCTTCGCTAGAGAAGTTCCGCGAGATGGAGCAAGAGCGCGACGCCTTGCGGGACGAGATTCACAGGCTGCAGAAGGTGAACATGTCACTTTCTGCAGACGTGGTACGGCTTGCTATCGAGTGCAACGATGACTGACTCCGAGCTGAGCGAGAAGGTCGCGCGGTACCTGGGGCCAAACTGTCCTCGTCCGCCGGACCGTGCATGGTACTCGTTTGACCACGCCTACCAGATCAAGGCGATGCTGGACGAGTGCGATAGGTGTGGGTGGGGTGTTGAAACAGATCGCTTTGAAGAGGAGCGGTCGTGTGGAGTCGTCCGGTCAAACGCCGAGGGCGATCAGTTCGTTGGGGCAGCCCCCGCCTGGGAACGCGCATTAGCCGAAGCCTACGTGGCCGCGGTTGAGGCGCAGAAGGAGCAAGGCGATGGATAGAGAAAGCATCCGGGTTCTGGGATTATGGCGCGCTGCGTGGTGCAGCTATGGATACCAGCCGTGGGCAAGGCTGCTTCACCGTTTCAGTCTGCACCACACAAGGACTTTTGGTCCGATGGATGACGGGGCGCTGTTGATACGGTGCGAGTGGTGTGGAGTGCAGCGCGTTGAGAGGCCGTTGGCTAGCCGGCTGCATGTCGAAAAGGAGCAAGGTGATGATTGAATGGTTTCTATGCACGGTTGCCGTGTCGTACCTAGGCACGAGCGGTATCAGCACAACCGAAACGTGCGTGAAGATGCAGGACGGACCAGCGTGCCGCCAAGAGGTTGCAGCCAATCTCCCCGGCGCGTACTGCAAGCCCGTCGTGACGCATCGCTATTGGGACCACGAGGTGAAGGAGCAAGGCGATGCCGACTGACAAGATCATCGCAGAGATCGCCGCCGAGAGGCTCCGGCAGAAAGAGGTTGAGGGCTGGACCCAAGATCACGACGACGAGCATCGATGCTTCGAGATAGCGCACGCCGCATCTTGCTACGCGGCAGTCGGTATGCATGGAGAAACACCAGAAGATCCGCCTTTCAACTGGCCGTGGGATGCAGAGTGGTGGAAGCCGAAGGACCCACGC
The DNA here is from genome assembly GCA_021776805.1 of Planctomycetota bacterium. GTDB lineage: Bacteria > Planctomycetota > UBA1135 > UBA1135 > UBA2386 > JAJFFD01. The sequence goes on from JAJFFD010000227.1 coordinate 5,296, forward strand.
CGTGACCTGATCCGTGCCGCCGCGCTCATCGTCGCTGAGCTGGAACGCATGGAGCGAAAGCCGGAGGACTACGACGATGCCGACTGACCCGCACGCCCAGCCCGCGCCCGTGGTGACACGGGAGGAGATGGATGCTGTAGCTACACAACTAGCAGTGCAAGCTCCCATGTTACCGATGTCCGTGTTTCACGACGCAGCCGTCATGCTCCGCAACCTCTTCGATGCCCTGGAGCGGGAGAAGGAGCGGGCGACTCGCGCCGCACATCGCTCCCTCGAAACACAGTACGTGCTTGATGCTGTAGCAGAAGAAGCGAACGACGAGGTTGGAGAGAACGAGGATCACATCACTCAGCTTGAGCAAGAGAACGCCGACCTCCGCGCCAAGATGGAGCGGGCGGAGCAAAAGGCACACTTGTTCGAGATCGTGGCAGAGAACTCATACGAGGCCCTCACTGTTGAGCAGTACGAAGAGCTGGAGGAACTTCGCCATGGGTGAGCAGAAGATCGACGATGTGTTAGAACACCCGAAGGATTGTCTCGGACCTCAGTATTGCAAAGAGTGCCGCCATGAATTGCACCTCTATGACGATTGCCCATCATGCGGAGACAATCCAAGCGACGATCCCCATCGGTGCAAATGCCAGTCGTGCGGCGTAGACGTTAACGACAGCGACGACAGCAGATGCCGAGGATGCGGGCTGATAGTTTGCTGCTGCTGTGTGCTCATCTTTGGGCATAAAAAGGGTGGTGGACATTCAGTAGGAGATCCCGGTGAGCATCTTCGAGCAGAGAGGAGTCTGAGACATGGGTGAGCAGAAGATGGACGTGAGCACCGAGCAGATGATCGAATTCGCACAGGTGGTCATCAAGGACACTGGCAACCACCCGCAGGCCAGGCTTGTCGCGGATTGCCTGACTACGCTCGCCGCCGAGCGCGACGCGCTGCAGGGACGGGTGCGGGAGTTGGAAGAAGAGCGTAATCGTGTATTCACGCTCAGGGACCTTGCGCGAGCAAACTACTCGGATGACTCCGGCTTTCTGAAACGCATCGCCACCCTCGAAGCAGAGAACGCTGCGCTGCTCTGGATTGCGAACTGCCTGCTCGGAGATTGGCCCGAAAGCTGCGGCGACCTCGACGGATTTGAGGTCCAAGACCTAATGATCGAGGCCGGCGTTTTGACAGACGGCACCGTCGAAGAGGCCGACCTGGAACACAGGTGGCCCGGGGATGCAGGACTCGGAGTTGGCGACCATTGCTACCGACTGAGCAAGCTAGGCGAGAGGGTTCGCAACGCGACAAAGCCAGGCGCAGCTCGCAAGGCCAAGCCGTGAGGCTCGCACGCTGCCACCGTTGCGGCGCAGTGCAGGGCACCATCATGGATCGCGTAGCCGATTGGGTCAGTAAGCACTCCGGCGAACTCACCAGCCGCACCGAACTCGCCACCGCCATCGCAGCGTCACGGGCGTGGGTCAGCAAAGCACTAGACACGCTAGAGCAGCAGGGATGGATCCGCGTGGAACTGGAAGGTTGGGAGCGGAAGAAGCAAGGCAGCCGGAAGCTGGAACGCTTCTATGATCTGCAGGGGGAGTAGGAATGCCCGCATTCACCACGATCGAAACGCTGCCGCCGGTCGAGTTGCGCCTGTACACCTGCGAGCTGCCCTGCACCGAGCCCCGCATGGGCTACGAGGTGCTGTCGGCAGCGCGGCTCGAGTCGACGCCTGCGGAGATCGCAAAGGGTTGGCCTGCGGAGTTCTACGGCGCTCGCTTTGGCCTTCAGCCGAACACCTACCACGTTGGCCGAGTCGTCGCGCCCGGCGCGGCGTCAACGTGGAGCAACGCGATCCCGGTGCCGGAGCCGAGCCAAGAACTGTTGCTGTTTGCAGGCTTCGTGTGCTTAGCGTTGGCGTGGGTCATTCGGAGGATTGGGAATTGAGCATTCAAGCCGCGTACGTGTTTGGCTACTTAATTGGCCTCGGGTGTGGTGTCTACGCTGGGTGGATGGTGTGGGGAGCCGAATGGAAATGACACGGGACGAACAGGAACGAGTGGCGCGGGTGGTGTTGGGGTGGACGCAAGGGCAAGGAGTCTACTGGCGAACTCATAAACCCAAACCCCGAGTGGCTATCATTCAGAGCGCCGACGACCCCCGTTGGCTATGGCCGCTGCGCGTGGCGCTGGAAGAGGCGGAGTGGGTGTTCAGCCGTGACAGCAACGACGATCGCGACGACATTCCTGCCCAGTGGTGGGAGGCTGAAAACATCGATACGTGGGTTGGTCCGGCTGCGACGCCCGCAGACATCACCAACGCCGCCGCACTCATCGAGCTTGCGGCACGGGAGGAAGGGAAGTGAGACGCAAAGACGCCAGCGTGATTCTGGACCTGACACCCGACGCCACCGAAGGGCTCGCCATCGCCGCCACCGTATACCAGCGGTTCGGCCTTGCCGGCGTCATCACCAGCGCAAAGGACGGCCGGCACAGCACGGGCTCGCTGCACTACAGCGGCAACGCCTTCGACTTGCGGCTGCCAAGTCGATGCATGCCTCAACCGTGGAACGAGAGAGCCGAAACGCTCGACTACGTGGTGCAGGAGGCCCTCATCCACGAGCTCGGCGACGACTGGGACGTGGTGCTCGAGAAGCACCAGCAGTCACCGTGGGACTGGCACATCCACGTTGAAAATCAACCAAAGGGATAGACCCATGCAGAAGATTCCGACCGTGTTCCTGCGAGACAAGAAGAACCCGAAGCGCGTCACCGAAGAGCCGGACCCCGATTGCCTGTGGGTACTGGCCGACGAAGGTGTGCCGACGGAAAAACTAGACGGAACGTGTTGCGCCGTCATCGGCGAGCGGTTCTACAGACGCCACGTTCACAAGGCGAACAATGGCGCTCCTCCGCCCGGGTGGATCCACTGGAGCCGTGACCCAGAGCAGCAGAGCGGCCACGGGTGGCTGCCAGTGTCCACTGCAAACCCTGCAGATCGCTGGCACATGGAGGCGTGGATTATCCCGCTGGCCGGTGGCACCTATGAACTTCTAGGCCCCAAGGTGCAAGGCAACCCCTACCACCTTGAGCGCCATGTCCTGTCACTCCACGGCCGCAACATTCTGCCAGACTGCGAACGAAGCTACCTAGGCATCTCTGCATGGCTGGAGAAGGCGGTTCCGATGGAGGGCATCGTCTGGCACCACCCGGGCGGGCGCATGGCCAAGATCAAGCGGCGCGACTTCGGCCTACCATGGCCCGTGAAGCCCTAGCGGGCAAGGGCCGCGCAAGAGGGGGAGGCGATTCCGGTGGGTTCCCGCAGGCAGCAGTGATCGCGGTTCCTGCCTGTGGGCTTGCCGCCACATGTGATCATGACGGTAGTCTTTCCCGGCTCCCCCTCTCACACGAACGCTTGCAGTATGGCGTAGACCCCCATTGCCACCACGCCGCCAATTCCCCACGAGGCAGCCTCCAGCAGCCGGGGGCCGTTAAACCAGCCGAGCCAGCCCTGCTCCCGGTGCTGCGCCTGCTCCCGGAACATGCCCCACCCCATCCACACCAGAGGCACCGCCAGATAGGGCCACCAAGGCAGCCAAACGGCCGGTACGAAGACCAACGCCGCCATCCCGCACCCACCGGCCCCGTGGAGGGCGTTGTCCGCTGCAGCGCTCATTGGTCGAGCATGTCCATGGCCGCGTCTCTTACGCCGGGAGACGGATCACAGGATAGGACCCTCTCAACCAACTCGCGAACCCTATCGCTCGCCATATGAGTAGCGAATCCAAGTATTGCGCCTTCGCGTACCAGCGGGCTGGGGTCAAACAGAAACCACCCGAGAAGGTCCATCGCCTGCTCGGCCGAAGCGGCTTCGCCTAGCCTCTCTAACGCAAATGACGCCTCCGCCGGACCGGATTTCATGGCAGACAAGGCTTGGTCTGCAAGCTCCTGTAATTCCGTCACTCGTTCCCCTCTCTGGCGGCTTCCAGCAGGGCCAGACATGTGTCTGAGTCCCGGATCTCGCGCGCCTCTGCTCTGGCCCGTACTGCGGCCACTTCCCCACGCCAATGGTCGACCTGCTCTTTCAGCGTCTCCATCGCGGCCTCGGCTGTGGTGGCGGTGTTGGTCTGGTAGCCGCCGATGCCGAGCCCGGCCGCGCTGGCTGCGGCAAGGCCGATCTTCAGCAGCTTGTCAGCGTCAATGGGCATGTGATATGGTCTGCTCCGCGGCGGAAGATAGTCCCCGTTGACCTGGACGCCCTCGCCACTTGCGCCCGCCAGCTTCGGTTGGCGGGCGTCTCTTTTATCGGATCTCTGCCAGCGCCTTGCAGACCTGGGCGTCTCGCAGGACGGCTCTCACCATCTCGGTGGTGCCGTGCTCGGCGATGTAGGCGAGGAACTCTTCCTCTGCCGCCATCGACCACTGCGGGCAGCGCGGGACGTAGCTACCGCTGGCGCAGCTAGCGAGAACGAAGCAAGTCGCGAATGCGCTTGCGACGAGTAGGCACAGGCTCGGCCATGACTTCCGCCACCTTCTCCGCATCCTTCACCCCCTTCTCAGCCTGCTTGCGCTTCTCGCTGCTGCTACCGATGGCCCGGATGCCGAAGAAGCCGAAGCACAGCACCACCAGCCCGAGCACGCCCTTCACGATGGCATCCCACGGCAGAACGTCCATCAGTAGACCTTCACCATCGTGGTGATTACGCGAGACCCACCACACGTCCAGCACGACTGCGCCTTCTGGTGATCCTGCGTGGCACGGGCGTAGTTGTACAGGTCATGTGTGTTCGTCACGCTGATCCCCGCGCTGCACGCAGGGCATGTTCGCGTCACCGGAATCCACGGCATTACTTGTCCTGTAGCGCCTTGCTCGTGACCGTGCGCAGCACCACGTTGCCGATGGCGACGACACTGGAGAGGTAGACGGGATCAACCCCGGCCTCTGTCACCGACTGCTGGATGAGTGCGAACAGTCCGGTTCCGAAGTTGAACCAGAAGGTCTTGCTCTTGAGAAGTCCCTTGATCGTCTCCATCTATCCCCCCATCGGTCGGAAGTCGCCCCGATCGGAGCCCTCCGACTGCTTGAAGCCGCGCAACACCGCTACTCGCCGCTCGGCCTCCACCTGAATCAACTGATCGACCACACGGCCCATCATGACCCCTGCAAGCTCAGTCCCAAAGTGACACACGACTAGCGCCGCAATCGTCACCCGAGAGTCGAAATACAGCACCACCAGCACCACCCCTGCGGTAGTGATCCCCCGCAGCGTATGATGCACGACACCGCGCAGCCGCCAGTTTACGTCCATCCAGCCCGCAACGCCCGCCCGCAGCGGCCGCTTGTCTCCGGACTCCTGACGGCCTAGCACCGTCTCCCGCAGCCGGGAGATCACCAGCAGCTGGTAGCAGGCCCCGTGCCACAGTAGGCCGATGCCAAATGCGGTCCCCTCGCCACGGCCGAGTTCCACCGCCCCCAGACAGCACATCACGAGCACGAAGCGCAGCAGGATCGCCGCAGGGGACAACAGCCGGCCTTGCGCCTCCAGCCATCCTTCTGTCAGCTCCCGGCGCCGTGGGTCAGCTTCTTCATGGTGTCGCCTAGCCACTCGCTCAGACTCCGCTTCTTGTCGGTGAGGGCGACTGCTTGGAACTCACCCGTAACATGCTGCATCCAGTCATCGAGGTCATTGTCGAACTCTTTCCGCACCCGGGCGTCGACCACCGTGTCCTCCTGCCTGCGGTTGGTTCCGTTCACGACTTGCCCTCCCTCAAGCCGGCCAGCGCTTCCAGCATCTCGACTTTGATCTCCTGCGCTCGCTTGTGGCGCTGCGCAGCGTCCAACTCCCCGCTGTTCGACAACATCGCCAGCTCGAACACCGCGTGAACCTTGATCTCCTGCCGCGCTGACAGCCTCGCGCGGTCCCGTTCGATCTTGTCCATGCGCTGCTGCACGTTCTCCATCCGCTTCGACCGGCGCCGGGTGACCTCCCCCATCGCCCCGACGATGGAGGTCGCGACTGCGCCCATGGCGGTGACGATTTGATCCTGTACCGAAAACTCCATTCATGGGTGTCCTTTACGGGGTGGTACAGGCGTCGCCATCAGCAATACGCTTTGCAGGCGTCTCCGGCAGCGTCGTACTGAAGTCGTCATCCGGTGCGCCGATGTTCGGGAACGGGATCTCCGAGCACCACCAGTCCGGCTTGCCGTAGTCGTTATAGAGGATCGAGCTTGGCCAGATCACGCTGCTCCACCCGGTCGGGATCTTGTCCACGTTGTCGTTGTCGAGGCTGCCTGTGCTGCTCGCTGTGATGTCCGGGTAGACCATCGTCGGGTTGTTGGCGAGCGATTCCATATCGGCCTCCATCTCCGAGCCTTGCCACAGGTTCTTCAGGATCCACGGCGCGTAGAGCTGGTAGGGAGACTCACAGGCTCCGCTACGTTCGTGCTGGCAGTCCCCCCACACGTTGACACCGCCACCCGCATTCGTGTGGTAGCCACCTAGGCTGTTCGCAAGGTAAACGTGATTCTCAGACGGCTTGCTCTCTTGGTCCTCGGCCTCGTTGCAGATGCCATCCCACGCATCGCCGCCGCAGGACCGCTGCCCAATCGCCGTGCGGGTAACCGGGTCCTCTTGGTATCGGTTGCGGAACATGGTGAACCCGGGACCGACGCCTGTTCCCTGGTTCTGTGTCGCGCTGGTCGTGAATCCACATACGCTCCAGTTCCCCTCCCAGACCGATCCGCTAGCCTGTCCGCCGTGCATGAAGATCCCACGGCTGCACCCACCAGTTGCCGTATAATAGTCGTAGTTGTAGGCAACGATGTGCTGGAAGCCACCGGCCTGTTGGATCAAACAGACACGCGTGTCAAGGCAGCGATTGCTAGAGAATTGGTTCTGATCGGACTCGGACGAGAAGTACACCGCAGCAATCTCAAAGTTCTTGAGCTGATTCGCCCAGCCGCAATCGACGGCAGTCGTGCAAGACGCCTGTGTGAACGACGTGCCGTCGATAGACGCACCCGTCCCGCGCTCGTACAGCGCTACCGTCCACCCACCTGTTTCGTCGCAATCGAGCACGTCGTATGGCGCAGTGCCAGGAGTGCAGTCGACGTAGGCGACCTTGCCCTGCAGCCCCGTGATCGGGTAGTCCGGCGGGAAGTAGATGAACGGCTCTAGCCCGCTGCCGTCGTCGCTGAAATTCCGACAGTCTCCACCACCCTGCGCGAATGACAGGATGACAGGGTCCGCCTGGACGAGCGAAGCGTCCACCGTGTCGATGATGCAGCGACCGGCGAAGTATGGCCCCGTGAAATCGTTGTCGTGAACCAGTATACGGCTTGCCGTGTTGCCGCTGCTCGCCCCGATTGACATACTGGAATTGCCCCACGAACTGAAGTCGTTCCCGGTAAACCAGCACTCGAAGCATCGATGAGGCTCGATGGAGTGGAAGCTGCTGTTGACGAAAAATGGCTTCGTGTGGGTCAACTTGACATCGCGCATACCGATGTGCTCGGGGATGTTCGTGGTCGAAGAGGTCTCCATCAGTTCAATGGTGAGGCCAGTCAACGCGCCGATCTGCAAGCCCGTGCCGTCCATCTGGAACGGCAACTCCCGGTCGATCCGGATGTCCCCGTTGCTGGTGACGCCCGTGCAATCGCTGCCATGGTTCGTGTCGCCGTAGCGGGCACATAGCACTCGGTACATCCCGTCGTAGTCTCGTGCGCCGCTATTGCCCCAGTTGTCGATGTGGAGGCGCACGATGTCACCGCCGTCCCCGTTGATTGCGGAGATGGTCTGGTCGCTGTGGATGATGTCCGTTCCTAGCGCGTACCCGGAGTCCCACGTCCACGTCGAAATCGCGCTGGTCGCTCCGTCCGAGGCAAGGAATCTCTGGTTGAAACCGTCAGTGCCGGGGTCAACGTCGGTGCCTGGGTCGATGATGATCTCCGATAGACCGTCCTCGTTTCCCAGAATCTCGAAATTGTCAAGCGACGCACCGTAGTTGTAGACGTTTCCGGTCTCGGTGATCGTGATCTGGCAATTCGTCGGCATCTTGCACTGCGTATCGCTGGCTGTGATCGTGCTACCACTGAGACTCATGCAGGTCTCGAGGGACGCTTGCGTGCAAGAGATCGTCGTGAACGTGCTGAATCCAGACGTGTCCGGCAGGTAGGTGTCTAGCGGTACGACGGCCGCGATGCGCGTGTTGAGGTCGTAGGTGTCACCGGCGCCGAAGTCGGATTCGTCGATGGTGACGAACGTGTCGGTGGCCGTCTCCCCCAGCACCACCGAGCCCGTCGCGTCCCAGCTGCCGTCAATGGAGATCGTGGGTGCCAGCAGAAACGGCAGCAAGGCGATGAGCAGCAGCGCGCTACGTCGCATCGCCGCAGGTCCCGTTCGTGTCCACCTCGCAGTCCCACGCACCGTTCAGCACTTCGCAGGCCGTATCCCCCGCATCGTCGCTGTCTCGCATGATGATGCAGGTGGGGACTTCAGTGCCGCCGGAGGTGATGGTTCCCGGAATCGTCACGTTGTTACTGTCGTCCACCGTGACGCCTGAGTCTTGGATGTCGCCGGCTGTGGAGTCGAACCGGGCCACCGCGTTGTCGGTCGAACTGGCAACGCTCTTGGCATCAAGTTCGGCCTGAGTGGCAAGGTCTGCCGCTGCATCAGCTGCAGTCAGCGCCCCGCTGGCAATCGCCGTCGCATCCACCACACCGCTGTCCAGCACGCAGTCGTCTGCGCTACCGCCACAGGTGAAGTCCCCGTAGTCCTCCGAGGCCAGCTTCGCCTCGGTGACGTTGGCGTCGAGTATCTTGACGGCGGTGACCGCGTTGGAGCCGAGCGCAGTGGCGTCGATGGCGCCTGCGGAGACTGTGGCCGCCTCGTCCACCACGCCGTCGTTGTCCGCGTCGATCAGGTTCGTGATGGCGATGTGGGCGTTCAGCTTGTCCTTCACCTCCTCCGCGTTGGCCGCCAGGAAGTCCTCGCCCGTCTCGCAGCCCGCATCCGCATCTGCGCAGTCGCCGGAGTAGTCGAGGTCGGCGAGTTGTGCCGACACCGGGGCCGCCAAGAGCAGCGCCGCTATCAGTGCCAGTACGTGTCGCATGGCGAACCTCATTGCATCGCAAACGGGAAGGTAAGCGGGAAGCCGCTGGACGCCACCGGAACGGAATCCAGAGGCAATACGACGAGGTTGTCGAACACCGGCTGCCAAGTCGTTGCGCCCGCGATAAACCACAGCTCGTCGAGCGTTCCCATCGAGCCGGCATCCGATACTGACTCCAGCAGCGTCCCGTCCTCGTCGTAGATCGTGAGCGTTGCCGTGTTCGTTGTCGTGTTGCAGTCGAGCGTGAACTGGTAGACGGTGTCAATGACGGCTGTCAGGGTCATAGGGGTGCCGCTGCTCGCCGTGCGCGCCACAAAGGCACCACTCGTGTTGAGACGGAGCGCACATTGCGAGCCACCGCTCCCGAAATCGCCAGCCCATATTTCCACGAGGTTTTCGTTGCCGAGGCTCGCCGAGCCGGTGAGCTTGAGATACCCGGTGATGCGGCATCCGGTGGCGTCACAGTTAACGCGGTCGTACCACCACCCGTCGCTTGTTCCTGGCCCAGACACCTTCATGGAGTAGGTACCGACGATGGCGTCGGTCGTCTCGGCGCATCCGTTATCCACGGTTCCGTAGCCGATGGCGCGGAGGTTGTTGCAGTCCGCTTCGGCCATCTCGAAGTCTTCGCAGATGGTTGCGTCGTCCGGGCACCAGCTCTTCCGGTTCCAAATGAACGCCTGGAGCTGGTTCTCCATCAACCAACGGTTCGCCACGCACGTCGCTTCGACGGCCGGCGTCGTCTCGTCCGGGGTGTCGAACGACTCGCTGCTTCCGAATAGGTACGGGTTCGCACCCGCATCGAGGCAGTACGGGTTCGCCGTGCCGTCGCAGATCATCTTGCAGTCAGGGTTCTCCCGGTCCCACAGGGCGTATTCGGTGGGTTCGTCCCCGGCCGCGTTTGAACTACCAGAGCTGAGCCAGCGGCGATCCGTAAATGCGCAGTTGTCGGTGGCGCACGTTCCGTTCAGCCGATCCCAGAAGGATTGGGTCGTCTCGAAGCGCGCGGCACCCGCGTCGTCGGTGGTGACGGTACGGGTATCGAAGCCGCCGATGGCAGCGAGTGTCGGGAACAGGTCCGCCGCAGACACCATGTCCAGAGGCGCGCTGCCACCGTCGAGGTCCGTGACCCCGCCGTATGCAGCCCACATGATCGTGCGCGTTGCTTCGTCGTTGATGTCGCCCTTCGGCTGCCCGTCGACGTTCGCGGCGTCGTAGTGCGCTGCGCTTGTGCTCCAAGTCCCGTTGTCTGAGAACGCGATGACGACCGTGTTGCCCTTGTTGGGAACGGCCGCGATGAGTTCGCCGACGAGCGTGTCGCAGCTTTCGGTCATCACTTCGAGGCAGTCGTAGTCGTTGGCTCCGCCGCAGTTGGCGGCAGCCGCAGACGTGTACGGAGCCCCGGCAGACGGGTCGATCTCGGGGGTGTGGACGCAATTCAGGCCAACCCCCCAGAAGGCTTTCGAGGCGACGGGGGTGTTCAAGATGCGAGCCACGGCCATGTCGGTCGTAGCTTGCCAGTTGAAGTCGGTGTTCGCGGAGCACGACGCCGTGTTCGGGTTCGTCGTCGTGCAGTAGTACCAGTCCGCCCAGTCCGTAAGACCGGACACGCCGTCACCGTCCAGTGGCGTTGCAGCGGGAGCGCCCTCGTAGAAGGTTCCGCCTGCTTCGATCCACGCACGCGCTCCGTTGACCTGACTGGCCGAATCCGCGTAGAGGCTGTACTTCCCGATCCAGTCCCGGACGCTGTATCCGGCCAGTTGCAGGGCCTCGCCTAGCTGCACCTGATCGGAAGATCCCTGCGGTGCGAACGCGATGCCCGCCGTTGGCATGACGCCGTTGACGTACATTAGCGAAGTGGGGGCACAGAGCGCAGACGTGTAGAAGTTCGTGTATCGCTGGCCCACGTCTTCCAGAGCGTCGAGGCTCGGGGTGGCGAACGCCGCGATGTCGATGGTACTACGGCCTACGTCATCGAGGCGGACAAGCAGGATGTTCGGCTCGTTCGTCTGCGCTGCCCCGCACCCGCCTTCGCAGGTGTAGACGTTGCGCGCTTCGACCGACGAGCGGGTGATGAAGTTGCCGACCTGCGCGATGTCCGGGTCGCCGCCGACCGTTGCGCCAAGTAGGTTCCGCGCCGACCCGAGCAGGGTTCCGCTCGTGCTGTAGACCTGCCCGAGACAGCCACCGTCCACCGGGTCGTAGAACAGCTTGACATCCACCGACTCGCCTGCGTTCAGAACGACGCCCGTGTCCTCGGCGTTCGCCGCAGAGTTGCCGATCCACAGGTCCGTCGTGTCTGGAGAGCCGGAAGTCGAGGACGACACCACCGCACACAGCCACGCGCTGGCCCCCGTCCTGAGGCCGAAATCCGGGCGATACCCGCCCGTGATCGTGCCTTCCCCAACGAACGTCAGGCGAGCGCCGAACTCGCAGATGCTGTTCGCGTCGCAGTCAAGCTCGCCCGTCTCTTGCAGGACGACCGAAGTCGCCGCAGTCGCATCGAGGTACCCGCCCGCGCAGATTGTGTCGGTCGAAACGGCGTTGACGGTGAAGACATCCCAGCCTTCTGTCGAGCAGACCGTCTGGTCCACATCTCCTGTCAGCCGACACCCGAAGTCCGTGCCGTCCGGGCAGACGAATGCGTCTGCTGCGCTGCGACCCGTATGGGTGTTGAGCGAAGTGCGCAAACCAGTGTCGAGGCCCTGACGCGGCTCGGCCTGCCATGTCGCACCCAGCGACAGAAGCGCCGCCAGCAAGATCAAGAAACGCTTCACGTCTACCCCTCGCGGATTGAAACGGTGGCTGTCTCCGAGCCGGGCGGCGTCGTCACATCCACCCAATACCGGCCCGCCGGCACCTCGTAGATGCATGACGCACCGACTGCACCCGTCAATGTGATCGCCGCACCAGCGGAATCGGACAGGATGATGGACCCGTTGTCATCCTCCGCAGCCACGACACGTCGGATCTGCACCTCGGCCGTGTCTGCTCCGTCGCTGTCGTCTGCCGGGTCGAAGCAGATCGTGTGCGGCCCGCCTCGCAGTATCCGCACAGTGGAGTTCACGTCACCCGTGAAGATGTAGAGCAGTTCGCTTCCGCTGATGGCCCATGCGCCAACACCCGGATCTGCGAAGGAGAGCGACGGGAACGCAACCATGAGCACCGCCGCCAGTAGTGAAACGATTCGCTTACTCATTGGTCTTGCTCCTGTTTGGCTTCTTGCTCTTTCTGGTAGTCGATCATGCGCGTCATTCTGGCCATGAACTTAGCGGCCTGCTTGGTTCCGGGCTTCGACTCCGCGAGTCCGGTGAGCACGTTTGCGAACATGCGTGACGTGGTGAGCCGCGCGAGCGATGCCGATCCGAGTCCGGCCGCCAGCGTGGCACCTGAGAAGCCACCTGCAGCCAAGCCGCCACCGCCCATCAGAACGCGTGTGCCCCTCGTAATCGTGCCGAGATGGCCCGTCCGGTACTTGCGTTCGACCTGCCTCAACGCGCGTAGCGTGCGACGGAAGTTGTCGATTTCGTTCTTCTTGCCCCCGAACATCTCCTGCAGGAACCCGCTCTTCTCGAAGCGGTTCAGGTGATTCAGGCGCACGTTGGCCGTGGTCTTCCCCGTCTGCTCTTCCGTCTGACGCAATACGTCGCGCAGGAAACGCCCGCGTACCTCGTTCATCGCCTTGTCGGACGCCTCGCGACGTGCCGCCAGCGTGGCTGCATCGAGTCCTAGGTTCGCGCCCAGGTAGTTCTCGTCGTACAGCGCACGCTTGATCTGGCGCAGGTGGTCCACGTCGCCGCCATTGGCCATCACCGTGCTGTAGACCTGATTCCCGGTCGTCTCACGGCCGAGTAGCTTCTGGACCTGTGTCGCGCCGAACACTTCCTTGCCCTGTGCCCAGAACTGATCCGCCTGCCGCAGCCCTTCCGCCACACGCGGACTCACCGACTCCGCAGTGGCCTCCATTTGGCCGGTCAGCGCGTCGACCGCGTTCTGTAGCTCGACCTGCTCGTGGTGCGGCATCGGAGTAGCAGCACGTCGCCCCTGATTGAGCTCCTTCTTGAGCGCCGTGCGGAGCGCCTGCGCGTCCGCCATGCTGAGCGCCTTGGTCGCATCGTCGCCAGCGATCTTGCCGAGAATCTTGCGGTCACCCCATTGCGTCAGCGCGTCACGATGCGACGCAATCAGGCCATCCATCTCGACCGGCGCATCCCCCACCTGCCGCAACACCCGGTCATACCGAGCACCGCCCATCGAACGGAACGCCGCCTCTTGGTTGCCAAGCGCTTCACGCAGGAACGTCCCGACCTGATGGGTATCCGCCCCGGCCGCCTCCAAGCCATCCACGATGGAGTCAAGATCGCCTTCCAGCAGTTGGCCCATCTTGGCGCGCTTGTTCGCCAGCCGGCCACCACCGGGCAGGAAGTCCAGCTGGTCCATGACGGCGGTCATGCCAGACGGCTCCAGCGTGTCCTGCACCGGCAGCCCGACCTTGTGCTCAGCCTGCTTGGCCGCCAGAGCCGCCGCATCCTCGCTCCTGTTGCCGACCATGCGCTTGGCAACGCCACTCCCCACTTCTCCCGCGACATCGCCTCCAGCGGCAAACAGGGCCGTCTCAAGGGCCCTCCCGAACGGGTCCTCGCTCGGATCGAACGTCTCAGACACCAGAGACCCGCCAGCAGCCGCAGAGGACGCTGCGATGGCACCGCCGACCATCTTCCCGATCTTGGGGATATGGCGCGCATTCGCCAACGCGCTGAAGCCTCGTGTCGCCAGTGCAGTCGCACCCTCTTCGGCTAGGAAGCGCGCAATCTTCTCAGGGTGTTCCTTGGCGTACTCAGCTGCCATCAGACCGAGGTCGACGCCGGCCTCGCCGATCACCTTGGCACCCGTGCCGAGGAAGTTGGCCGTGTCCTTCACGCCCTGGACCGCCGTCTCTGCAAGCGTGGGCGGAGATGGCCCGTTGACCGGAGCGCCTCGGTCGATGCCGCCGCCACCGTTCTGGGCGTCGATGATGGCCTGACGTTCTGCCTTCAGGGCTGCGATTTGCTCAGGCGTCATCAGTACGGCACCCCAAGCGCGTCTAGCTGTGTCTCGATCTCTTCCTTTCTGAGTTGCGTGCTGGTCTTGATGTTGCGTGCACCCGGTGCGTACTGGAACCCGAACGAATCCAGATCGCTACGCAATTCCTCGAATGCCTGCGGCTTGAACCGCGCCAGACCCTTCAACGATCCGCTGATGATGTCCGCGGAGATGTCTCGCGGATCGAGACTATGACGCCCTGCCATCTCGTAAGCTTCGCGCGTGCGCCGCGACTGTTGACGCGCAGCTGACGCTGCCGACGTGGCAGCCTGATCCACCATGTTCTGCAGCTGAGTCGGGTTGATCTGTTCGCCCGAATAAAGGCCCTTGATGAAGTTGACTGTCTGACCGGAAAGATTCGTGGAATCAACAGCCAGCTTGAACTCAGATTCACGAACAACCGAACCCGGGTCTAGAATCTTCATCAGCTTGATGGCAAGCGCCTGCTGCGCCGTGGTGCTTTCTACTCCGCCAGCCACCGCGCGGTCGAACGTCTCAGGCAACGATTCCCACGCGTCCAGAATCGTCTGCTGCTCGTCCGACTGCGACATGAACTTGCCCTTGGCCGTCTGCAAATCCGAGAACGACGGCCGGTCATCGCCGATGATCGAGTCATACCACTCGCCTGCCGTCTGGGCGCGCTTCAGCTCCGTCTCCTGCCCAAGAAGTTCAAGCTGCTGCTGCTGCATCAGGAAATTCATGAACGAATCGGGGTTAGCGCCCTTCTGCATTCCAAAGTTGTAGAGATCCATTGCAGTGCCGCGCTCTGCCTTCGGCAGCTGCCCCCACTCACTCAAGATGTTGCGCTGCAGCTCGTTCTGCTGGAAACCCTGCTCCATCAGGCCGAACCCACCCAGCTGCTCGGCCATCTGCATGGCAATGCCGGGACTCTCGCGCAGCAAGCCCGCGAACTGCTGCGCGCCCGGGTCATCGAACGCCTCGAACCGCGCTGCGCCCTGCTCGATCATGTCCGTGGCATACGAGACGAAATCCTTCTGTTGCTGCACCTGTCCGAATGCCGCACCCAATGCTCCCAGCGCAGTCCTCGGCTCTGCACGAGCCGGCGGCGTGTAGCCGTAGGCTGCCGGGTTCCCGAGTCGCGCAACGTCATCCTGTAGCGCCATGTCCGTCCCCTACCAGAAGAGCCCTTGGCCGATACCCGAGCCAATGATGCCCGTCTCGTTCGACTGCGTGCCGGGTGTGAATGCCTGCGTGCCGAACACCTGCGGCAGATACTGCATCCACGGGTTCGCATACGCCTGCCCCGCCTGCCAGCGGTTGTACGCCTCCGTGTTCTGCTGGCCCTGGATGTCGCGCTGCAGACCGCCAGCCTGCCCGAGCATCCCGAGTGCACCTTGCTGCCCCTGTAGCGCGCCGAGGCCGCGATTGGCACCGCTTTCTAACGCTGACCTTCGGCTCAGCTCGTCCTGGTACTCGAGGCCGGCTCGCGTCTCGTTCAGCTGGTTGCCGAGCCTCGCCGCACCCCGCGCAAAGCTGCGCTGGATCGAACCGCTGCGGCCGCTGCCACGTGCGTTGTACTTCTCCGCAGCAATCCGGGTGAAGTCGTCATACTCGTCCATCGCCGATGCACGCTGCGCGTTGTAGACCCGCTCACGTGCCGCCGGGTCGATCTCGTAGGCAGGCTGCCCGCCTGCGTACTGATCGAACGAGTCAACATTGCCCTGCTGCGCACCGAAGAACGCGTTCTGTAGCGCCGACGCATCCGGGGCAATCTGGCCCTGGTAGACTTCGGCAGACTTGCCAAGCTGGCCTCCGAGCAACGTCGAGAGTTGCCGGAGTAGCTTCTTCTGGTCCGGGGTGAGCATTTCGACCTTGACGGTCGAGCTGGAGCTTCCGAAGAGTCCCATCGCCTATCGCCCCCCTCCGAACGACTGACCGAGCGCGCTCAGACCCATGAAGCCCTGATTGGTAGAGTTGCCCGGCAGGATCGGACCGCCCCGGTACCCGACCGGCTGGTTGATGTCGATGCTCTCGTTGCCGAATAGCGGTCCCTGGCCGGCAATGTCCAACCCCGCCTGCATACGGGGGTCCGCCATCACCTGGTTGAACTTGCCCCAGAATCCGCCCTCCGACGCAATGGGACCTGCAGCCTGCCCGGTAGCCGCGCCCGGTGTGCCGTACATCGACGCCAGACCACCACCTTGCGCCGCGCCACCGGCTCCACCGAACACCGACGAGAGTCCAGTGCCAGCTGCCAAGCCACCGCCAGCTCCAGCGCCAGCTGCTCCCGACGCCGCTGCGCCACCGGCAACACCGCCAAGCCCGGCCAAACCACCGCCGGCTGCAACGCCGCCAGCCGTCACGCCACCCGCACCGAGCAGGCCTGCGCCGCCGGCTGCACCACCGAGGAAGCCGGCACCCACCGTGCCACCGAGTACAGTCGGGGCCGCTGCGAGAAGAGGTAGAGGCATCGTTTCGTCCTTTCTAGGTCCGCACTTCCGGAATTCGCTCTTCCCAGAATGGTGCATAGGCACGGCTGGAAGCCGTGGTCACTCCAGTCAAGTTCGTCAGGTTTAGGCCGTCGGTGGTCGCGTCCGTCAGCACAAACGGCCCATTGAAGCGAGCCACAGCCAGCGATGCCGGGGACTGGATGCCAGGAGACAGAATCAGCGATGAGTCGTAGTCCGGCAACGTCAGCCACACTGCATGCGCCACCGTATCGGAGTTGTAGAACATGACGTAGGGAACGATACGCCGGAGACGCTGCCCCGGTGCTGCCACGATCTCGAACGCCGTAGCGGCCGTGTCGATCACCTTGACGCCGCTGTTCTTTGCCGTTCCAGTCACCGTCTTCTCGCTGTACCGGGTGTCGGCATAGTGGGCCACGATCCATGTGTAGTCCGTACCGCTGTGCGCCGTCTTGAGATTGATCTGCAGGTCATCACCCTGTTCAAGCACGAACGGCCCATCGAACCGTGCCGTACCCGAAGAGCCGAGCACTGCCTGCGCGCCGAGCGCGCATAAGTTCGTTCCGTCGTACACGAACAACTGATAAGTGGTCGACGTGGGACCGCCGTGGTGCACCGATACCCAATCCACAATGCGCTGGATCCGCAAGCCAGGGCTATCGCACACCACCGTCGGGCCAGTTCCCTCGCTGTTCGGGAGGTTCGTGATCTGCCTGCCCTGCACGGGCTCAACTACGAGCGACCGAGCACGGTCATCGTTCGCCGTGTCTTCGTTGGCGTTGACGGATGTCCTGATCTCACGCAGCGACTTCAGCAGCGTGCGCGACTGGTGCAGCAGATAACGCGGCACGTTCCGCTCATGGTCGCGGGAGAAAAGCGGCAAGTTGAAGTCGCCTAGACGCATCAGGCCACCGCCTGCAGCCGGCCCGCCGGCTTCGCATTCAGCCAGATGCCGTCGAGGTCAAACCGATCCTTGCTCGTCACCTCGATCTCAATGGCGTGATACGTGGCGATCTTGTTGACCAGCAGGCGCCGATACACCTTGTCGCTTGAATCGTCCGGCTGCAGCGAGATCGTCTTCTCGAAGTACGGCCCCGTGTCGTAGTCAGCAATCAGGCGGATCGTGGCCGTACCGCCGTAGACTGCACCGGCCTGGATGTCGATCCAACCGAGATGGCACCGCTCCATCGAGCCCTGCGGCGTGATGAACGGATTGAGGCGCTTGCTCTGCGCCTTGAACGTCACGTCGGCGTTGTCGTCGTCGTAGAAGCCACCCGCGAAGTTCCAGATGGTCGAGTTGCGGTCCCCCGCCAGGATCAACGGGAATCCGGCCACACCCACCGCATCGTTGTAGCTGTAGGCGAGCTGATTGTGAGGCGCGAACACCGTGTCATGCGTCAGGGTCGTGCTGGATCGGTACTCGCCGAAGCAATGGAGCCCGTTCGTGGCATCGTCCGCAAACGGGAACTTGTACGTCGAGTGCGACATCTGCGTGCGCGTCTCGTCGATGTGCATCGCATGGACATGGGTCGGCAAGCTCTCGCCCTGATCCGCGTAGGTCATCAGAATGACCCGGTTTTCCTTGCTGTAGTGGGCGTAGCTGTACTTGCGCTGGTTGAAGTTCCAGCCGCGCGTCAGGTCCGGTACCGCCATGTCAACCGGACGCACCGACACGCCGTCCACGCCCACCAGTGCCTTCTCACCGCGTGCGATGATCTGCTCCGGCAGGCTCACCGACGCCATGCGAGCCGAGGCACCCTCTTCGCCCAGCAGCCGCTCCCACAGGTACGGGCTCTCGGGGTCGCCGTCGTAGCGGAACCGCCACCACGTGCCGCGGCTCATGCCGACTACGATGTCGTCGCCGATCTTGATAGCCGTGACGATCTCGGCCTCGGTCGGGGCGTCGATGAAGTCGTCTTCGGATTCGGCCGTGGCGCCTGTGTACTCGACGCTATTGACCGGAGTCCAGCGGCCTCGCTGCTTGGCCTCGGTACCGCCGCCTTCGATGGTGTTGAGCCAGACAACGCGGTTCTTGTCCCGTAGCGCGATCTTCGCAGCCTCGATCTTGGCAGACGTGTCCGGGTTGTAGGTCGTGCCGTAGTCGGTGCTCGTGCCCAGCGCTGGATCGTACTTCTGGGGCTGGTCAATGCCGTTGGTCAGCAGCGCATGGTCCTCGAACACCTCGAACCAGTGGAAGTCCGCATCGCCACCCGTGAACGTGCCGCCAGTTGTCTGCTGCTCGAACCGAAGCAGCGTGTTGTTCCACTGCCATACTTCCTCGGTATCGGCTGCAATCAGGTACTCGCTGCCGTCATTCGTGAAGAATCCACGAATCCCCATGCAGGGGTTCCCGGCGTTGTATTCGTAGGTCGTCTTCACGTCCGCCGTAGGCGTAGTCGCCCAGATGGCCTGCCCGGCACCAGTGGCATACGTGATGAACCCGTTGTATGGCATGTGGTCAATGGTCACCGTGCCGGGATCCGCAAGCCAGTTCATGGTCAGCGTGGCATTGGTTCCGGGGTCGATGACCATGCGATTCGCAGCGGCCGAGTCCAGATCCGCATGCGTCAACTGCGTAGTGAGCACGCCAAACTCGTTAACAGAATGAACGTCATCGTCCCAATTCGAGTGGAGCTGGATCTCCACCGAAGCCGGAGCAGGCAACGTCCACGACACCGTGAGAGAAGTCTGGTTACGAAACTCCCTCTTCGGGTCCGTCGTTACAAACGCATAGCTAGTCGGCGTAGAACCCAAACCGGCAGAGAACGAGCTCGTCAGGTTCGGAAGCGACTGTATCGGCACCGTATCTGCATAGACGCCAAGCACGATGCCATTGAACGTCAACGCGCGGCTGGTGGTCGAAGGCGATGCAGGGAACGACGTTCCCGTCACTTCCTTGCTCAAAAGACCCTGAGACGAGCTGATGGGCCAGTCGAAGACTTCCTGAGCGCCACCGCCGTCCTCGTATACACGCACCTCGTAGGTGCTCGGGCTGAGCTCGGCCGGGAACACCGGGAAGTTGGTCAGTGCCAACGTAAGCGGATTCGCATACGGGCTCGTGTCCAGAACCTCGGCCGTAACGGGAGTCCCCAGCACCCCGAACTTCTTACGGCCTTGACGCTTGGACACGCGGCCTCGGAACACGTAGCCGTTCTCCAGCACCTCCCATGCATTGTTGGGAGAGAGCCACGGCTCCCGCTGGTCGTTCAGACCCTGCGTGAAGTCGAAGATGCCAAACGGCATGAAGTCCTGGTTGACTGCAGCCACCATCAGGATCCCAATGCCCCCTCCAAGAAGGGCGATGCATCGCCACTGAGCCACTTCTGAGTCCTCGATCCCAGGTCGCTGTCGATGGCAAACAGACTCAGCCCGCCGTCGCCTTTGCGGGCTGCACCACTCGCCGTACCGTTGTCTCCCGGGTCGCCGCCGTCCTTGCCGGCTGTGTCTCCGGCCGTGTCACCGCCGCCACCGCCACCGCCACCGGCCCAGATCGTACCCTTGTTGTCGATGTAGAGCGTTTCGGGGATGGTCGCCGCCGTCAGCAGGCCAAGGTTCACCGCGTTGCCGCCGTCCTCGGGGTCGCCACCGTTGAACGAGCTCGACGTGTTGCTAGAACCAGCCCCGCCGCTTCCCTTCGTGGTGGCCGTGCCTGCGGTACCGCTCGAGCCGGGCGGAATAGAGATGCCGCCAGCGCCACCGGGCGTACCCGCTCCACCGCCACCACCGCCGCCAGACAGATTCGTACCGCCCCATCCGCCACCTCCAGCGCCGCCCGCGCCGCGGATGTCTCCGTCCACGTTCAGGATGACCGGCTCGGCGCTGCCAGTTGTACCGCCCACCTGACGCCGCAACACCGACACGGCATATCCGAATGACAGTCCCTCGAACGTCGTGCCCGCCTTGACGTGCAGCATCAGAGGACCGGAAGTGCGCTCGGCAAACGAGCCTGCAACCGGCGTCAAAGCGCCAGCAGTCGTGTTCGCAGGCGTAACCTCGCGGTACTCCGCGCCCACGTTCGGAAGCGATGCAGCCCCGATCACGGGATAGCCGCCACATCCGGCAACACGGTCACGAGGATCGTGTCATCCGGCAAGAGCTGACACATCACCATCGACGTATCACCTGCCGTAGGGCTCACGCTGAGCGCGCTGCCCCCGAACGGGGCCTGGTAGCCGGTCTCGTAGGTCAGGTCCCATCCACCCGTGCCGTCCTGCGTCACGTAGAGCACCACCGGCTGGTACTTGTTGGTGCTGCCAGTTGCGTTGCCGGTGGGCATCTGGAGCTCGGCATCGCTCGTCAGCGTCACCTTGAAGGCGTTCCCGTCGTCCCAATCCCAGTCGATCTCCGAAGACACCACCGAAAGGCTCGTGTACGTGCCCCATTCGCCCGCAGAGCGCTCGATCGGCTCGTCCGGGTACACCGGGGGCACCTGGTCAGCGAAAACCCCGCTCGTATACACGTCGAGGTTGACCTTCGTCGACCCAAACGGGCCGAGATCAGTCACCAGCGCAATCGAGCCATCCACCCAATCGGTTTCGAGGTCTCGGTTCGCCTGCGTATCTACGAGGAACTTGTGACGGCCCGACTGCGTGCCGGCCGTGGTGAAATCGTGTTCGTTGCTGAGCGAGTCCTCAAGCGCCTCGTTGTTGGTCCGGTGATCGTCATCGATCAGGTTGAGGCCCTTGGTCCCGCTCGGAATCGTCTTATCCCACGCCATCAGAACGTCATCCTCGGCCGTCGCCGCCGGCTACGCGCTAGCCCCCGGCTCGTCATCATGGAAGTGGCACGGCCTGCCTTGGCCTCCGCACGGGCCTCGATTGCCGTCAGGTCGTAGTCCTCGGCAAACTCCACGAGCCCATGCCAGATCACCGCATTCGCATGCGTGTACCACGCGAGGCCGTTGGCCGTGAGCGACAGCAAGGCACCCGCTGCGTTCGGGTATAGCCTTGCCGGGATGCTCACCGTGTACTCGGCATTCGGGGTCGGCCGGAACTGCAGAGACCGGCCGTAGTTCAGCACCGCATCCGGTTCCGCAGTCTGTACCGAGGTCGGGTCGTAGCGCAGCCAGAAGTCCCGCTCTCGGTCGTGCAAATCGAGAAACGAATCGCCGATACGCAACCCGGGACGCACACTATGCACGTAGTCCGGGAACGCGTAGGTATCCGTCAGAGCAATCGTGGTCAGCGACCACACGCCATCCGTTAGCTGCCCCGGCACGAGGTCCGGGATCGTGTGCTGGTAGGCGTGGTTCAGGTACTTGTCGACATCGCCATCAGACAAGCCATCTGCCAAACCGCCCGTGCGGCGCTTGAAGCTGGCTCGCATGTCCTGCAGGTTCATCACACTCCACCCGCTGGTGTGGTGCTCCCCGCCTCCACTCAGGGTAGGAAGAGACGAGGAGCACCTGAACCAGCAGCCGCTGGGTGCTACGCCGAAGCCGGGTCAGCGCCGGGCCGCAGGATGCGGTGCATCAGGATGCACAGACGGAACTGCGGCGCAGTCGTTGCGGTTCCCGTCGACGTGTACTCAGCGACCAGATTTTCCGGCCCCTGAGCGTCCGTCGAAGGACCCAACGAAACGACCGTCAGAGTCCCGGCCACACGGCCAGTTGCGCCAAGTCCGTCAGCGCCACCCGCCCAGATGGTGCGGCTCGCACCGCCCTGGTTGGTTCCCTCCAGGTCGATCCCGGAGTTCGCCGCACCGGCTTCCGCCACCAGCGTGATCGCGTAGACATCGTCGATGATGAGACCCTCCGGGACCTGCATCAGCGTAATGTCCTCACTGGTGGTTGCCGTCTCGACATCGAATACGAACCACTTCGGGCACGTCTCGATGTCCTGTGCGGCGTGCTTCTCTGTTCCGTTTAGGAAAGTCGCCATTGTGTCATCCCTCCCTAGCTAACCGTCGCGTGAGATGCGTCGGTCGTCTCGATCGTGATGACGCCACGGTCGATGGAGTTGAACTGCGACTTCTGGACACCCCAGCACGCAGCACCCGAGACACCCTGGCGGTTGCCATAGTCCCAGGTGTCCTCGTGCCACTTGAAGTAGCCGCCGCCGCTGCTCTGGCCCTGCTCGATCTTCTTGTAAGCATTCGCCATCGCAAAGGCACCGGCATTGGCACCGAGGAACAGGTTGTACGTGAGGTCGTCCGCATCGCGCGGAACGAACTCCGACTCATGCAGCACGACGCCGAGGTACTCCCCAAGCGCCCCGGTGTAGATGGGGTTCTTGGAACCTCGTGCCGCTGCTCGCTGCTGAATCATCGCCCACTGGGACTCTCCCGTGGTGAGATGCATCGAGGCCACCGAGTACGGGTGCAGCACGAGCACGTACTTCGGCTCGCCGTCCACCATCGTGGGCTCGATCTTCGGGTTCAGCGTCTTCGCCATCTCGATCGCACGCGGGATCAGACTGAGGTCGAAATCCCCCGCACTGCCGTCGATGGTGTTGGTCGCTGCACGCAGCGTGTTGCCAGCAAACGACGTGTCCGCCAGCGAGTACGCCTCGTTCTCCACGGCGTCGTTGGTCACGTCACCCGCCGTACCGGCGAGATACGCAAACGTGGTCGCATCGAACGTGCCACGCCACCACTCCGCGAGAGACGCTTTTCCGTCCTCACGAAGGTCATGCACGGTACGCTGCTGGCTCGTCTGGCCGAACTCGTGAGCCTGCCGGAGCTGATTCACCAGGACCGAATCCTGGTAGTAGTTCAGCGCCTGCTCGTATCCGCGCATTTCGGAGTCACCCGCCACACCCTTCGCACGGTTCTGCGTGCGGAGGTCGTAACGGACGGTGTCACCGGGACCCTTCTCGAGCTCGGTGAGCATCTGGATGATGGCCGTGCGTCCCTTCCCCACGAACTTGCGGAAATAGGACTGGCCGAACGTCTCGTGAAGCGTCTTCCGAGACCAGTGCTTGACGGTCTGGGCGTCATTGACGCCAAACTCAGTCGAGGACATGGGAGTATCACCTTTTGAAAGGCGATGCGCTGAGCCGGTGTCACCCGTAGGCGGCGCGCGTTCAGTTTCGGCTCTGCACTCCAGCAGTTAGGCCGCTGGGACTCCGCGTGGACCCGACACGCACATGACAAGGGCCAAACTCCGCATTCCCAGCGGGTGGGGGACTCAGGGGCATGTCCTCGGCTCACTCCCTGCTACGCCGCCTTTCCCGGGCGGGACGGGTCTATCGGTCTAGCTTCAGCTTCTTTCGTATCTGCTCGATCTTCGCAAGCTTCTTCTCGGTGCCCGGATCCATCCCTACCGGATCATAGTCCACCGCACGTTCCAGCCGCTTCAACTCTGCCTCGAGCCCCTCGTCGGCCGGTCCGCTGTCTCCCTTCTTCGCCATCGAACGAGGCCGACCCTTCGGGAGCGGCTTCACACGCTGGACTTCAGACTCCTCAGTAGCATCTTCACCCGGCTCGGCAAACAGCGATGCGTACCCGGTGGCCATGTAGTCGTCCAGCCAATACCGCAGAGCCAGCGAGTTCCCCCCGCGGGCCTGGGCAACGGCGTAGCCAAATCGCTGCACATCCTCGATCTCGCCGAAGTCCTCGTGGAACTCAGCCAATGCCCCGGTGTCCTGCATCGCCTGCAGCCATGAGTCCGGGTCCGTGGTCGTGTAGCCGATCTCCTGCATCGTTCGGGCCGTGAGCATGTCGAGCCGCTCCGCTGCCACGTCCACCCGCTGCACCGCAGGCCCGTTCCTCGCAGGGTCCTTCGCCACGAACCGATCCCGCACCTCGCGTAGACCACGCTGAGCCATCTCCATCGGGCTCGGCTGGTTGGCCTGCGCCTGACGCCGCTGCAACGCAGCCAGCGCCTCCGTGTCCACGTACTGCTCCCCGGTGTCCGGGTCCACCTTGACCGGGATCTTCTGCTCGGGCTCATTCTGATAGCCCTGAGAGGGCGTCTGCTGAGAGCCGGGCTGCGGGGCCTGCTGCATGCCGAGCTTTTCCTTCAGCTCCCGGTTCTTCTGGCGCAGTTTCACCACATCGTGGAGCGCCTTCTTGGGCAGCGGCTTGGACTCGGCCTTGGCGGCAGCCGGCAGAGGCTCTACTTCGTCCTCGTCATCGCCCTCTTCGTCGGCGTCCGCCTCGTCTTCCGGCTCCTCTTCCGTCTCAGGCTCGTCATCGGTGGCCTCGTCCTCAGGCTCCGCTTCGGGCTCTTCCGCCTCGGCAACGTCACCATCCTCAGCCTGAGGCTCGGGCGTCTCCTCGCCAAGCAGCTCCTCCATGATCTCGTCGCGTTCCTGCTCTGCCGTGCTCAGTGCCTTGCTCATCCCTGATTACCCCTGTCCCTAGTAGGTGGTTTCTCGCCGTGCCTGGCGGCTCTCGATCAGCTTCGCCATCTCGAGCATCGTCTGCTTCTCGGACTCGTCGGCCTTCTCCCACACCTTCAGCATCTCGATCTGCTCGTCCGAAAGGGCCTTCAGCGCATCCAGCTGCTCGGTCGACATGTTGTGACGCTGCTGCTCCTGCGTCTTCGCATGCTCGACCGTCAGGACGCCACGGATCTGGTCCATCTGCGCCTGCTGCATCTCAGCCGACTGCCGCTGCTGCGCCTCGCTCGTGTCCTTCGCGTACTTCCGCAGCTGATCCCGCTTCGCACGGCTCGTGGTGGCCCCCTCGGCCAGCAACTCCGGCGGCACCGGCACACCCGCACCGTGCAACGCCACGAGGCTCTGGTGCTCGATCATGTTGAGCGTCTGGTTGTCGCTGGTCGTCTCCAGCGTAATGTCGTACCGCATGTCACGCAGCCCACGTAGCGGCACCTGCTGCACCGGCACCGTCTCGCCCGTCTCCGGGTTCTGGTCCAACTGATACGCCATGCCGTCACGCACCACCCACTCGTCGTCATTGCCCAGAATCATCTCGATCTGCCGGTCCGGCATCACCCGCAACACCGTCTCGACAATGCGCTGCTTCACCTCACGCTGGCCTCGCTCGAAGTGGGCAATGATGGGCCTTTGCCCCATGCGGGAGCGGTGATACCGCAGCAGATGCGTCGTGGCGGCTTCCTGTGCGGCTGCCGGGTTGCCCACCTCCGTCTCGATGTTGCTGATGAGGTTCAGCATGTCGATGCCGTTCTGTGACCGCTCGATCGCAGCAGGGCTCACCTGCGGCAACGGCAGCGGCATGATCTTGCCACCCGACACGGCACCCGCCTTCACGAATGCCGTCTCGCCACTCGTGTGGAGCTGGTCATCGAATACGTCGGGGTCCTCCACCGCATCTGACTCGACAATCAAACCCGGCTTCGGCTGGTCCGCGATGTGCTGCAACGTGACGCTGCGGGCCTTATTGAACTCCATCTGCGGGTCGAACAGGTTACGGAACATGCCGTATGCCGTGCGCGTCTCGTCATCGAAGAAGCAGACAAACGGCACGAGGCTGAAGCCGTCATACGGCTGGTACGGGTTGTCGGCCGTCGACGCCCACAACAGCTTCGGGCCGATGAACTCCAGCGTGTAGACCTCGTCACCCCACGTCTCGGTCACGTCGATGCCATCCAGCAGCCCCATCTCGCGCATCAGGTCCAGCTGCTCGTCGTCCACCTTCTCGCTGATGCCGTTCTCCGGGTTCACCACGAACTTGCGCTTCACCGGCACCAGATACTCGCAGTGAATCACCCGGATCTTGTGACGGTTCTTGTCGAATAGCCGGGTGTCCTCGCGGATGTCGTCGTACTCGTCCTCGTTCCGACCGAGGTCGCCGACCTCACCCCAGCCACCCGACACAAGCCCCGACTCGTCCGCGCCGCCTTCCTCCAGCTCGTCCCACTCGTCAGCGTGCTCCGGGTACTCGCTCTGGAACTCGCCCTTGCTCAGCCACTTGCTCCAGAAGAAGTGTCGGCCATCGCTCAGGTCCGCACGCCGCGCATTCGGATCCCACGCCACCTCCATCGGGTCGACGCTGGACACCTCGATCTGGATCAGACCCGGATCCTCAGGGTCCGGCACCACGTTCGGATGCCAGAACTTCAGACCCCGGACGATGCCCATCTCGAGCACGTCCTCATCCGTAGCGTCCACGTCCTCGTCGGCGTAGATCGAATCGCAGACCCGCTCGATGACCTCGGCCAGTAGCCGGTCCTCGCCACCCTTCGGCATCACCGTGGGCTTGCGCTTGCCGTCCTGGTACTGCCCGATCCAGGTGCGGATCTTGGCCGCGGCGATGTTGAAGCTGAAGGCAGGCCGGCCCTGATCGCGTAGGGCCTCGAGGTCTTCCCACTCCCACTGCCCCTCGCCCTTGGTGTTGTGGTAGAACCGACTCGCCCGGTGCATCTCGCCACGGCTGTGCTCCACGTGGTCGATGGCCTCGACGAACAGCTTACGAGCCTGGCGTAGTTTCTCGTCTTCCGACGCCTTCGGGTCAATCACAGGTAGAACCCTCCAGGCCCGGACAGCAGCCACGGCACCTCTGAGTCATCTTCCCCGAACTCGAAGCCTTCCGCCGGACGCGCGCCAGCTTCTCGCACCACGGGCTGACGCTCGTCCACGTAGACATCGCGCAGATCGATGCCATCGGGCCGCACCCCTTCATGGGGCACCGGCTTCTCGGGCAGCACGGTCAGCTCGTAGGGGCTCATCTGCACCAACTCGCCACCATCGTCGGTTACCACCCACAGCGCACCGTCATCCCAGCCGACAACGACCGCCTCGCGGTCCGCTTCATTGACAGATACCCCGCAAAACATCCGCTTGCCGCGCACCTTCCGGCCCACCAGACCCTGGAAATTCATGCTGCTGCCACCCCCTACGCCGACATGAACGAGCGCCGTTTCCGGCCGTCCTGATGCCGGCTGCGCCGCTTCAACTGCGCGATGTCCTTCGCCAAGCCTACCCGCTCCTCGGCCATTGTCGCGTATCCGTGGGCGTGCTTCAGGTGGTCGTTCTTCTGACCCCCTACCACAACCCACTCCATCTTCACATCCCCGGTCAGCTCGTTCTCCTTGCGCAGCCGCGCCATGTTGAGCAGCTGGGGCACCAACTCCTCGTTGTAGCGCTCGTCCGGTGCCGGCAACTTCTCGTTTCCGCTGATGAACTTGTCGTGGCTGGCATCCAGCACCTCCGTGCGACACGCCGTGACCGTGCGAGTCACCGGGTCCCAATCGTAGGTCCCCTTCCGCTGCCCCACATACCGCGCCATCCACCAGCCCGGGTGGTCCTTCACGAAGGCACGCACCGCATGCGTCTCGGCCATGCCGTCCATCACGCCGCACTCGACATTGAACGCCTTCGCGATCTGAGCCAGTTCGCTGAACTCGGCTGCCCAGCCGTAAGCCAGCGTGCGGGTTGCTTTTTCGCTCTCCCTCACCTTCACGATCCACCAGCTCTTCTGCTTGCCGGGGTCTACCCCCATCACACACGGCCCCGCATCTCGCACCGCCCTCGGAGTCTCCGTCACGCATGCCGCGATCTGCTCCCGAGTCAGCATGTCCTCGAGCTCGGCGAAGCTGCGGGCCATCACCTGATTCCAGAACTCACGCATGCGGCCCGACCGCTGCGCCTTCTCCTGCTCGAGGATGACCTGCTGCGCGGTGCGAGTGGGGCTGCAGAGCTGGCTCACCCAGTACCCCGCATGGCCGGTGTACGTCGGGCCACTCGGCGTCGACACCAGATCCCCGAGCCGGTCAGGGTACTTCGCCACCCACTCGGCCTTGCCTTTCTTCAGCGGTTCCCGGCACTTGGCGCAGAGGTAGTAGGGTTCCTTGCCGGCAGGCTCGGCGATGCAGTCCGGGAACGTCAACTCCAGGCACGTCCAGTCGTTGCATGCCGGGCACTTCCAGTGCCAGGTGCGCTCGTCGCTACGCTTGTAGTCGAGGTCGACCCCGTAGCCGGGCAGCGTCGGGGTGCTGAGCCTACGCAACTCGGGGGCCAACGAGCCGGACAGCCGCATCTCAATCGCGTCCTTGCGGCTGGACTGCATCTCGTCGCTCTCGTCCAGCACCACCACATCCAACGGGATGCTCTTGATGGGGCTCATGTTGGCCTTGCTGCTGGTGCCCTTTGCCCCCGCACCGCGGAAGTAGAACCACGTGCCGGCGATCTGCTTGAGGCTGGCGGAATCCGTGTGGCCGAGATGGTGGACGAACCCGGGGTTGTCCGTGATCGAGTCCCAGCGGGCCTTGGCGAACGACTGGGCATCGGAATCAGTGGGGAAGTAGTACCCAATGCCCCGTAACGGCAGGGAAATGCCGTCCTCGAGGCACTTCAGGATCTCGGCCACCGTGAAGCCCATCTGCGCGCCCTTGATGACGGTGCGCTCTCGTACCCGGCACCCGTTGGGCCCGTCGATCAGCTCTTTGATGTACGGGTATCGCTTGAGGCTGAAGGGCACGCCGTCCACACGCAGCCCCATGTTGCTGAGCTGGACGCTCGGGAAGTCGTCCAGGATGGACGCCGCCGCGCTCAATCCTCAGCCTCGTCAATGGCCTTGTGGGCCAGCCTCATCGCCTCGGCACGGTCCTCCGGGCTCAGGTTGTTGAGCGACACCTTGCGCTCGACCGACATCGGAGCGCCTTCCGGGCCGCTGATCTCCACCGCCTTCGGCTTCGGGTACTCGCGGTCCAGATACCACTGCAGCACTGGCGGCAGATCCTCGCCGGGCTTGAGCTTCCCTTCGGCCACCGCCTCCAGCGCCTCTGCGATGGCGTCTACGATCTTGACCGGGCCTTCGTCGCCGAGCCTTTCGCGCAGCAGGCGGGCCACAGAACGGCCCTTGGGGCGCCCAGCAGGGTTCCCAGAGACTCCAGGCACGAATCGACCCATCGTATCCCTGATTTCGCCTGAATCTGAGGCATCCGGTTGCGGTGATACAGCCTCGTCGTCACTCAACGCATGCAGCCCCCCGTGCTGTTGGGTGTAGCAGACCAGTTCCACGTGGAACAATACGTGACCGGATCTGTCACGATCTTCTCAGCCACCACAGCAGCCGATGGGGCCGGGAGTGCTCTTCGGGCTCGGGTGGCGGGGTGGGTGTGGGGTCTGGCTCGGTGGCGCGCTGTATGCGTGCGTAGTCGAAGTTCTGGCTCTCGGCATTGTCACCCCGGGGCAGCTCGTCTCGGAAGCTGGGAAGCTTGGGGTTGGGCGGCGCGAGTGCGGGGGCCTCACCGCTTCTGCACCGGCAGCGCGTAGCCGCCACTCGGCAGCTTCTGCTGCAGATCCTTCACCGTCAGGCCCGTGATATCGAGCAGCACCGCTTGCACTTGGGGTGTCCACTCGCGCTTGTGGCGGTAGCCGGGGGCCTGGTGGGCGATGCGGTACAGCAGCGACTTCAATGTGCAAGCCGTACCGAGCTTCGCTGCGATCTGCTTGGCGAGCTCCCCGTAGGAAGTGTCGTGCTGCTCGAGCCAGAGGTCCAGCGGGTGCGAAGGCACCCTCCGGCCACAACCACTGCAACGCACCGCGTCACCCATCATTGCCACCATTCTAGTCTGAGGTGGTCCAGTGCCCGACGCGAGTAGCATGGCCTCCCATTTGGCCCCAGATGAACCTTCCCGAAGATCGTCACACGGGCCTCTGGTACCCGCACGATGCCGCCACGGAGCCGGATGCAGACACGGGGCCCTTCTCGCCACCAATCGCGAACCGTAATAATCCGCTCACCCATCCCCATGCACCTCCTCCACCTCAACGGAACACCACCCCCGTTTGGGGGGTGCATCCTCGAATTGCAGTAGCGGCTCACCGATGGTTCCGATGTTGTCCTCGGCCAGAACCCCACATGCCACCAGACCGTCGAGGATGGGCTTGAACGAGATTCGTATGTTGTCCGCATCGCAGAGGCGGGAGGGACGAGAACTCGCTCTGGTGAGCGTTACAGTGGCTCTGGTGAGGGGTTCCGGTGGGCGACGAGATCCGACGGTCAGCTTCACCCGCAGATGCCACTGGTCGCGATACTTCGTTCGGGCCCACCGTTGCTGGACATCGGCCTGGGTGGAGGGCAGCGGGGCCTCGAACCGGAACGTCTCGTGGTAGGTCACGAGAACCAACGTCGGTTCAGCGCGTACAGCGGACAGGTGCCAATCTGGCACCGCTTCACCTCCGGCCGGTCCCAAGCACAGCACTCCAGGCACTTCAGCTCGATGGCAGACTTCAGCGACGTGTCTGCCCGCTTGGCGCGCGATGCGTACCGCTCCCGCAGGCTGTCCGGGCACGTGGATAGGGGCTCAAATTCCACAGAGCCCGCTTTTTCGGCACTTCCTGAGTTAATCGGCATCTCTGGGTACTCCTGTGAGGGTCGGCCTGCGTTTGTTGCCGGAAGGGCCGTTCTAGTGGGTGGTGGCCTTGGACTGCTCGCGCTCGAGCTGCTTGGCCTCGCGCTTCCGCTCTCGCTTCTGCCACTTGAGCAGCGCTGCGTTCTCGTCGTACGGCACGAGCTTCCCGGCGTCATCCCGCACCCGCACCACGATGCGCGGCAAGCGGCCCTCGCGAATCAGCTCTCGAAACTTGCTCTGGCTGCACTCGCCACACTGGACGAAGTTCATGCTGCGGGGGCTTGCCGCCACGATGGGAAACGTCAACCCGCAGGTGCAGCAAGGCCGGTCCTCCATGATGCGGTAGACGTTGGCACCGGATTCGCCGCCCTTGGGGATGGCGCTGACCTTGGCCGGCGGCAGGTAGTTCATGCGCCACTTGGCGTACTGCTCGGGGGTGCGGCTCATTGAATCCACTCCAATAGGTCGGCAGTGTCGAACCCCGCCGCCTGCGCGTGCCCGCCTCCGCCGAAGAGCTTCGCGATCTCGCTCACGTCGAAATCGCTACGGGAGCGGAGCGAGTATTGCCAGCGCCCATCGAAGCGCTGGAAGTACCCACATGAGAAGTCCGCCGAAGGGAACTTCGCAAGCATCTTGTCAGCAGCCTCGCTCGCGTTCTGGTAGGGGATGTTGAGGACGGCAACGTGCAGATACTTGCTCTGCGTTTCATGTGCGAGCCACGGGTCCCATTGCACGAGACGCGCTTCTTGAATCGCCTTGTCGAGATATGTGTCGATATATCCGAGGATCGACTGTCCTGCGGACTCGGCGGCTTTGAGCGACCCGAGCTGGAGCCTCTGCCGCCAGAAGTCCAGCTTCATCGGGAGCGAAGCGATGTAGGCATGCACAAGTTTCGTGCTCTCGCCCAACCGAAAGCGCCAAAGGTCCCGGTCTTCCACCCGATCAACCCACCACGGGCGCGGCTCGTCCGGGTAGAAGTAGTCCCAGGTCATACCTGCACCCGACCGATCCATATCGAAGTAGACATCAGCGGCACACTCGACCTCGAACTCCAGCCCGTCTAGCGCCTCGCGTGCGGTCTTGTGGTGGTCGAGCACAACGATGCAGCGCGCCACCTTGCCCAGCGCCAGCATCGAGTCTCGCGGGTAGCTGAAGTCGAGGATGTAGACCGTTCGTCCATCTGCCTCCACCATCGGCGGCGGCTCTCCGTACTTCGCCGGCCAGAGGTCGACCTTCCCGCCGAAATACTCATGCGCGATGAACGCAGATGTGAACCCGTCGTAACAATCACCGTGGTAAACAACTAGCGGTGTGGCCACCTAGAACTCCTCGGTCGGTGCGCTCTGGTACTCGTCCCAAGCTTGCCACAGGTGACCCGCCAGCAAGCCACTGTTGTCCAGATGGTTGTCACGAGCCAGCCCCTGAACCGAACACAGGAAGCTGCCGAACGTCATCCCCGAGGTCTCGAACACCAGATCCGCGGCACGCTCCTCCGGGACACCCGCAAGCGCCGACCGTAGGAACTCGATGCGTGCTGCCGCGTCCCCGATCGCTTTCGCTTGAGGGCGCGTGCTCGGTGTCGAGTCCCCGCCACGTTTCGCCAGCCAGATTTCCCGGGCCACCTTCGCTGCGTACTCCCGGATGTGGGCGGGACGCGGGGCAGATTGGCTCTTCCACGCCTCCCGCAGCCGCTTGCACGCCTCCACCACTGTGCCAGAGGTGAAATCCCCTAGCGCCTGCAGATACGCCTCAAGTGTCGCTGGGTCCAGCTTTGTCGCCGTGAAGACCAGAAACAAGCTTCCCACCGCTTGGCGCTTCCTGTCCGCTTCGACTTGCGAGCTGTTCACGTTCGAGACTCCTCGATCCCTCAATGGCAAGCATCACGTTCTGCAGCGCAGACCCGCCCACGCCGTCCTGGTAGCCCTGAAGTGGCCAGCCGCTACGGATGTAGCCCTGACACGCCGCGTACCAATCGCGATTCCGGTAGCCCCGGGCACGCGACTTGATCGCGATGGCCTCGAGCGCGAAATCCACCTGCCCAGCGTCGAAGCCCTGCGGGGCTCCCCAGGCGTAGAGTTTTTCCCGAGTCTCCCGCGGGAAGGGCTCTGGAAACGCAACTTCGGGGCTCTTCGGCTTTGGACGAGTACGTGTACCAGAACGCCCCGCACGAGAGGCGGCGTCAGCCGCCGGTTCCGGGCTTGTATATCCGGGCTCTGGTTCAGACTCTGGTTCAGACCCAGACCCAGACCCAGACTGGCGAGTTTCACTCGCGATTGAATCGCGAGTCGTCAGAGGTGTATCGGGTCTTTTCAATCGCGATTCGGTCGCGTTTGTGCGGAGTCTGTACTTGCGAGGAGATTCCCCGGTGGCGAATTTTGCCCCAGCCTTCTCCAGCGCCGTGCGGGTCGCGTCGTCGGCGTGGTCGGCCCAATCGTGAATCAGGAGCCGGTAGTCCGGATCTTCGTCCAGCCAGCGAGTTTCTACCAGCGCCGCTATCAGCGCGTCCGGGTCGCCGTCCCACCGGATCGCCTCGGTTGCCAGACGGCGGTTGGAGTACCGCCCTACATCCCCGCTCGAGCAGTATCGCCCTGTCCAGACCCACAAGGACTCGAGGATCCCGATCACGGCGTAGCGGGGAAGATCGAGCGCGTCAGCCAGCTCCAGCACCTTCGGGTGCTCCAGCGTGTTGCGCTTCACGCTACCGCCCCCACCGGATCATCTCATCCAACGTCACCTCGCCATCGGTAGCCGCCTCGACCGCAAGAGCGGCATTCGCCCCGCAGGGCCTTACGCCACGTTCGATCTCCCCCAGATAGGAGGCGGCAAGTCCCGCTTCGGCGGCCAAGTCCGCGAGAGACCAATCATTCTCGAACCGCCACACCCGCATGGGGTGCTTCTCGACCTGCTGCGCTTTTCCCATTCTGCTGGTGTAGCCAGTTTTTTCGGGTTTGTCTACAGATTATGTTGCGAACGCCGATACGGGTGTGTATGGTCACTTTTGTTATGGACTCACCCGACGCCACCGAGACAACTACTCGCGCTTGCCCGACCTGCGGGATGCCTCCGGCTGCGACACCGCTTCAGCAGTGGATGGTTGCACACGGAGAATCGTTCCGGTCGATGGCCGTGCGGCTCGAACAGGAGACTGGGGTGCGCTGCAGCGGGAACAAACTGTGGTGCCTCAACCATATTGCACCCGGCTGGACGCCGATCCCTGAGAGTGGTGCCGAGAAGGTGCTCCTCACGCTGCTGTTCATCACAGGGCTGCGGCTAGAGGATCTTTACAACGAAAAGCCCCAAGGCGGGTACGCCAGAGGAGTTCCCAGATGACCAACGCTGCACCCGAACCCAAGTACGCCCACTGGCAAGGCCGTGGGTACTTGGTCGCCCGCACCGACACAGATCTGTGGCTGGTCGATCTGCTCACCTTCCGCCGCTACACGCCGGCAGCCGACTCGCTGTGGGAGCCACTGGATGAGAACGCCACCAGCGTCATCGACCTGCTGCTCTTCGAGCGCAACCGCCTGAGTGATGAGTGCTGCGAGTTGAGAGAGGAGTTGGAGCGCACCGAGAAGCTTGTCGGGCGGATCGCGGAAGAAGGCGACGACGAGCTAGTGGCGGATTTGCGGAAAGAGGTGTTCGGGGATGAGTGAGGAACCGCTAACTCCGAGGGAAATTCGCAAGCTGGTCCTGTTGGACAGTCCGCAGTGTACAGGCTGCAGTGCTGCGCTGTATGAGAACTACTCGCGGAGCGTCGATATGGCGTCGGAAGAACTGTCAGTATGGAATGGCAAGCTTCCGCTGTCGTTTGTGTTCTCTGCGGAGTCTAGACTTTGCTGCCCTGCGTGCGGGATGCAGGGTGCGGTGGTGAACGCCGACGGACAAGAGAGCCCTGCCAAGGTTGGAAGGATGGGAACGGTTGAAGAGGCCGAACACGATCTACGTGAGTGGTGGTCAAACGACTGCGACATGTCAAACAAACACCACGCTTTCCTTGCCAAGCAAGCACGAGAGATTATTCGAGGCGACGCATGACCCTCACCGATTCCATGACTCGCTCGGTGGCACTCGCCAAGATCCTCAACCGCTACAAGCGTGGCGAGATCACGATGGCGGCGGCTAGCCGTGCGCTTGTCTCCGCCGTGAACCCGGACCGCTGCCGTGTCGAAGAGGACTGCCAGAAGGATGCAGCGTTCTTCTGCGAGGCGTGCGCCGACCCGACCTGCGCGGCCCACATGAGCACGCGGGTGAAATTCGGGAAGTTCGCGCTGTGTTACCGCTGCGGGGATGACTTCGAGGTGGAACGCGAGCGGTACTACCCGCTCATTGGCGACGGGCTGCGCCGTGGCCCGGGGGAGAACTGAGATGTGGTTGATGGACCTGATCGAAACTCTGGATGGATACGCTCCAGAAACGCCAGTCGCGAGAGGCTTCGGGAACCCTCATTCCTACCGCGGATATTACGATCAGCTCGCGTTTGAGCCGGTATCGAACACTACGACCGGCGACATGCTGGCAGCAGCGTTGTCGGCAGTAGGTGCCACCTACGAAGGCTACAAGGGCGGCTCGTTTGAGATGAACAACTACACCGACGTGTGGCTTGCAGAGTACGGCCGCAGCGGCGAAGCGCTGTCGGCGCTTCTGGTCGAGTACCTGATCGCAGATGGCAGGACGTGGGACGACAGCCAGCCGGGGGAGAACTAGCAATGGGTGAGCCGAAGTGGACGAAGGGGCCGTGGGTCTGGCGACCCGCGTACCTCAACGCGGGGCAAGACGAGGCTGATACGCTTGCCGGAACGGTGGGTGACACAGAGGGCGATGGCATGTGTGTCGCTGCGATTCACCATGATGCTGGGCTGCCTGCCGTAGCCAACGCCAACCTGATCGCCGCCGCACCGGAGTTGTACGAGGCGCTGGAGGAACTTGTTCGCGTCCAGATGGACGGCGATTGGGAATACTGGCGAGGCGCCAGAGATCGCGCCGAAGCCGCACTCGCCAAGGCACGAGGTGAAGGATGATTCCTACGTGGGTGCTTGGTGGAGCCGTGGGGTTGGTTCTCGCAGCAGCATGGCCTGGGGATATGTGGAATGCGCCCTACTGGATCACTCTTGTTGTCTGCGCTGGCGCTATAGGTTTTGCGGGTGGCCGACGATGAGCAAGCCCGAGCCCGAGCGCTGCGTCCACTGCGGCAAGACAGAAGTGCAGTACGGCTACGACGAGATGCGCCTGTGCGCGGAGTGCGACGAGCCCTGCTGCCACGACTGCGGCAATTGGGACGTGGACTGCGTGGGCGACCCGCCGCGCTACGTCGAGACACCGCTGGTGTGCGACGAGTGCCCGTGGTGGGCGGGAGGCGGGTGGCCGGATAACTGGAAGGAGTACAACGAGCTATGAGCAAAGGAGACAAGATGACCAAGCAAGAGAAGACTCGTCGTGCTTTTGACGAAGGCTACGCAGCCCGGCGCGTCAAGCTGCATCGGCAAGGGTGCCCTTATCGCCGCCAGTGGCTCCGCACGTCATGGCTTGCCGGTGTCTACGCCGCGTCGGC
>JAJFFD010000228.1 GCA_021776805.1 Planctomycetota bacterium
GATGACATCGCACTTTGAACCTTTCGACACGGC
This sequence comes from Planctomycetota bacterium, assembly GCA_021776805.1. GTDB lineage: Bacteria > Planctomycetota > UBA1135 > UBA1135 > UBA2386 > JAJFFD01. The sequence goes on from JAJFFD010000228.1 coordinate 34, forward strand.
AGCGGTGTTCGCTGCCGTGTTCTTCATCTCCACGAAATGGAAGGACTCAGCATGCAACTCTCGTCACGCGACATCTCGGTCGTGAACCAAGCGTTCGAGACAATGCGACAGGAACTCAGCAACCAGTCCGAAGCAATTGGAAAGCTCACTCCAGAACGCGACTCCGCATACCGCGAGTCCATGACCGAACTGCTCAAGGCTCTCACGAGTATCGAGGCGTGCATTCCCCCATTCACGCCCGCGTCCGACACCGTAGTGATCACGGACCACACTCTTCACCAATGGATCGTTGCGACACGCGGAGCCGCACGGTTTCTCGAAGACGGACCGCAGCATCGGGCAGCACGCGGCTTGAACCTGCTCGCAGATTCAATGCAGGAAGCACGCGAAGCAGACCGCGAAGTTTGAGAGCGTGTCGCGGCGGCTCAGCCACCGATGGGATACCGTTCACGTCCCATCGGTGCCGCCGCTGTGAATCGGGAGTGCGGTTGATAATGTCACGGCAAAAGTGCCGTGCAGTTTCCGCAAATGGTCCAACAGTTATGGCACATGACGCGCCACTCTCCCATTTGCTTTTTGCCAGCGGTCGCCATCGTGGCTCCCGCGGCCGCCAACGCCCGCTGAAGCGTGGCGGTTGGCGTCCGCCCTTCGGGCTGGCGAGTTTTGGCGGCATCCATGCCGCCCCCTAATGGGCAATCCGCCAGCATCCGCCACCGGGCTCAACGAAACTGGCCAGCGACGCAACCGCCCCTCATTAGCCAGCCGCTCGCTGGCCAGCGTGCTCGGTCCAACCGCCCGATCTCACCCGCATATCTTGCGGGCAGCGTCCAGTTCACTTCCGCGATCGCCGCTGCTTGCTGCCCGCGGCCACCTTACGCCTGACGGCGAAGGCGGCCTGATCGCTCGTCGCGGCCCGATGTGCGTAGCATGCATGTGAACTCGCGACTATGGCGTTACGAACGCTTCATCAGTTGCTCGCGAAAGTCTTTCGATGCCGGCTTCACGTTCAACGCGAAGCCATCGTCCACCATCGCCTCGTTGGCCGACTTCGCATCACCCGGATTCTTCCAAATCCAGCCGAGTACACGGTTGAACGAAAGCGAGTCCTTCAACGCGTCCGTCGACGGAATGAAAAGTCGGACGATGTGACCGATCGGGATCAGCGATCGCAAGTGGTTCCGTGAAGCGACTCCGAGTGCTTTGATCCTTCGATCCCGTGTCCTCGTCTCGGGAGCCCACACGTCAATCAGTCGAACCCGAACCGACAACGTAAGCTCCACCATCACCGTATCACCGTCGACAACGTCAACAACTTTCGCATCGACAACGAGACCCGTATCAGGTGCCTGCATTGAACTCGCTCCTTAGATGAAATCGGCGATCGTGACCTCGAACGAATCATCGCACGTGCGGCCGGGGGAACCGTCCAAAGTGAATCTAACGTTCACCGTGTACGTGCCCGGGATACCGTCCATGTCGTCGAAGTTGACCAGCCCGTTCTCGCCGTTCACAAGCTGGCTCGCTCCCTGCGCGGGGAACGACGGCGTAAGACTTTCGACGGTGACGGTCTCCATCGGATCAACCGGTTCGAACTGCCCAACGCAATCTACTCCGAACGATTCGAACGGGAAGTACTCTCCGCCCGGGTCCGTCGCTTCGCACCAGTCCGCTTGTTCCGACGCTCCCGCGATCGCAAGGAACGAAGACTCTTCTGAAGCCTGACCAGTTGACGGCAAACCAGCACGCAGAACAGCCAGAACTGTCGAGCCAACGCCAGGAAGGCGACCAAACTTTTGAACGTAAAGTGCTGCGACATCGGTCTCTTCTCCCGGAACAATGACACCGATCGAACGCGTGTCTTCACGTCTCGGAACACGTCCATTCGGCATGGGTCTTGAAAGCCGGACGATCACACGGTCGCCCGCGTCAACGGTGTCGAAGTCAGCGGAAATCAGAAACGTTCCCGCCTCAGGATCAACATTGATATCAGCCTCGTCGATGGAAGCCGTCGGAACGCCATCCGTCCCGACCGGTTGAGCACCGAACAGCGTCCCGTTGATCAACGACCACCACCACAGCCAGTCCGTGAACGCCATCGGCCAGCTCCTTCACGCTTCAAGCCACGATGTTCTTTCGGCTTCGCTCAACGACTTCGCCCACAGTCGCGTTGCCGAAATCTGAAACGTTCGTTCGTGAAGCTGCCGTTCCGTTCTCGGGTTCACAGGCATGGACACGACTCTCGCAACCAGCGAACCGGAACGGCCGTAAAAAACGACCCCACCATCACGGGTGGGGCCGAGGGGATCAATGGGATCAGGAAGCACTTTCATCTGACTACGCCGTGTCGATCACAAGACACTCAGCACGCAGGACCGCGTCGTACGCACCAGTCACAGAAGACAACGCATTCACTTCAAAGACGACCTTCGAACCGACGATCGGATCAGCACCGAAACGGGCAGTCCAGTCCGCATGGAAGTCGTAAGGCGACGCTTCAGCAGCACCCGTACGTGCGATCGTCCGGAGCTTGTTCTTCACGAACGTGACGCCCGCTGGAAGTGCCGGTGTTGCCCGCACGATCAAATGGTCGGTCGCAGCCAACGGTGCCGGTGTGAACGTCAAAGACGACGCACCCGCACCGATGTTGAACACGGCTTCCACTGTCAGCAGGTCCGTAACGTCCTGATTCAGCGGAGCCTGTGTGATCACTGCCAGACCGGCCGCGAGAAGACGGCTGTTGATCTTCGTGCACGCACCCTGCCCCGACAGCGTAAGCGTCTGTCCGAGACGGTCCGTGATCGGGAAGTTCTGAGCGAACGTAACCCACGACTCACGTTCATCGGCCGTCAACGTGTTCGACCACAAGGCAGACGCTGTGCCAATGTTCGTCCGCTGCTCCTGCTGGAACACGGTCTTCGGGTTCGTTGGGATCGCCCTCTTGCGGAAGTACGCCCCGCCCTTCCCGTGGCTCGCCGTTGCTCCACCGATCGACCCAGACGCCGCACCAACCACAACTCCCGGAGTGAACTTCATAACAATCTCCCGATCTGTAGCAAAAACGAACACAAAGCAAGGGGTAAACTGTCACACATCTGTGACAACGGGGAAAAACATATCAACAGGTCTTGAACAAGTCGACCCTGTTTTGCTACGACAGCTCCATGAGTAGCCACGAGAGCGAGCACGGACGCAGACTTGAGATTCACCACGCGACTAGATTTCGCGTCGTGATTGGCCCTACAGCAGCTTCTGCAGGCGTCCGCGACGAAGAGACAAAAAAACCGAAGCAGGTCGACGTTCGACAGGCTCCGGCTTCCTTGGGCGACCGAACCATTGCAGGAAACGACCAGACCGTCAAGCCCATTTGAGGTTGACGGCGAAAAAGAGCCTTCACTTGACCTCTTTTTAGAGAGTTGCGGAACGACGGATTTGATTACCGTCGATCGTGGCACAGTCGAACGCTCTCAGCCAGACGATTCCGACAAGCCGGAACGCCAGTCTTGCCCCCACGCGATGACGATCCACGGGTTCTGCATCGACACCGAGTGGACGCACATCTTCGAGACGTCCTGCAGGCGTTGGAGCTGCCCCGTCTGCGGACCACGTAAGACGTGGCAACTCTGCTGCAGAATCGAGTCCGCTGAACCGAACCGATTCGTTACTCTCACCACCACGCGGCCTGATGGCCAGACCCCCGCAGAAGTGTGGGACTCTTCACGACGGCAGGTTTCAGAACTCGCGAAAGTTCTCCGCAAACGTCTCGGCACGTTCGAGTACTGCCGCGTGCTGGAGGAGCACAAGAGCGGCTTCCCACACTTCCACCTCGTCGTCCGTTCTCCGTACGTGGCTCAGGAAGAACTCTCGCGGGATTGGTGCAAGTTGACCGACGCCTTCATTGTGGACATTCGCAAGATTGACCCCGGCCGCCGTGTTGCACGCTACATCTCGAAGTACCTCACCAAGCAGACTTCCCCCGGCTTCACGAATCGACGCGTAAGTTTCACCCGCAGCTTCTTCCCGCCGACTCCTGAGAGAGAGAAATTGAATCTCAACTTACAGGAGGTTCAACGCGAACGGGGATCGGCCTTAGACGTCGTTGGTTGGACATGGCCGGGTACAAGCTTAGAACAGGTTTCGTCCTGCCACTGGATTATCCGCCGACAGATGCCACACGCGGATTCGTTACCTGTCACCGCGAAATCTTCCGACCACTGGTGGCGAAAGAATCGCAGCCGTCTCGACGAAATTCTGTCCGACGAGAGTTCACCGTTCTGACTTCCACGGGGGAGCGGATTCACCCCACGATCACTCGCACTCTCGACTGGGCGAAGAGCACTCGCGATCGCGGGGCTCAACCACTCCCCCTCACTGAAAGGCAGCAGCATCATGCAACGTCGAACAATCGAGATTCTCGAACACACACGCGACGCAATCGGACACGTCGAGTGGAATCTGCAGACAGTAGCAGACGGCAAGCGATCACTGACAAGCTATCAGATGCTCTTGCTTGTTCGCACACTCTCACAGGCACGCACGGAATTGTCCGAAATGATTCCACCGTTCGAAGTCGAAGATGACATCGCACTTTGAACCTTTCGACACGGCAGCGGTGTTCGCTGCCGTGTTCTTCATCTCCACGAAATGGAAGGACTCAGCATGCAACTCTCGTCACGCGACATCTCGGTCGTGAACCAAGCGTTCGAGACAATGCGA
>JAJFFD010000024.1 GCA_021776805.1 Planctomycetota bacterium
GTAGGAGATCTCGGCCATATCGGGGCCATCCAGCTGAATGACGATGACCTTGTCCATCAGATTGATCTCGAGGATGGTCCCGCTTATGCACTCGAGCATCGCCGGCGCACGATCGCTACGGATATCGACCTTCAAGGCATCCGGCACCGTGTTGTCGTAGGCCGGACCTAGCCATTCTACATCGACGAACATGTCCTCTTCGAGAGCGCTGAAGGGCAGGTGCCCCGTGTGACGCCCCATGCGCGGAACCCACTTGATCTTGGTGTCACCGGCGAAGACCTTCAGGGTCAGGGGCAACTCGTTCGGCACGTTACGGCCCGACTTCTTGATGCGGAAAACCTCGAACATGAAGGCTCCCTCGTCGCCGAGGATCTCACGAATGACGCCACTCATGTCCGACTTGTTGCCGACGGACTTGGGATTCGGATCATCACCGGGCTCGACAATCTGAGCAGTCAGCACCAGCAAGAAGGCGCCATCGAGATAGCCGTCGACTTCGATTTTGGCACCATCGCCGAGAGCCATGAAGAACTCGTCGAGGCTGAGAGGCTCCGAGCCGGCTTCTTCCGTGAGGATGGCATCTTCATCGAAACGCATCTCCACGATCATCCGCGAGTCATCGCAGAACTCGCCAAAGGCTGTTTCAGAATCTGCATTCGCAGATAGCACCCGGATCAGCTTGTTCTCGACCATGTGCTCGTCGCCATTGCTGACCCTCATGTCAGGGCGCCATTCGACCACGCCATCACTGCGCTGCTGCATGTCGAGCCCCCTGTGCTCGATCATGAGCCAGTCAGGACGCTTTGCGTTCAAGTCGGTGGGCTCGGCGAAGGGCACCCGGATCCCATGTCCAGGAATCTCTATCTTGTGCTCCTCGCCGTTCTCGAGCGTGATGACCAGACTGTCGTCGATGAACATCAAGTGCACCGCAGCCTTTGCTCCAGGGGGGAAGGGCTCCAACTCAACACCCTCTGTAACACCCTCGGGATGAATCAGGTCAACTAGGGGATTGCCCCGCAAGACGTTGCCACCGATCTCGCCGGTGGGTTCTTCAAAAGCCACCAGAGCCAGGCGGCCGCTGAGTTGTTCGCGCACATCGCCAGCCGTATCGATGAGGAGCGATTCTGCAGGAACTGTCTGCGAGCCAGAGCTCGAGCCACCTCCACCAGAACATGCGACGAGGAGGCTGAGAGGAAGGAGGGCGAGCAGGCGAGGATTGATGAGCATGATGTCGGGAGAAGGCGAAGTGACGGTCGATTATGACCTGCCTACGCATAGCTTGGGGGGAAAAGCCTGGCAGTCTAATACGGCTAAGAGCATTCGATTTTTCGCGGCTCAGAATGACTTGCCCTGCAACCATCCCTCGAATGCCAACGAACCTGCGCCTGCACCGGGCATTCCACTGGAGTCCAGTGACTACGGCCAGAGCGAACAAACAAAGCTCCGGCTGCGAGTAGAATTCACGACAATCACGGTGAACGTTTCCCTGCTTCTGACTATGAACACGCGGCGGTCGGTCTCTTGACCCCCGGGCCGCGATAATGCGATGCTGAGGGCTGTCCCCAGGGTCTACCCACCCTTGCCCGCTTCGCTCCCAGGACATCCGCATCTACAGGAATAGCATGCTCAACTGCCCCCAACTCGCCCTTGCCGGCGCCCTGGTCCTTTGCCTCTCCCCTCTGCAGGGCCAAGACCAGCAAGGCAACCCATCTCAGGAAGTCCCAGCTCCGGACTACATGCTCGACCAACTCGAGCTCACTGAGGGCAACTTGCAGAAGCTCGTGCTGCCAGTGGATGGGATCGATGGCTTCGAAGTCGAAGTCAAGCTCGGTGAGAATCGCGAACGCATTAGCCTGCGCCGGCACGACATGCGGGCTGCCGGTTACAAGCTCCTCATCTCGGACGAGAACGGCATCCGCGAAGCGGAACCCGGCATCGTCTCCACCTACCGGGGCAGGGTCGTCGGTGACGAGGGCTCGGTGGTTGCTGCCACTCTGCGCAATGGCCAAGTGGAAGCAGTGATCCATATGAGTGACGGGGAACGCTTTGGCATTCACCCCACTCGCAAGATCGACGCCGACTTCGACGCCGCCAGTCATGTTGTCTACGACACGGACGACCTACTCGGTAGGGACGTGAGCTGCGGCGTCACGGCCATCCCGCTGGCTGCCCCGGCCGCTCCTGAGGCACTGACGCCGGAGATGGAGCCTCTGCGCGTGGCTGAGATTGCCCTGGACTGTGAGTTCACTTACTTCCAGTCCAACTTCTCCAGCATCGCCAATACCGAGGCAGATGCCCAGAACGTGCTGAACAATGTCGACGTCATCTATCAGCGCGATGTAGGCATCCAGTACGCGATCACCACTATTATCGTGCGCACCACAGCGGTCTATCAACAGATAGATCCGGGCTCACTTCTCAACGAGTTCCGCCAGCGTTGGCAGAGCTTTCATAGGCTCGTCAACCGCGACGTGGCACACCTGCTCTTCAACAAGGGCAGGCGCGGCGGCACCATCGGCGTGGCCTTCCTCGGCACCATCTGCAATCGCCTCAACGGCTTCGGCGTTTCCGCTACCCGCTTCTCAACCTCCATGTCCCGGCGTGCTGGACTCACAGCTCATGAGCTCGGTCACAACTGGGGCGCAGGCCACTGCGATGCAGTCGGCAGCGCCTGCCGCATCATGTGCTCGGGCTTGGGCGGTTGCTCGGGAAACCTCACCAGCTTCGGCGCCAACTCGGTCGCTGCGATTACCAACCACAAGAACACGCGCTCCTGCCTGAGCTCACCCGAGCCGATCCTCAGCGCAGTCGATCCGAACGCGGTCACCGCCTTCGAATCCGGCGAGATCGTCCTCAGCGGCTCGAACCTGGGTTCGGTTACATCGATCGATATCGGCCCCCAGTCCTTCACGAGCTTCGTACCGGAAGACAACTCGACCATCCGCTTCACGCCAGATCAACCTTTGGAGATCAACTTCCTCAATCAGATCACGGTGACGAATTCGTCTGGAACGAGCAACCCGCTCTTCCTCACGGTGACCGGCAACCATCCGAGCGTCCTCGTCGCGGACGCCTTCGTGAACGGGGCCAACCCCATCGAAATTGAGGCGCACTCGGACAAGGAATGGTTCGCTCTCCTCCTAGCCTCCCCCTTCGACATGCCGAGCTCCTTTCCAGGCATCGTCGATCTGGGTATCGGCGACAACTTCGCACGCCTGATCCAGGTCGAACTGGTTCAGGTTGGCACGGACGGAGCGCATACCTTCACGATCAACATGCCAGCTTCCTTTCCACGTCCGGGGGTATTGCACTGGCAGCTCGTGACCTTGGATGGCAATAACCCGGCCTTCCCTCTGGAAGTCTCCAACACGCAAACGATCACGATCTTCTGATTTGGTCCGCTGCCGATCGGGCAGCTGGATCAGACCGCAGTACAGAGGGTCATCATGTGACCGGAGGCGAGGCGCGACAGAGGCACCTGTCGCGCCACCCGATAGCCGCATTCTGCAGCGATTGCGGCGACACGATTTGGCGGCATGCTGTTCTTCTCACGCTTGCTACTGACCTTGGCGCGGAGGCGGCGCGAGATCGCCTTGAGTGAGCGCGAGGAGAAATAGCTCATGATCACGTGCTTCCTCGCAACGCGGAACAACTCGCGCAAGTGCTTCTCCCGATCCGCGATCGTCGACAGATGATGATTTAGGCGAATGCTGATCAACATGTCGAAGCTGTCATCACGCAGGGGAAGGGCGAGGGTCGAAGCGCGCAGCAGGCCCGCCACCGTGGCGGCGTTGGTCTCCGCATTGAGAGCCAACATGCTCGGCGAGAGATCCGACTGGTAGATCCGGGAGGCATGCTCCCCGAGGAAACTCACCAGCCGGCCATAACCACAGGGAGTGTCGAGAACCGAATCTACCGCTCCTATCTCTGCGAAAAACTGGCGATAGATCTTCAGCTCACGCCGATCGGACAGCCTCCGATGCAGCTTGTCCTGATGGTCCGCTAGATAGGCCTGCGCCCCACGTGTAGACAGATAATTGTCCAACTTCCCTGGGGAGAGTCCCGTTTGGGATGCGCAAGATTCTTCTGATGCCTGATCGGAGGACGCCATGGAGAGCAAAGACAATGCGAAGCAGCTTGTGATGCCAGCGTTTTCTGCCACTGAGCTTACGCCAGATCCGCCGACTCAGCAGCCGGTCGCCATCCGCATAGCTCAAGACCAGTCGCAGACGCTCTGGCGATGAGAAAGCCAGACGGCGACGAGCGGAGAAGGCTGCATCGTAGAGATCCAAGCGAGCACGAATCCCACCGAGAATGGAAGCCCTATCCCTAATCAAGGCTGGCTGATCGATGATGTGCAGCCGATCGACCGCGTCCACCAGGAGGTTCCTCGGCTGCATGGTCAGGCTCAGAAACCCGGCGCGATGCATCTGCCCGAGGACCTCCCCATAGGCCTTGGCCAGCTCCCGCCGGCGGCGCCAATCCAGGCCAGCCGACAGGATTTGATGGAGCGTTCTTCCGACCATGCGCTCGGTGAACAACCAAGACCTACAGACGCAGCCAAGGCGTCGCGTCTCACACCAGCCAAAGGCCGTGACCGTGCGCAGCCCGGCGCTGGCCAACCAATGCAGATTTGAATACTCGCGCTCAGCCTTCGAGCGCAGCAGGAAGGACCGCCAAAAGAACTTGGGTTGGGTTCGATAGCACTTGCGAACGAGCTGTCGACCATCAGCGCTGATCCTCTCAACGCAAGTAAACTCCTCGTCCTTGATTGTCTCGAGGAGTTCGAGAGCCGGCAAACTCACTAGGACTCGTTCCTCTTGTCCAGCTCCCGCCTCACCTTCGCCCAGTACTTCTCGGTGGCCTCCTTGCCTTGGCCGAGTGGCCCACCATTGTGAGTCCTGGCGATGACCTCGGCATTGGCGCGTGACCAATCCTCAGGAATCCACCGCAGCATGTAGGCCTTGACGACCAACTGTGCATAGAAGCGATCGGCACAGTCTTCGTAGCTGTAACCAGCCTCTGGCCCCAACTGCGGATCGAAGGCAACCGCATCCTGCCAGTAGATCCGATGAATCTGGAAGGGCCCTAGAGCCTTGCCATCATCTCCCCTCGGGGGGTTCGCCTCGCCGCCACTTTCCACCTGTCGAATCGCATCGAGGATGGCTTGTTGTTCTGCCGCAAAGGCAGGCACACCGACCATGAGTGAGAGGATCAGCAGGGCCGCGATTCCAAAGAAACAAACAGTGGTGCGGCTCGATGCAGAGGCCTGAGTACCCCGGGAGAGTTCCCAGGGAAGACGTAGGCTTCGCCCCTGCGGCTGGCCGGATTGCCGTTCGGTCTGCAACCGGAGACTCCTGAATGGTGGAAAGGGGCCAGTCTGAATCCAGCGCCTATCCCGGCCCAAGGGAAGGGCGACATTCAACGGCCGGTACTCTACAAACTGGTCCAGCCAAAGAGGATCAGTAATTGACCGAAGAGCGGGAGAGCAGCCAGGAGGGGGGATTTCGCCGAGATCTCGGCAGTCTGGAGTCCTACGCGGTGCTCATCGGCACCCTGATCGGCGCGGGGATCTTCAAGGTAATCAGCGACACCTACCAGCAGACGGGCCCTAGCGGGATCCTCGGCCTGCTGGTCTTGGCGCCGGCGATCCTGACCACTTCGGTGGCCTACGCGGTCTACCTCTCCACTTCTCTGGGCCGGGAGCCAGGGGGTGAGTACAGTCACATTTCCCGAACCCTGGGTGGCAAGCGCCTGGCCTTCATCGGCACCTGGTTGAAGCTGATTGCCTACCTCGGCGCGGGAGCCTACCTCGCCAATGCCCTGGCTGAATACAGCCTGGAACTCTGCTCCCTCCTGGGGCTCTACGAGCTGCACGAGGGCTCCCCCACCAAGCTGGTCGCCGGCCTCTGGCTACTCTTCTTCTTCGCCGTCCATTCCTCCGGCGTGCGCTGGATCGGACGTGCCCAGGTATGGATGTGCCTCCTCCTCGGGCTCTCCATTTTGGTCCTGGTAGTGCCCGGACTCTTCGCCATCGAGCTGGACAACTACAGCCCATTCTTTACTCAGGGTTTCTCCGGATTCGCGCTCAGCCTACCGCCCCTCTTCTTTGCCTTTGCGGGCTTCGAATCCCTCGCCCACGCTGCTGGTGAAGTCAAAGACAGCAATCGCCGGCTACCGGGGGTCTTCTTGCGGGGCATCATCGCCACCACGGTCATCTTCCTGCTCATCGCCTTGGTTGCCTTCGGCGTGCGCCCGGAGGGCGGCATCGACGCAGGTCGCGCTCCACTCGCGGCGGTAGCCTCGGTCTACCTGCCTGGCGGTGCTGCGGCCTTGGTCGCCGTTGGCGGCATGATGGCGGCGGCGACATCCCTCAATGCCTCTCTCATCGTGCCGGCGCGCATCGCCTACATGCTCGCCAAAGATGAGTCTCTACCATCCTGGTTCTCAGCACTGACCTTACGGACTGGCATCCCGCAGCGCGGACTCAACCTCTCCCTGCTCATCATCGCTCTGCTTCTGGTGACAGACCAGCTACACCTGGCACTGGGGATCGCGGTCTTCGCCCTATTTGCGCTCTACGGGCTGCATAGCTTTGCCCTGCTTCTGTTGCCTTCGCGTAACCCGAGCTTGTACGCAGAGCAGCAGAGTGGCATCTCACGCCCGGTCCAGATCATCTCCGCCTGTCTTTCCATTCTGGCCATGTCCGCCCTGCTCATTCTTCAAGTTAGCGGCGACCTGGAGGAGATCACCGGCAAGCTCTTCGCCGAGAGGCGTTTCACCACCTCCGAGCTCTTCCTGGTCTGGGTGCTGATCGGCTCGGTCCTCTACGCCCTTACGAAGCGGGCCATGCATCGCCGCGGGCAGCCCTGAAGGAACTGGCTAGCCTTCTACTCATCCACCGAGTAATCGTCGCCGTAGTACTTCGCGGTAGTTCGTGTGTGGAAGTTGATCGCTTTGATTGGCGCATACTTCGGCTCCCCGAGACCGGGGAGAACCTCGAGCATCTCATCCTCGCGCAAGTAGACGTTGGTCGGAAAGGAGATCCGCGCCTGAGTTGACCCTGCCGACTCCCTTGGCTGACTCACCCGATGAGTGGTCGAAGGCAGCAGGTCATTGCTGATGCGCTGCATGTAGTCGCCCGTATTCAAGATGATCGATCCCGGCGGCGCCTGCACCCGCACCCAGGAGAAGTTCTCACGATTCAAGACCTGCAAGCCTTCGCTGCTCGGCGCCGGCAGCATGGTGAAGAGGGTCACGTCCTCATGGCCGAGGAGGCGTCCCTTCCCCGAGGCAGCTTGCTCGGGAGTAAGCGGCGGATAGTAGTTCAATCGCAGGGCAAAGTTCGTATCCCTGAGCTTCTCGTCATAGAGCTGCGGATCAACTCCCAAGAAACTCAGCACGCTCTGCATGATGGGCAGGAACAACTTCTCATGCGCCTGCATCATCGGCCTGAATGCGGCCTCATATTCCGCAGCCGGCCAAAACTTCTCCACTGGCACCTGATCCGACCCCATGGCGAAGGCGCGCCGGCAGAAGACCCAGCCTTCCACCAAGTCCGGGTGAATGTCCGAGGTCTCCTCGATCGGAAAATAGCCCTGATTGATGGCGCCAAAACGGGCCGCGCGAAAGCGCATTTTCTCGCCCTGAGAAGGCTCGCAGAAGACTCTGGCCACGGACTGCTCAGCCTGCTTGTAAGTCTCTGCTGCGACGCCGTGCCCGGTGAGGATCGCGAAGCCAATATCCCGCATTGCGGTGCCCAGCTCCTGCACGAAGTCTGCACTCGCCTTTGGATCGCCAGCCAGAAGCCCGCTCATGTCGCAGACCTTGATCCGGTAGTCCTCGTCAAAGCGCTCCTCACCTTCGGCCTCAGCCAGCCGATAGTCCTGCTTCTTCTCGACCTGTTCGTAGGCGATGAAGTCCTGGTTGCGCGCGTCCAGGTCGACCTCTTCCTCGGGTTTCTCTTCAATCATGGGATCGCTCAACGCGCATCAGCTTAGCGAATTTGGTCGAGGATCTGGGCCAAGCGCCGGCGGTAACCCTCTGGATCGTCCTGCGAGACCGCACCGTGCCCCGAGTCTTCCCGGATCCAGAGTTCCTTGAGGTCTTCGCGAGTGGCCAGAGATGCGTAGATCGCGCGCACAGAGTCCGGTGGCATGCGCTGGTCCAGACCGCCGCCGATGAGGAGCACCGGAATGTCTGCGGACAAGGCGGCCAGATGATCACCAGGGCGCACCTCCTCCCAGTCGATCCCCAAACGCCATCCCAGCGCCGTGAGCATAATGCTGCGAAACGGCTGCGGGATTCCCATTCGCCCCAGACCGAGCATGCCATGAGCAGTCTCGAGAAACTCACCCATGGGCGCTTCGAGCACCAAGGCCGAGATGCCCTCGAGCCGATCGCAGGCCAAGGCCACCGCCGCAGTTCCAAGGCTGATACCAAAGAGCGCGATCTTCTCACGACCCTGGCCCTGCAACCACTCAACCGCCGCGATGACATCCAAGGACTCACGAGGCCCAAAACTGAAGCTGCTCTTTTCGCTGGCTCCGTGGCTACGCAGCTCGAGCAACATCACCTCCGCACCGAGTTCGCGGAACATGGCGGCGATGGGCTCGAGCTCCAAGCCGCCGCGGAAGAGACCGTGTACCAAGAGAACCGTGACCCCATTGGCCGGAGCCAGGGGCGGGATCAAGTATCCACGCAGCTGTAGACCATCGCTTGATTCGATGTCCCGTCGGAACTCCTCGACCGGACGCAGGTCTTCTGCCTTCTTGAGCCTCGCCTGTCCAGAGCCCTGTCGCCTCTGCAACTGCCAGCTGCCATCCGCCCGGATCCACGGTCCTGCATAGAAGCGTTCATCCGGCCGCGTGCCTACAAGGCTGGGCGCGATCATGCCGAGACTCACCGGCACGACTACGAAGAGATAAAAGGGAATGAGCAGCAGGTGAATGATCAGAACGCGGCGCCAGTAGCCCGGTAGCGGGGCACCGCCTGCGAGCCTTCTGATCAGGAGAACCAAAGCCGAAGAGACCAGGGACACCAGGCAGAGGAAGACGGTAGCAAGTCCAAGTAGCAACACGGGCCAGAGGCTACCCGCAGGAAGGTCTCAGTCCCGAAGAAGGCTGAGAATCTCCGTCGCCCGTTCGCTGGTTTCTGGCTGCAACTCGGCCAACTCGAGTTCAGCAAAGATGCTCTCCCAGTTGCCCGAGCGACCCTGACCTCGGTGATTCGACGCAGCACTGAGAATCTCCCGCTGCAAGTGCAAGCTCTGTCGATCGTCTTCTTTGAGCATGCAGAGTGCAACCACGGCAAAACTCCGTGGATTGTCCATCTGCAGCAGCGCCCGCAAAACCGCGCGCCGTGCCTGCAAGTTCTTGATCTTCGGCAACTGTCGGCAATGGAAGTCGAGGTATCGCCCGTCCGTCATGGCAGCGAGCATGTCGAAGTCCTCGCTGAACTTGTCTCCGTAGCGCTCGGCTCGGTTCAAAGTCTCCCAAGCAGCATGCTCGAACTCGACCCGAGCAATCATCTGCACGCAGACTTCGCGCAGATCAGCGCGCTGCAGGTGGCTCTGCAGATCGGTCACCAGGTCAAGCGCCGCCTGATACTGGCCCGCACCCAAGTATTCGTCGACCTTGACGAGCTTTCTATCTACCAGCCTTTCGAGCAGGCGATCAGCGCGACGACCACTGGGGGTCCAGGCGATTTGCGGACTCATCTCCTGAAGTTCACTCAGCGCCTGCACAGCCTCGGGATCATCCATCCCTCCGAGACTGCCATCCATTGCATCGAGTAGATGACGCGAAGCCACGTACTCCATGACTCCAGCGGATCCTATGGCGAAGAGGACAGCGACTGTCGCTGCCAAGCTCGCAAGTCGGCGACGACGTCGACGGCGACGACCTTCGCGACCACTTTCGATTGACTCGATGCGCTCAGCCAGAGACTCATCCTCCGGCACACCCTCTCTCGCCGCGCGCAAGTAACTCAGACCCTGGGCTTCGTCCTTGCCCAGAGTCTTGTCGGCAAGACGCAGGAAGATCTTGGCTGACTCCTTCCCATGACCGACGGAGAGTTCGAGCTCAGCCAGCTTGACCAGAAGTTCGCTGCGCGATTGCAGCAGCTTCTCCTCGAGACAGGTCTGTAGCAGTTCTCTGCCGCGATCGGCGAGACCCATCCGCGTGTAGAGATCCGTAAGCTCAAGCGCTACTTCGACGACCTTCTCGGTATCGCCGATCTTGCGGACGATCTCCAGGCGCTGCTCCTGCAGAGGCAGATCCTCCGGATGCAGAGTGGCGGCATGGTCGTAGTGCTTCAGAGCCGCATGATGATCATCATCCTGATCCGCCTGAAAGCCGAGGGTTGCAAACTCGCCGGCAGCATCCTTGTTGCGACCCAACTCGATCAGCAACACTGCCAGCTCCTCACGGAGAGCCCGGTTGCTGCGCTCGATGGTCAGCGCCTGCTGCAGGAGGCGGACGGCTTCCGTGCCGTTGCCAGCCTCCATGGCATCCCTCGCCGCCCCTTCGATCTCGTCTGCGGTGCTCGGCCGCGCGACGCCAAGATGACAGAGGTCGCAAATCGCCTTCATCAAATCGAAGCGTGAAGCTCGAACGATACCCATGAGATCGCCGATGTCCGTGCGCCCATCGAGATAGGGCGTGATCTCCGCTTGCAGATCCTCCAATTCGAATTCGTCCCAGCCCTCGAGTAGAACGAACAGATCGCGCTCCGAGGTGACGATCTTGTTGATCCGCCCCCATTCGTCATTGCGACGCGCAGCCTCCATGAGAATGGGGCCAACGAGCAGCTTCAGTGCGAGCTGCCGTTGCTCGATTCCAAAAACTCGAGAAGGAGGAGCGCCCTCAGTGAAGGAAAACTCGGCATCTTTGATTTGCAAGAGCTCGAAGATGCACTCCTCGATCTGCTCGCTCACCGCTGCCTTGAGATCCTCTTCGCTGATCAGCTTGGCTTCCAGAAGAAGGGCTGAGGCCGCCTTGCGTGAGCGCTTCTTCCGGGTCATGAGCCGTTGCACGGCCTTCTCCTCGACGTAGCCCATCCGGCAAAGCCGTTCGACGATTGGCAGGCCCTTGCCCTGGCCCATGGAGAATCCCGCGATGGCACCGCTCTCGATGCGCAGGAATCGATCACCTTGCCGACCCTTAATTTGCAGGGTTCCGGTGGCCTGATTCCCGGCGATGTTTTGCAGCACATCGGTCAGGCTGATTCCACGTGAATTGCCGGAGAAGGTCATGCGTTGGCTCTGTCCAGGATATGGACAGTGATCGGCAATCCGAGACTGCAGCTGTACGGCTATCCAGAGCCTGCACTGCCATGGGCCAATCGGCGGCTCAGAACTTGAAGCCACTCCTGTGAGGGAGGACTCGTGGATCTTGCCCCATGCCAAGCCAGCGGCAGTAACTCACGGCAGGCTAAGGGCAAGGCCTCGAAAGGTTCGATTTAGATGACAAGGACCGTCTACCGGATCGCTTTGCGAGACCGGAAGGCCAGCATCATGTCGATCCGTCGCAGCAGCACGAACAAGGGGGAAACTCGGGCCAGCGTTGCCCTTGTGTACCGACTAGCTGCCTTGATGCGCGCGAGCTTCATCTATCCGGTCAATAACCAAAGAGTGATCGAGGCCCGCGACGAGTTCTTGAGTCATTGTCAGGCATGGATCTCCGGTGGCGCAGCTTTGTCGGTAAGCCTCCGCGGAGGCGACATCGAACTCAATTGCATGCCAGTCAAGGCTCCCGGTCAATTGGCGGGATGGATTCGTGACTGTTTCGAGCAGGCCCAGCTCGCCGGTGTCGAGGTAGCGCCTGACATCGACACCAACGCCATCGAAGAGTTTGCAACCGTGCTTCGTCGCTGCGAAGAAGAAGCGGGTTTGGACTACGAGAGTATCTGGGGTGGAGAGTTCTTCGGAATGATCCCCATACCCGCCAGCCAGGAGGAGCCTCCTCCTGAAATGGACCCCAGACCATCTCATCATCAGGCGCCAGTTCGAGCACAACCACCATCAACTCCGCCCCGTCCAGAGATGGCCGCATCGCCCCTGGCCTTCTCGCCAGCACCGGCAAGAGGTGAGACTGATGAGGCAGCGCATGGGATCACTCCCCAGGGTCCGCCCAAGTGCGACGCAGAACTAGGCACTCTCATCGAGGACATCGAGCGACTACCAACATCAGCAATGCTCGGGCTCGTCGCTGATGACAGCCGCCAGGAATCAGAGCTCTTTGGCGTGTACTTGCACCGCTACATGAAGGAGCTGAACGAGCAGACCGCGGAACGTCTGGGGAAGCGAATTCTCGCGATGCTCCAGTCTCCCTCACCAGGCATGCTAAAAGTCCTCGAGCCCTATCTCGACTCGGCTCCAGAAGGCGAGGAGCAGTTCAGCTCCCAGAATCGGAGCATGGTGATGTTCCTTCAGAAGAGTGGCCGTGCCGATTTGCTCCGCAAGAACGAGTATCTCCGCCCTGACGTCATCGCATTCAGCTTCCCGGACAACTTCACCCTGTTCGTCGACTCTCTCTCACCGAGGAGGCCCCGGGATCAGAAGGCCCTGCGCGATGTATGCTTCGCAATCAAACCTGAACGCCTCGAAGCCGCCACAGAGACATTGATCTCCGATGGCGGCATCCTGACTCCCTCGCGAGTGGAAATGATCGCCGCGGTCGGCACTTACGAAGTCCTGCCAATGATCAGCATCATCGCGGCCCACGGACCTGCCTGGTCGCGCACAGCGGTCACCCAATACCTGCGGAAACAAGAGTTCCCGGCGGCGGAGGCAGCGGCTCTTCGAGCCATCAATCCACCCACGCTAATCCCTTCGGGTTACCTGAGGGATCTCTGCGAACTCAAGTCAGTCTTCCATGGCAACCCAAAGCTCAGGGAGTTCTCGGGATTCCTCGTGCGAAAGTTCATCGAGGACTCTGCCAATCATCCAGAGCAGGCGGAGCGGCGAATCTATGCGATTCGATCGTTGCGATACCTCCCCTCCCTCGAATCCATCAAGCTGCTCAAGAAGCTCAGCACAGCCACGAAACTCCTGCGACTCAGCAAGATTGCTCGGGCCGAGCGGCAGGCAGCAGTGGAAACACTTCAGGAGATGGTCGGTGACTAATCCAAGAGGAGCCCTGTCATGCCCGTAGCAAAGAAGAGCTCGACGAGGACCGTCACTGCGTTGATCGACGAGCTCGTATCCGCGCTCCTGGGCACTGATGTCCACCACAGCAATCACCCGCAGGTGCAGGAGACCGTGGATTCGCTGCAGCATCAGCTGCTCGATCTCACCCATCAACTCGGACAGGACAGTCTCTGCCTCGCGGTGCTTGACGACCTGTTGGTCTTCCAGGACAAACCGCTATTGAGTGCAAGCCTCTCCGCTTCGCGCTTGATCCGTTCACTTGGCAATCTCGGGGCGAGCGGCCTCGAACTCCACGCTGGCGCCACCAAAGAGCACATCAGTTCACTCCTCGAAGCTCTCGCAGGGCCAAGAGTCTCAGGCCAGGACTTCCGCTCGGTCAATGCACTGCTCAGTGGCCAGGGTTGCGTGGATATCAAGCTGCATGATCCCCTGAGCCTGGGCGACAAAGACGTCAAACCCGAGGCTGTGTCTTCAACCCTCGGCCCAGCCGCTCGCGTCTACCAAACCGGGATCGCGATACTCCAGGACATGACCGTGGACATCGGTCTTGGCCGGCGCATCAGCCTCGACATGGTCCGCAACCATGTCGAACGCATGTACGAGCTCATGCAGACTCAAGACGGCCCACTGATGAACCTGGCCAGCTATGAGCAGGATGATGCCTTCACTCTCGGACACTCGGTACGCGTCACCGTCCTGGCAATGAATCTCGCCTGCACCATGACCGAGGATGTGGAGACGATCGTGCGCCTGGGCAACGCCGCCATGCTCCATGATGTGGGCAAGGCCCTTATTCCACTGGAGCTGGTCCTCTCACGAGCAGCTCTCGAAGAAGACGAGCTCATAGAAGTCCAAAAGCATGCCGAGAAGGGCGGCGAGATGCTCATGGATCACGGGGCTGACCCCCTCGCTGTCACCGTCGCCTTCGGTCACCATCGACTTCGACATGAGGGCGGTTACCCCCACACGCGGCACAAGTACATGCCCTCCACCGGCACGGAGATCGTCAAGATCTGCGATGTCTTCGAGGCGCTCACCGCGAATCGTCCCTATCGCCCACGCATGCTGCCTCCGGATGCCTATCGGGTGATGTTGGGGATGAAGGGGCACTTTGACCAACATCTCCTGCGCTGCTTCATTCAGAGAACCGGACTGTTTCCCGCCGGCCAGATCATCCAACTCAAGAGTGGCGAGATCGCGCGGGTGATCAAGCAGTCCAATAGCCTCGATGAGCCAGTGGTCGAGATCCTGACCAGCCCAGGCGGCGATCAACTCAGCGAGAGTGATCACCAGATCCTCGATCTCAGCGCGCCCAGCGTTGAGGAAGTCCGCAAAGTGGAAGGGGTCGTCGACCTCCCCGAGGTTGCCGACGACCCAAATCTGAACCTCTAGACGAGCAGTCTAGGTATCCAACTCTTCCTGTAGCTGGTAGTCCAGATCCTCACCGTCCTCGTCTTGGGTTCTGGAGGCGACATAGATGCGGATCTTGCTCCCCGGTTCCGATCCGAGATTGGCATGGACCGCATGGCTCTCGACGATGTCCAGCATGCCGCCACCCAAACCGGGCATGACAAGCACCAGATAGATGTCGGTCCGGTCCCAGCTGTTCTCGACGCGTGCAAGCTCCAGGGCGTAACCGTCGCTATTGGCTTCGTATTCCGCAGCGAAGTCGTAGGTCGCAGGGATGCCTTCAGTGACTGCCAATTGGTAACGAATCTCATTCGCCGGCCCCGGGCTCGGCTGCTGCTCTGCAGCTTGTCGCGGGCGAATGTCGCTGGCGACAAGCCGACCATCATCGGTCAAAAGCAGGACCTGCATCCAAAGCGGACCGGCGTAGCCATTGAGATCGATGTCCGCGACATAGCTCGATTCGGCACTGGCACCGAGGCTGGCGAGTGAGCCGATCAGGATCTGGTCCTCGCCATAGAGGAAGCTCTCCTCGGAAGCCGAGATGAGAACGGCGGCCAGAAAGCTCTCCGCGTCATAGCTGACCTCGGCCTTGAGCATGCCTCCCTCGTCCCTGGCTTCGAACTGCAGAGCACTCTCACAGTGGATCGCGCTACCAACTGCGCTGGCTTCTCCGGCCTTCTCTTCTGCGCTCACCGGCTGCTCTGCATTGCCACCAGCTTCTTGCGCGGGGCAGATGCCGCTGCAGAACAGGTTGCTGGCGAGAACGAATACTCCGACTACTGCTGGCTTGTGCATCTTGGTCTCCTGGTTTCTATCCTGCATCCACTGCATGCCTTCTCAGGGGAGACTTGCTGCAAAGCGCAGGCGGCTTCCCTGGATTTTCCCGGCTAGAGTCCTCAAGCATCTGTAAATACGTGCTTTACAAAGATTCGGTCGATGCAACCCATGGCTCGCCATGAAGGTATGTACCCCTGAAGCCGATGCCACAGGCCTGCAAACCAAGTGACCCGGATTTAGCCAGCTTGCTCCAGGCGGAGCATGCCCGGCTGCGCGCATTCATTCTTCGACTCTGCCGCAATCGTCAACAGGTCGAGGATCTGGCCCAGGAGACCCTGGCCCGTGCATGGCAGTACCGAGACTCCTATCAGGGCGAAAAGGCGATCGGACCCTGGTTGCAACGCATCGCCTTTCGCTGCTTCTTGGATGCGCGCCGCCTCGCCGGGCGCGAACCACAGTCGGCGAGCTCGGACCCGAATGGCTATGAGGACCGACGCACCTGCCCGCCAGAACGGAGCCTGGAAATCCGCCAGGCGCTCGAGCAACTCAGCGAACGTGAACGCAGCTTCATCCTGCGCTTTCATCGCGACGGCGAGAGCATCAAGGAGATCGCCGACTCCAAGGGACTTCCTGTCGGCACGGTCAAGTCCATCCTGCACCGCAGTCGCCGCAAGCTTGCCCAAGAACAACTCCAAGGAGACAGCGAATGAACCCGGGTCAAAGTGAGTTCTGGGACCTCTTCCAGGAGATTTCGGACCGGCGGCAGGACCCATTCGATGACCTGCGCATCGTCGACTTCCTCGAAGAGCATCCGCAATTGCTGGCGGAGGCGGCGACCATCCGTCAAACACAGCTCGACCTGCAGAGCAAGGCTGCAAGACGAGCACGACGACCTCTCCTCCTTGCCGCGGCCACGCTCATTCTGTTCGCCCTCGGCGCCACAGTCCTGAGCCTCATGGGAGACCCGGACCGGGCTGCCAAGACAAGGGAGGAGCCTCTCGCTGGGGAGAGCCGCATCCTCGAGTTTCGCATACGAGTAGAAACTGGCACCCCTCTCGGGCGGCAGATCATGGTCTATGACGGCTCCCAAGCCAGGCAGCGTGAGACCCGAATTCAGGAGTGGCGCTTCACTCAACGCAAGCTCTCACCCCGAACCGACCGACTTCTTTCCTTTCACGCTTCGAGGACAGTGCAATGAATCCCCTTCTGAACAAGGCATGCGCCGCCACAGTCATCTGCTGCATCGGCCTGAGTGCGCAGGAGCAACAACTCGGCAAGCAGCCCATCCCCGGCGATCCGTCCCGGGAACTCCACACCTACGACATCCGCCCACTCCTGGAAATACTCATCGATTATGGGGATCTGGAAGACCTCGAAGCCGCGCCCCGGCAAGCGAGGCTCGAGAGCATCAGCGGCAGCCTCGAACTCACCCTTCGCAATTTTGTTCAGCCGATGCTGGTTGGCAACGAAGACTTGGAGATCGTGGGCAACAGCCATCTGGTCGTAACCGCTCGTCCTGAGCAGCAGGCCTGGATCGCCGGCTACCTACATCGACAAGCTGAGCAGAAGCCGCGCCTGGTAAACATCCGTGCACAGATCATCTCTGCCGACGCGGAGGGACTTGCCCGCCTCGAAATTGGTGACCAACCCAAGATCCTGCAGGAAGGCGAGGAACTGGAGAGCTTCCAGATGAAACTCCGCGCCGGCAAGATCGATATCATGGTCGCACCCATGGTGACGGTCTACAGCCAACAGAGCTTCAGCATCTCGACCATCAAACCCATCACCTACGTGAAGGACTTCAAGGTGGACATGGTCGATGGCGTCCTTCTCGCAGACCCGGTTCTGGAGACCGTCGACCAAGGCGTGATTCTCGAGGGCCAGGCTGCCAATCTCGGCGACAACATGGTCGGGATCTCTTGCAAGCTCATCCTGCGTGAAGTCACCGAGGAAGACCGAACGGTGGAGATCGATATTCCTGGCACGGACAAGGTCGGGACCATCGGCCTGCCCCGCATCGAGACCATCGAGATCGACACCACAATCGCCCTAAGTATGGGCACCGCCGCGGTTTTCCCAGGCCCCCTCAGCGATGGCCGCTACCCGCTCATCCTGATCTCCGCGGACCGGTATGCGGAGCCTGGGAGCGACATCAAGAAAGAGAAACGCTGAGCTTGCCGACAAGTCCGAGTTTGGAGAGGCTACCCAGGGCCTCCCCAAACCATGATCATGCGCAGTCTCAGCAAACTGTCCTTCTTTGCCATCCTCCTCCTCTTCCCCGGCTTCTGCCTGAGCAGCTGCATCATTCGCGTTGACGCGGACGAAATGCAGTTTGACGAAATCAGAGACGGTGATCGGGTCGACATTCGTGAGCTCCGATCCGAGAACCGGCGGAAGCTGAACATGCTCGAGTTGGGCATGGATCGAGAAGCAGCCGAAGACATCATGGGAAGCAGCGCCTCCTGGGTAGGTAGCAACCTGGGCTGGATCGATAGCCCCTACAAGACCGAAAGCTACACGAGCGAAACCGGTAGCCCGATCCTGATCCTCTCCTACCTCACTCACGTCAGCAAGCGCGACAACATCATCGCCGACGACGAACTCACCCCTGTGGCCTTCCGCGATGGCAAACTTGTGGGCTGGGGTCAGGCCTTCGTCAAGAATCTCGACCTATAGCTCGCGAGCAGCGCTGACGAAGGCCTCGAGGCTAGCCCGTAGAGTCGGTTGCAGTTCTTCCGCCAGCTCAGGCAAGTACTCATAGGGCTCCGCCTCATCCATGTACAGGCGCTGGCTCATCTCCAGCTGCAGAGCGTGGATCCCGTTCTGCGGATCACCAAGGCTGCGCGTGATGTAACCGCCACGAAAGGGATCGTTGGCCCGCCAGGAATAGCCACTCTGCGCGTGCACGGCCAAGACTGCCGTGCTCAGCCGGCTATCAGCGGCCTCGCCATTCACGTCGCCTAACATCAGGCCAGGCAGCTCGCCGTCAAAGAAGCGCGGCACGCGAGATCGGATGCTGTGCGCATCGAAGAGCAGGGCGTGGCCGTGCCGCTCCCTCAAGGCGGCCAATTCTGCTGCCAAGCGATCATGGTATGGCTGCCAATAGACGGCGATGCGCTCGGCGATCTCTGCCTCATCGGGCTCATGGCCGGGAAGATAGATCGCTTCCGAGGCAAAACTGTTGGTGGGCAACAAGGCGGTCTCATCCCGACCCGCATACAGAGGCCTACGGTCCGCTGGCCGGTTCAAGTCCACCACATACCGGTTGAAGCGTGCGTAGATCGTGCGCACTCCCAGTTCGGGAGCGAAGTCGTAGAGCCTCTGGAGATGGAAGTCCGTGTCCGGCAGCTTCGAGATCCTCTCACTGGCGAAACGTTGTCGAATTCCCGCGGGCACTTCCTCGCCGCAGTGCGGAATGCTCAGCAGAAGCGGAACCTCCGGGGCGCTTGGTTCACGGACAAGATAACTGTCCTCCATCATCCCAGCTGCCTGCCCAGGTCGGCCATCACGCGCGCGAATTCTGCAGCGATCTTGGCCTCTCCTCTGTGCTGCCCATCCCTGATCAAGACTCGGCCAGCCACCATTAGGTCACGGACCACAGCTTCCCCCGCAGAGAACACGTAGGCATCGAGGATCGTATCTGGGCCATGACCCTGTAGGCGGGGATGCTCCGCATCGAGGACAAAGAGGTCGGCCAGGCGACCAGGAGTAAGCGCACCAGCTCTGCGCTGCAGGGCCTGATGCCCGCCCGCAAGTGCTTGATCGAAGAGGGCCCGACCCGTGTGAGCCTGCAGACTGCTTTTCAGGCTGGCAGCCAAGTTGCGCCGGCGGCGAGTCAGGCGTTGGGAATACTCGAGGAGACGCAGCTCTTCGTTGACCGAGATTCGGATCTGACTGTCACTGCCGATTCCCCAGGCTCCACCCTCTGACTGGAACTCTGGAAGAGGAAAGATGCCGTCACCGAGATTGGCCTCGGTGCTCGGGCAAAGACCGACCACTGCTCCCGATGTGGCGATTCCCCGTCGCTCTGCAGGGCTCAGATGAGTGGCATGCACCAGACACCAGTTTTCATCCACCGCACAGTGCTCGAGTAACCACTCCACCGGCCGGGCTGAAAGCCGCTCGCGGCAGTCCTCGACCTCGGCCTCTTGCTCAGCAATATGGATGTGCATGGGGCGAGGGCCGGCGCTAGCGAGGGCCAGTTGCAACTCCTCTGCGGACACGGCTCTGAGACTGTGTGCCGCCATGCCGACTCTAGCTGGGGAATCGGCGCCCAGCTTGCTTTCTATCCCTTCGAGCAGCGACAGATACGCTTCCACACTGCCGCTGTCGAAGCGCGCTTGCTCCGCTCGCAAATCCATCCCGAAGCCACCATGCAGGTAGAGCACGGGGAGATGCGTGATGCCTATGCCGACCTCCTCCGCTGCCGCGAGCACGGCCATACTCATTTCTGCCGGGTCGTCGTATGCCGCGCCCCCCACTGCACGATGCAGATAATGGAACTCTGCAACCGCAGTCATCCCCCCCTGCAGCATCTCCATGAAGGCCTGCGCAGCAACTGCCTGCATCTGCACCGGCTCGATGCAGGCAGCCAGGCGATACATGTTCTCACGCCAGGTCCAGAAACTGTCATCTGCCGCCTGGCTGCTCAGCTGCTCGGCGAAGCCGGCCATGGCCCGTTGGAAAGCGTGCGAGTGGAGATTGGCCATGCCCGGCAGTCCGTATCCAGCGAGACTCAGCGCCTCGCCTTCCTGCCAATCCCGCGGCTTCTCTCCGGACACGGAAGTGATGACCCCCCTGCGATCGATGCAAAGGTAGCCGGGACTGAGCCAGCCATCAGGCTGGTGAAGGTTTTCTACTTGGAGAAAGGACGGACGGGAGTTCAATGCAATCCGGGCTAGCCGCAAACAGTGGGCACCAACATGCCGTATGCTGCCCACAATGTCAGGGACTAGCACGCGACGAGGATTTCTCGGGGCCGGATTGGCCCTTCCCTTTGCCTGTCAGGTCGCCTCCGAAACCGCGTCCCGGCCAGCCGAGGAGCCCACTGAAGGGACGCCAAGCGGCGAGGGCAAGAAGCTCCTGATCCTGGGTGGCACGCGCTTCCTGGGCCCGGCCGTGGTGGCCGCCGCAAAGGCGAAGGGCTTCGAAATCACCCTCTTCAACCGGGGGCAGAGTGCTCCGGACATGTTCCCCGAGCTCGAGCTGATCAAGGGAGATCGGGACAGGGATGAACTCGACGGCCTGCGCAAGCGCTCCTGGGACATGGTCGTGGATACATCGGGCTATGTCCCTCGCCAAGTTCGCGCCAGCGCCCAAGCCTTGAAAGGCAACATCGGCTGCTACGCCTTCATCTCGACCGTCTCCGTCTATGCCGACCAATCCGCCGCAATGGTCGGCGAGAACACGGCGGTGACCAGCGTGGAGCCTTCGGTGGTCGCCAAGGTGCGCACGATTCGACAGTCCTTTGAGCACTATGGCGCCATGAAGGCTCTCTGCGAGCAGGCCGCGGAGTCGGTGCTTCCTGGGCAGGTCGCTCAGATCCGCCCTGGCCTGATCGTCGGTCCGCGCGACGCATCGGATCGCTTCACCTATTGGCCGGTGCGCATCAAGCGCGGCGGCGAAGTGCTGGCTCCCGGCAACCCCGATGGTGAAGTACAGTTCATCGACGTGCGCGACCTCGGCAACTGGGTCATCGATCTCTGCGATCGAAACCAGACCGGCACCTACAACGCTGTCGGATTCCAAGGCCGCTTGAGCATGCAGGAGCTGCTGCATGGCTGCAAAGTCGTGCTCGGTGCGAACGAAACCAGCTTCACATGGCTATCGGACCGTTTTCTCCGTGAGCACATGGTCCGCCCCTATACAGAAATGCCTCTGTACCTGCCCACGGGGACTCGCGGCCACTTTGATGTCAGCAAGGCCATTGCAAATGGACTGGTGACCCGGCCGGTGGGCGAAACGATTCGCGCTACCTTGGACTGGCACGAAGAGGAGCGGCCTGGTCATGTTTGGCGCAGCTCCGGCATGAAGGCCGATCGAGAGCGCAAACTCCTCGCCGACTGGCATCAACGCCCGGACAAGTAGTCGCGAGACCTTCGAACCATGCCCCCCATGGAAGAGCTAGCCTGCGCCGGGGAGAAAGCCTTCGCGGACTTCATTGCTGAGGAGGGTGACCTATTCCACCCACTGGTCCACGCCGACTACCGCCGCGTAGCAGCCGCCCTCCGCAAGCTTCGCCCTCGGGCCGAGAAGTTCCTCGAGTGGGGCAGCGGGGTCGGCACCATCAGTATCATGGCGGATCTTCTGGGCTACGAGGCCTTTGGCATCGAGCGCAACGCCAGGATGCTGGCAAGAGCCGAAGACATGGCGGAGCGCTTTCAATCGCAAGCAACCTTCATCCAAGGCTCCTACGTCCCCAGTGAACTGCAGGATGACTTGCAGTACCAGAGCGCCGACTTCCTCACCACCACCGAAGGTGATCCGGCCTATGAGGAGATGGGTGAGGAGCTAGCTGACTTCGATCTGATCTATGCCTTCCCCTGGCCCGGCGAAGAGGAGTTGCACATGGAAATCATGCGCCGCAGCGCACGCGAGGATGCCCTCCTCCTGCTCTACGCATCCACCGATGGACTGCACCTCTTCCAAGACGGAGAGCTCGGTCCCCTGGACTTCTGACCGGGAAAGCTGCCCAGGCTGGAGTCGCAATGCTGTATCTGGCTGAGCGCGGCGGTACCCGGGTTAAATGAAGGCTAGAATTCTCGGCTTCCTCAATCCTCATGGAGACAGTGATTACATGCGAACTTTGATGATCTGCGCGGGCGCGGGCCTGCTATTGGCGGCGAGCCTCGATGCCCAAAGAAGGCCCGGCATGGGCAACCGTGGCGGACGTTCCATGAACGATCCTGACGCTGTCTGGGGACTCCTCGTCAAGACCCACGACAAGAACAAGGACGGCAAGATCACTGCGGAGGAATACAACCGCGGCGAAGAGAAGTTCAACACCTACGATGCGGACGCCAACGGCATCCTCACCAAGTCAGACCTGATGCCCCTCAGCCGAGGCGCCACCACAGCCAAGGGCGTCGCGGGGCGTGCCGACATGGACGGGGACGGGAAGGTCAGCCAGGATGAATGGGATGACTTTATTTCGGAGACCGACGCCAACGGTGACGCAACCCTGAGCAGCGAAGAGATCAGCAAGGTCTTCAGCCGCGGCGGTCGTGGACAGAACCAGCGAGGCGGCGGTCGCCGCGGCATGCTCGGCATGTTTGACAGCGATGGTGATGGGGAGATCACCTTTGAGGAGATGTCGGCGCTCTTCGCCGAGATCGACCGTAATAAGGACGGTCTTCTCGCCGATCGTGAGCTGCCCACACAGCGCAATCGTGACCGCGCGGCGCCACGTCGGCCTCAGCCGCCAAAGGCAGGAGAACTTGCTCCGGACTGGGAGCTTCCCTCCGCCCAGAACCCAGAGGAGATGATTCGGCTCTCGAGCTTCAAGGACGACAAGCCCGTCGCTCTCATTTTCGGCAGCCATACTTGACCGCCCTTCGCCGCCGCAGCTGGTCAGCTGCGAGAACTTCACGAGAAGTACGGCGAAGACGTGCAGTTTTTTGTGGTCTACATCCGCGAAGCCCACGCGGTGGACAGCCCCTCTCCATTGACCCTGGTGCTAATCGAAGATCCCACCAGCGACGCAGAGCGCCAGCAAGTCGCCAAGACCTGTCTGGCAACCTTGGAGATCGAAAACATCCCGGCAGTCGTCGACAAGATGGACGACGCGGTCAATCAGGCCTACCAGGGCTGGCCAGACCGCCTCTACCTGGTGGGCAAGGACGGCAAGCTCGCTTATGCCGGCGGCCGTGGCCCCTTTGGCTTCCATCCGGAGGAGCTGGAGGCAGCCATCAAGGCAGAGCTGAAGAAGTCAGGTTCAGACAAGTAGAGCTTGCCATCCACGAGAAGCTTGCAGGGGCGGCTCCATGAGCCGCCCCTGTCGCGTACCCTGGCTAGCATGCGACTGCTGTCCCTGACCCTCCCCTTCGCCCTGGCTGGGCTGCTTTCGGGACAAGGCCTGGCCCCGGAGCTGGCAAGAATGGTCGACGCAGTCGACCCTGAGTCTCGGCGCCGGATCGCCAATGAACTCGCTGCCCGCAAGGACCTGAGTGTCGACGACTGGCTGGAAGCCATGCGCAGCTTCGGCGCCTTCGAGGACTGGTCCCCAGGAACCGAGAGACTAGAGATCGACCTCTGGAACGGTGAGCAGCTCGAGCCCAGCGAGGTCTTCGTCCATGTCCCGGAGAGCTACGACCCTGCCTCGCCAGCCCCTCTCCTGATGATGGCCCACGGCACCGGCAACACTGGCAGATCACAGGATAGCCGCTGGCAGCAGACTGCAGAGGATCTCGGAATGATCGTAGTCTGCCCCTCCGAGTCGCAGGACAACTCGGGCTACCGCTTTTCCGTACGCGAGCGTGAGATCGCCCGTGCCGCGATCCGTTGGGCTCGACGCAAATTCAACATCGATGAGAACCGCGTCTTCCTTGCCGGCATCAGCCGGGGTGGCCACATGTCCTGGGACCTGGCTCTGCGCTATCCGGATCTGCCCGCGGCGATCGCCCCCATGGTTGGCGGTCCACGCCTCTCTCTACAAGGGGGCCAGAACAACCTACGCTACCTGGAGAACATCGCCCAGCTGCCCATTCGCGATTTGCAAGGCAGCAAGGACGACGCGCTGCTCATTTTCAATCTACGGCTCGCCTTCAAGGAACTGGCGAGACTGGGATCCACCCGCGCCAAGCTCCTGGAGTTTGCTGAACTCGGCCACCAGTTCGATTTTGATGCTGTGAATTGGCGCCAATTCTTAGCTGAGAGTCACCGCAATCCGCGGCCGCAGACTGTAATTCGAGTCGCCGCGAATCTCACTGAGGCGCGGGCCTTCTGGCTGGAGATTCTGAGCTTCAAGCGCGATGTCAGCGAAGACTTCCGCATCAAGGTGGCGGCCGCAGCGTGGAACGACCTCGACGATGCCGGACGTCGCGAGCTCATGCACAACCGAGCTCGCGAACGCAGTGCCAGAATCGAAGCACGCATCTCAGCCCCTGGTCAGTTCCAGATCACCAGCAGGGGGGTGCGCAAATTCCGCCTCTTGCTCGAGCCAAGCATGCTTGATGAGAAGGGTCGCGCCGAGCTCATGATCGACGGCAAGACACTTCGCCGTCGACCACAGCCGGACAAGAGGGTTCTCCTGCGCGAATTCGCCGAGCGCTTCGACAGGAGCTTCCTGCCGAGCATGGAACTGCGCAACTAGGTTCGTATGACCTGGCTCCACCTCAGCGGAGCTTCTCGAATTCGTCGCCTGGCGCCCAGGTCGGCGCCTCCTGGGCGTTGGCAACCCGCAGCATGCACTCCAAGATCAGACGTGAATCCGCCACCGCGCCATCAAGACGCCAACGCTCATCGAATTCGTCATTGGGTTGGTGATAGCGAGTCGCGGTGTAGGACATCTTGACCCGCTTTCTCGACACTGCGTTTTCAAAGAAGTCACTACCCGCCTTGAAGAAGGCTGATGGCACGCCGATGCGCGCAAAGGAGAAATGATCCGAGCGATAGAACAGACCCAACTCAGTTTCCGGGTTGGCAACTAGCTTGCGATCTCTGTTCTCCGCAACCTCATGGGCAACGGCAGTGAGCGAGTTCTTACCGTAGCCGATCATGGCCAGGTCACGGGTCGCTCCCCAGATGTTGATCCCGTCGATGTTGAAGTTGGCGATGATCTTCTTCTTGGGAAAGGTGGGATTCCGCGCGTAGTACAAAGACCCGAGCAGACCGGACTCCTCGGCCGTCACCGCAAGAAACAGCAGAGTGCGCTTCGGCGGCTCGGGCAATGAGGCACAGGCGCGAGCAATGTTCAGCATCGCCGCCGTTCCCGATGCGTTGTCCAGAGCACCGTTGTAGATGTCATCCTCACCCTTGGGCCGCCCGCGCCCAAGATGATCGAAGTGCGCCGTAATGGCCACGACTTCGCCGGAGAGGTTCGGGTCGCTCCCTGGCAAGATGCCGAGCACGTTTCCCGACTCCAGTTCCCGAATCGTGTTCCGGGTGGCGAGGTCCGCAGTGACACCGAGGGGCACAGGTCGAAAATCCCGACTCTCCGCTTTGCTACGCAAGTCGTCCAGATTCTGCCCACCAAGGGCGGTGATCTTCATGGCCGCATCTTCCGAGCACCAAGACCGAATCGCGATCGTGGGCTCATCCGGGGTGAAGGGCAGCCAGAAACGCTCTTGCCCCTGGCCTGCCTGAATCACCTGAAAGGGGTAGCCAGCCGAGGGCGTGGTATGAATGACTATGGCGCCCACCGCCCCACGTCGGGCCGCTTCCTCGTACTTGTAGGACCAGCGACCGTAGTAGAGCCTGGTCTTGCCGGCAAAGAGCTCGGTCTCCGGGTCACTGTTCATGACCAAGAGCACCTTGCCTTTCAGATCCACATCCTTGTAGTCGTCCCAATCCAGCTCCGGTGCATTGATGCCGTAGCCGACGAAAACGATCTCAGCATCCTTCCACTCGGTGAATTCCTGGGCCTGCGCAGCAAAAGAGGTGTAGTCGTCAGGGTCGCTGAAGTTCAACTCACCCTTCGGCCCCTTGACCGTGAAGGGGCGATCAACGGCCGCGGTGATACCGAGAATGGGGACCTTTTGATTCCAACCCCCGCCCGGAGCACCTGGCTCCAGGCCGAAGAGTTGCATCTGGCTGCCGATGTAGAGTCTCGAGAGCGCATCGCCCCGACTTGCCACGCCACGACCCTCGAGTAGATCGTCGGCCAGGAAGCGCAAGCAGGAAGCGATGCTCTTCTCGGTGATCAGACCCTCCACCGCTGCGGCAGGGTTTTGGGCGGAGAGCGAGGGAAGCGAAAGGGCGAGGCCAGTCAGCAAGGAGAGGCCCGCAGCTTGCAGGGGGGAGGTACTCATGGGCCGGGGATTGTAGGGAGCGAATGCCGCGGAGAGGCCCAAAAAGCCAGCCGGCGGCGCACTTGGCGCCGCCGACGACTCGAGGAATGACCAGCCTCTCTGCTACGCCGCAGTGAGGCGGAGAAGATGATGACCGTAGTCAGTTGGCTCATCTCTGCGCGAGGCGGGGCGACCTGATCTCTTGGTGACTACCCCTGATAACACTCGCGCATGAGCGTTCGGACTCAGAACCCGCAGTTCGGAGGCGGTCGCTCGTACTCCGGGGCCTGGAGTTGCATCACCCAGTGGGAAAACTTGACTGCTTCTTCCAGAGTCTTCACGAACTTCCGACCTTCCTTTTCCTGAGGGAACTGTGCTCGTTTCTGATCGCTAATTGGCTTCATGAGTCGATGACTCCGTAGAGCGCAGACTGCATGAAATTGGCTTGTGCCAGGAGTCCCAGCTGTGCCTTGCCAACGATCAAATCTCTTGTCTGGTTCGCAACGGCCGCCGCGAAATCCAGATCCATGATGCGTGATCTCGCCTCAGCTGCGCCTTGTTCGACGCTGCGTAGGTTCTCGATGCCGTGCCCGATTCGATTGCTGAAGGCGCCCAGTTCGGCTCGTGTCTGGGATACCTGCTGAAGGGCAGCGTCGATCGCGTCCAAGCTGGACGGCTGACTCGGATCCAGACCTTCGACACCCAAATCGGCTGCGGAATGCCCCTGAATCTCTACGGACAGATCAGCGCTGTACTGACTGCCGTCCTCGAGATCGAGAGCCTCCGGCCCACTGCTGTCCCCATTGAGGAGCTTCCGTCCATTGAACTCGGTGCCCTCGGCGGAGCGCGTGATCGCGGCGGCGATCTGATCGAACTCCTGCTGGATCATCTCCCGGTCGCTAGCGCTCAAAGTCCCGTTCTGAGCCTGGACAGAGAGCTCCCGCATCCTGATCAGATCCTCGCTCGTCCCCTCCAGGCCTGCCTCGGCAGTTGTGACCGCACTGAGACCATCGTTGAGGTTCCGCCGCCCCTGATTCACCGACCTCTCCAAGGCCATGAGTCGCTGGGAAATGCCCAAACCGGCCGCATCATCGGCTGCTGTCGCAATCCTCAGACCGGACGATAGCTGCCGGTAATTCTGCATGAGGTTGTGATAGACCTGCTCGAGACGATGCAGGGGGTACGAGCTTGCGGAGATCCCTATTGTCATTCAGTCTCCCGACCTCTCCTCCAAGGGGCCTTGATTGTTGTTAATTCGGCCACTTCAGCCCCCCCCTTGAGCCATGTGCCGTGGATTTCGACAGCTGGCGGTAGAATGCTATGCTCCTGCGGCGGCAAGCCGCCCTGTCATGGCAAAAGCTCCACCAGAAAAAGCCGAACTCACGCCCCAGGAAATCGAGGCCGGGTTACGCGTCGCGAGAAACAAGCGAGTCGCGGTCTTCGTGGTCGCCTACAACCACGAGACTCTGATCAAGGCAACTCTGCAGCGGATACCAGAGAAGCTGCGCGAATTGCTCAGCTGTATCTACGTCATCGACGACCGTAGCAGCGATGCCACTACCAAGGTGGCCAAGGGCCTCCGCGAAGAGATCCCCCAGCTGGAGGTCTTCACCACGCCATACAATCAGGGCTACGGTGGCAACCAAAAGCTCGGCTATCGCTATGCCATCGACCAGAACTTCGACATCGTGGTGCTGCTGCACGGTGACGGCCAATACGCCCCCGAAGTGCTGCCTCGCATTCTTGCTGCCTTTGAAGACGAAGAGACCGCTGCGGTCTTCGGTTCGAGGATGATGCTGCCAGGTGCAGCCCGCCGGGGTGGGATGCCCTTCTACAAGCGCATTGGCAATCGCATCCTGACCTACATGGAGAATCGGCTGCTGGGCAGCCAGCTCACCGAGTTTCACTCGGGCTACCGGGCATATAGCGTCAAGGCTCTGTCGCAAATCCCCTTCAGCTACAACACCGGGGACTTCCACTTCGATACGGAGATCATCATCCAACTCCTGGGCAAGAAGATGAAGATCGTCGAGGTGCCCATCCCCACCTACTACGGGGACGAGATCTGCCATGTTAACGGGATTGGCTACGCCTTCAATTGCATGCGCACCGTGCTGCGTTCCCTGGCCAACCGGGTCTGCCTGGTCTACCACCCCAAGTTCGACCTCGAGGGCGAGCACGCGGACTATGAATTCAAGTCGGCTCCAACCTCTCTCCACCAGTTCGTAATCGGCAAGGATACGAATCCAGAAGTTCAGTTTCTCGAACTCGGTGCGGGCAAGGGTGACATCGGTCTGAGCCTGCATGAACGCGGCGCCAAGGTTCTCGCCGTGGACATGGTCAAGCCCGACCGCGAGCTGCCCTTCTCATTTATCGAAGAGGACCTCAACTCGGACTTCGCCCGTGACGTGGTTGACAAGATGGGACGACGTGCGGACACAGTAATCGCTCTCGACGTCATCGAGCATCTGAGCCGACCGGAGAGAAGCTTGCAGGAGATCAAGCGCTGCCTGGTCCCAGGGGGCAAGCTTCTGGCCAGCACTGGCAACGTGGCCTACATCATCCCCCGTCTCGGGCTACTCATCGGCCAGTTCAACTACGGCAAGAAGGGCATCCTCGACCTGACGCACCAACGACTCTTCACCCTGCGCTCTTTCTGTCGCACCCTGGAGGGTGAAGGCTTTCACATCGAAAAGATCCGCGGCTTCGGCCCACCGATCGAGGATCTGGTGGGCAAGTCGGGCTTCTGGCGGATGATGGATCGATTCGCCAGCTTCCTGGCCAAGGTCTGGCCATCCATGTTCGCCTACCAGTTCGTGGTCGAGGCAACGCGCCTGGACAACCTCGAAGACATCCTGGCGCGTACCGTGGACTCAGGAAAGTCGAGAGAGACCGAAGCCGATCACTTCATCAAGTCCAAGTAACGGGGCATGTTCAGGTTGAGGATGCTCATGCCATTGAGGCTGTAGCCGCCATCAAGCAGTTTCTGCCCCGGGGGCTGCTCGCGGTCGAGCCTCTTGAGATCTGCGGCCAGTGGTCGCGACCAACCGGCGGAGAACAGCAGCACATCCTCGTTCTCCTTGAGACCAATCTGTGGCAGCCGGCGATCAGCAGCATTCACCATGGCCCAGAGGCTCTTGTTCTCTTCGCCAGGATTGATCGCGCCACGCATGGACCACACCTGACTGTATATGACCCAGCAGTCACCCCAGCGAAAGTGGCTATACAGGGGCGGGCCTGGCCGTCGTCGCAGACGACGCCACTCCGGACGAAAGATCGGGATCATCACATGCAGGGTCTTGTCGTCCATGATGATCACTCGCCCCTTGTCCTGCTCCGCCTCCAGGATCTGCCGCACCTTGTCCATGGTGTCCCACTTGCTGAGCTGCTCGCCCACACGCGAGAACTTCACCCGGTCCACTCCACTCAAGCTGTTCAGACTGCGTGGAACTAGGGATATCAACCCAAGCAGAAGCACCCAGGGCAGGGCGATCTTCAATGATCTGCGCAGGGGTAGACCGACAGCCTGGGCAATGGGGATGAGAATGACCGGCAGCAGGTAGATCGAATGTCGTGAATGCCCGAGAGGGTATTGCTCCAGGCTGGCCATGATCATCGCCACTACAAGGCAGCCGAGCACGATGCTCAGGGAAGCATAGGCACGGCTGATGCCAGCGAAAATCAGACCGAGCAAGAACAGGAGCAGGCTGGCACCAGCGTAGTCTTCGCCAAAGCTGACAAAGAACAGCCCCTGAAAGCAGCGCAGCATCTCACCGGCCGTATCCGGAAAGAAGATGCTCAACCAACCATCTTGAGCAGTCTCCTGGATGCCCTGTCCCATGAGCTTCGCCTGGATATGGGTCCAGAACAGCGAAACTGCCAGGAGCGTGGCCGCTAGGTGTGCGAGAACTAGATGCAGGAATTCACGGGCGCTGAAGCGACGAGCAATGATCATTCCCAGAAACAGAGGGACCAGCCCGGCAGCGATGATGAACACACTGTAGTGCCAGCCGATGCCGAGGAAGAGCAGCAGGGCATAGGCCCAGAGGTCCTTCAGACGACGGTCAGCTAGATAGCGCAGCAGAAACCAGCTGCCCCAGGCGAGGATCGCCAGCAGCACCCCGTAGGGCCGAATGATCTCGGACTGTTGGATCGCTCCCGGGGAGAGAGCCATCATCAGCGCAGCGATGGCCCCGCCTGCCGTGCCAGCCAGCCGCCGACCGACGAGATAGACCGCTAGGATTGCCAGACAACCCCCGATCAAGGAGGGCACACGCAGCCATACGAAGTTCTCCGAGATCCCCGCCATGCCAAGTAGCAAGAGATAGAAGAAGGGCGGATGCGCATTCGAAAAGATCAAAGCCTGCAGATGGCTGCCATCAGTTTCGGTGGCGATGCGATAGTAGATGCCCTCGTCGGGATTGAGCCAATAGCCGCTGAGACCTCCTACGCGCAGGGCGAAGCCCAGGGCAACCAAGCCCAATGCCAGCAAGTAGTGATAGCGATCCAGGCCTGCGAGAGCCGAGCGCAGTGCCCCCAGACGAGTTTGAGTTGCTTCGCTCATCAACCGCCCAGCAGTCCGCTGTAGAAGCTCAGATCCACTTCAAAGCCCACGAAACTGCGCGGATTGGTCTGCACCGAGCCGGGGAAGGGATTGCGATCTTCCAGCATGAATGCTCTCTTGATCAGCTTCCCACTCGCTTCACGATCGATCCTTAGCAAGCCATCGGCGAGGGGCATGTCCCAGCCGCCGATCATGATCCAGGCGGAACGCTGCTCACGGATAAGCAAGTCAGGAGAAAGCGCATCCACGTTGCGCATCAATCCTGCCAGGGTTTCTGGGCCGGCATCGCGATCCAAGCCCGCAGACATGTCCCAGTCCTTGCTGATCACCACCTGACACTTACCAAAGGTTCCGGTTCGATAGCCGTCGGGGCTACCCGCATAGGGTGCATGCCAGACCTCGGACTCGCGCATCTCCAAGAGCAGAGGCAGCAGCAAGTAGTAGCTCTGCACATTCAGGATCATCATGCCCGGCCTGTCCCGGATTGCCCGTATCTGCGGCTCCACCTTCTCTCGAAAACCAGCGGTACTACTCAGCCGCTCATCCAGAAAACGCACTCGCTGCGGGCCACCGACCATGATGAAGTTCCCGATCGCCGGCAGGGCGAAGAGCAGCGCGAGGACTCCCGCGCCAATCATCGCTGGCTGCTTGCCCATGGAGAGGACCTGACTGATCCCAAAGGCCATGGGTAGGAGCAGAAAGGGCACCAGATAGAGGGAGTGGCGGCTGTCACCAAAGGGATATTGCCCCATGAAGGAGAAGAGCAGCGCGACTCCCAGGGCAGTGAGGGGCAGGGTGTAGAGCAGTTTGCGCTTTCTATCGATGGCGAAGAACAGACCCACAACGAAGATCAGGAAGATCGTGCCAGCCTGCCTGAAACCGAAGAGGTAGCGCATGAGCCCCTGCATCCCCTGCCAGGCCTGCCTGCCATCGGCGATCATGAAGCTGCTCATCCAGGTATCCAAGGCCTGGGCCTGCAGGTCGCTGCCCTGCAAGCTCGGCCGGATGTGTAGGAAGTAGAGCAGGATTACCGCCAAGCCCGGCAGGCTGCTGGCGATGAGAAGATCACGCACCTGCCTTGGCTGCAGTTGCTTGGTCAGGGTCATCAGGCCCAGGCCGATGCCCAGAATCCCCAGCACGAGAAAGGCGCTGTAGTGGGTAAGAATCGCCAACAGGAAAAAGCTCGCATAGCCATAGAGATTCCGCCTGCTGCCAGTGCCGAGATAGCGACCGAGAAAAGCGAGGCTGTAAAGGACGAAGGCCAGCAGGATCATGTAGGGGCGAATGATCTGCGACTGCAGAATGGCGGAAGGCATCAAGGCCAGAATCAAAGCGCCCACCAAGCCTGCTAGAGTTCCTGCATAGGCCTTGCCGGCGAGATACATC
This sequence comes from Planctomycetota bacterium, assembly GCA_021776805.1. Taxonomy (GTDB): domain Bacteria; phylum Planctomycetota; class UBA1135; order UBA1135; family UBA2386; genus JAJFFD01. The sequence continues at coordinate 32,234 of JAJFFD010000024.1, forward strand.
CCGTGAATTGCCAGGCAACCGAAGAGCAAGGATGGGATGCGCAGCCAGAGAAAGTCGCTGCCGAAGGCACCCATCGCGCGGAGCATCACATAGAAGAGCGGCGGGTGGGCGTTGCCGACCAGCTCCTGTTTGATCCCTTCCCAGGACTCGAGGGTCACCGCCGAGTAGTAGATCCCCTCATCCGGGTTCAACCAATACTCGCCGAGACCATCCCAACGGAGGTAGAATCCGATGGCTACGATCACGGCGGCGATCATCCAGCCGTAGCGTTCGAGAAACCGCTCGACTTCTGTCGAGCTCTGCTCGGGGGACCCTGTCATCTGCCTCGATTATGACCTTCTGAGTGGCAGGCTCCTACCCGCTACTTGCCCGCAGGCTTCAGGATGCTCTCAACGACCCGAACATAGGACTCCAAGTTCCAGCGGAATACCTTCACCCCCGCAAAGCGCAGGCGACCCTCATCAGCGATGAGTTTCTGCCCCTGAGGCTGCTCCGTATCGATGCGAATCAAGCCGTCGGCCAGAGGTGTGATCCAACCTGCCGAGAACATCCAAGCATCCCGCTGCTGACGGATCTTCAATTCCGGGAAGCGTTCATCGATTCGCGACACGAAATTGAGCAGATGGTTGCTCTTGTCGAGCCCAGTCGAACCCGAGGTCATCCCCCAGGCCATGTTCACTAGCAGACTGCTCTCCCCCCAGGGCACTGCGAAGAACTCGCGCCCCCATTGCCGCTCTACTTGTGCGCCGGCAAGACTCGGCAGCAAAACATAGAAGCTCTGCAGATTCATCATCATGACCTGCCGCTCCGCCCGCATGGGCTCGAGCACTCTTGAATCGAGCAGATCCATGTCTTCGCTGAGCGTCAACTGCTCTGGATTGACCGGCCGCTCCTCCACCCCTAGCAAGCTCGTCAACGGGGAACCCAAGGGCATGAGGAAGAGCACCAGCGCAGTGGTCACCAGAGCCGGCACCGAGCCTGAGCGCAGCATCCGACCCAAGGCCGTAGCCAAGACCAAGACTATGAAGGGGGCCAGATAGAGGGAATGCCGACTCGCTCCGAAGGCGTACTGCCGCATGAAGGAGAAGAGGAGAGCACAGGCCAGCACTCCCAGAGCCAGTGGCAAGAGCAGATCGGAGCTTTGCAGTGGCTTCGCAAAGGCGATGCCGATCAGCGCCGCGAAAAACAATAGCCCCGCTGGTCCAGCTAAAGCATGACCGAAGAGCAAGCCCATGACGCCAAACAGCCCCTGCCAGACATCCCCCAGGCTGCTCACGAAGTATGGACTCAACCAACCGGCCTCGCCCTGGGCCTCCACTTGCACGTTGCCGCCAATCACATGCGGCTCCAGATGAAAGTAGTACAGGGCCAGACCGATGCAGAAGGGCGCCAGATGAACCGCTGCCAGCGCGAAGACCTGAGTCCTCGCAAGCTGTCTGCGCAAGGCCTGACAACAGAGAGCGATACCGATTCCGCCTAGAGCGATGAAGCTGCTGTAGTGGGTAAGGGCAGCGAGCGAGATCAACAGGGTGTACAGCAGCAGATCTCGACTACGCCTGTGGTCCAGATAACGCAGCAGGAACCAGAGCGCATAGATGAGCATGCAGCCCTGCATGACATAGGGCCGCATGACCTGAGACTGCAGCACCAGCTCCGGCATCCAAACCATTGCGAATGCCGCCAGGAGTCCAGCGAGTTCGCCACCGAATCGTCGACCAATGAGAAAGACTCCCCAGATGGCAAGTAGCCCGGCAACCAGGGATGGCAGGCGGAGCCAGGCGATGTCCATGGATACGGACCCCATCCCCCGCAGTAGGAGATAGAAGAGTGGCGGATGTGCATTGCCGAGAATCTCATCCCATGCCTCCGAGAAGTTCGGATTGGTGACGATGGAGTAGTAGATCCCCTCATCCGGGTTGACCCAGAACTCGCCCAGGCCGCTGCGCGCCCAGAGCCCGATCACCACCAGAACCAGCGCGATCATCCAGGCTCGGGAAGTTAATGGGCTCTGATCTCCGGATTCACTCATGCAGTTCGCAGCGAATCGTAGATTGACGCCGAGAAATTGCTAGCGCCCACAAGCTCGGCGGGCTCTCTTCCACAGTGATGACGGATGCGCGGGTCTTCGACAAGGGCTACTACCATCGCTTCTATCGCGATCCAAAGACTCGTGTGTACGGCAGGAAGGAGGTGCGCATCCTCGGCGACTTCGTCTGTGCTTACCTGCGACACCTTCGCCTGGACATTCGCCGGGTCCTCGATCTGGGCTGTGGATTGGGCTACTGGCAGCAAGTCATCGCCAGGAGTTATCCGCAAGCGAAGTACACCGGCGTCGAATTGAGCGAGTACCTCTGCGAGACCATGGGCTGGGAACAGGGCTCGGTAGTGGACTACCGCAGCAAGAAGCCCGCCGACCTGGTCATCTGCCAGGGGGTGCTGCAGTACCTGAACCGGAACCAGGCCATCGACGCCATCGCCAATCTGGCTCAGCTCTCTGGCTCAGCTCTCTACCTCGAGGCGCTGACCAGTGAGGATCTGCGCCAGAGTTGCGATCCCCAACGCACCGACACCAAGGTCCATTTGCGCACAGCCAGCTGGTATCGCAAGCAACTCCGCGAACACTTCCTCCCCCTGGGTGGTGGCCTGTTTGTTCGTCAGGACAGCGAGGTCGTGCTCTACGAGCTCGAAAAGCCGGGCTAGGTCCCAGCTGCCCCCCCGGGTCTGCCGATAGCAGGGACGGGGAATGGACTTTTTCAGACAGCAAGAACGGGCCCGTCGCAGCACCTGGCGACTCATCCTGCTCTTCACCCTCGCCCTCGGCGTATTGATCGCCGGCCTCTACCTGCTTTGCGGGTTCTTGTTCTCAGGATTCCTGGACCCTGATCAAGGCGCCTGGGACCCGCTGCTCTTCGCTTGGGTGGCCGGTGGAACCCTGACCCTGGTTGGCGGCGGGAGCCTGCACAAGATTGTCGAACTGCGCGCCGGCGGCGAGAGCGTCGCCCGCAGTCTCGGTGGAGTTCGTGTCGATCCCGCGACCAAGAACGAAGAATTGCGCAAACTGGTCAACGTGGTGGAAGAGATGTCCATCGCCTCTGGCCTGCCGGTACCCGGCCTCTGGGTCATGGAATCAGAGCAGGGCATCAACGCCTTCGCCGCCGGGCTACACCCTGGCAATGCTGTCATCGGCGTCACCCGAGGATGCTTGCGCCAACTCAACCGAGATGAGCTGCAAGGCGTAATCGCCCATGAGTTCAGCCACATTCTCAATGGCGATATGCGGATCAATCTCCGACTCATGGGATTACTGCACGGCCTTCTCTGCCTCACGATCGCAGGCTCTATCCTTCTCCGCACGGCCGGTGGGCATCGCTATGGACGCAGTCGAGGTCGAGGTGCCGCGCCGATCCTCGGGCTCGGACTAGCACTTCTGGTCACCGGGTATCTCGGCACACTCCTCGCGCGCCTGATCAAGGCAGCGATCTCACGTCAGCGTGAGTTCCTTGCGGATGCGTCAGCTGTGCAGTTCACACGCAACTCCACAGGGATAGCCGGCGCCTTGCAACGCATAGCGGGCTTCTTGCCGCCACGAGTACCAAAACTCGGCAAGGGCTCGGTCATTCGTAGCCCGAGGGCAGAGGAAGCGAGCCACCTCTTCTTTAGCAATGGCCTCAGTCGCCTGAGCAACCTGATGGCCACCCACCCACCGATTCTGGAGCGAATTCGCCGCATTCAACCTGGCTTCCAAGTCCTGGCCAAGGCGCCCGCCGCGGAGAAACATACGCCGCAATCAGCAGCTTCGGAAATGGCCACGGGCTTTGCCCCCAGCGCCACTACTACGCAAGAACTTGCTGCCAGCGTCGCAACGCCAGAGAAGGTCGTCGCCCAGGTTGGCAACCCGGACGCAGAAAGTCTGACGATCGGTCGCGAGATTCTTGCCTGCATGCCAGAAGAGCTGCACGCGGCAGCGCACCACGCGCATGCTGCGCCAGCTGTGCTGCTCGCCATGCTAATGCATCGACGGCCGGTCGCTCGCCGCGCTCAGATTCGACGCATACAAGATCGCCTCGATGCCAAGATCATTCGCGAAGCCATTCAGCTGGCGAGTCCAATTCAGACCTTGCGTGGAGGGATGCGCCTTCCACTTCTCGATCTCTGCATGCCAACACTTCGCAACATGCCCAGCGAAGACAGGCAGGACTTGCTGGCCTGTGTCGATCTCTTGATTGATGAAGATGGTGAGGTTGGCTTCTTCGAACTCTGCATGCGCCGCATTCTCCGCCGCCATCTCGGAGTAACAGGCGGGAGGATCAGCAGGCCAGAGCCCAGTGCGCAAAGCAAGCAGGATCCGAGCTACCAATACGCCATGATCCTGTCCTGCCTTGCGCAGGTTGGCCATGCGGATACGGCCGCCGCACGCCTCGCCTTCGCGGACGGGATCCAACTCCTGTATCCGCGACAGGCTACACCGGGGCTGCTGCCCTTGAAGGACTGCCGCGCCCGGGCCTTCGACGCCGCGGTGGATGCGCTCGATCGGATTCCGGACCTGGAAAAGCGCCGACTACTCCTGGCTTGCGCACGGGCCGCATCCAGCGACGGAATCATCGAGACCGGGGAATCTGACCTGATTCGAGCTCTTGCCGACAGCTTTGGCTGTCCCCTGCCACCCTTCCGCATGAGCACCAACTTGACGAATGCTGATCAGGAGAAGGCCGAGCCGCTGAAGACTCAGTAGCCCGCCTGATATACTCGTCGCGCCCCGACAGCTCCCCTTCCCCGGAAGACTGCATGCGCGCCCTGCTCATCCCCCTCGCCTTATTGCTTCTGTCTTCGTCGACCAGCGAAGACCCACCCAATCCATTCGTTCAGGCCTACTTGCAAGCCGCGCGCGACCATCTTGCGGCGGGCGAGACCGATGCCGCCAGAGAGAAGGTCGAACGCGCCCTCGAGCGTGATCGTCACCATCTCGGCTCTCTGCAATTACTGGCAGAAGTCGCCGAAGCTGCAGAGGACAAGGACGCCGCAGTCTACGCCTGGCACCGATGGCTACAGGCCTTCGACCGTCTCGAGAAGGCACCAGTGCCCAAGAAGCTGCGCCGAGAGTTCGGCGACCACTTGCTGGAATTGGATCCGGAAGCCAAGACTTGGGACGCGCTGCAGGCAAACTACATCAAGAACCTGCTGGCCCTGGGCAAGGATTACACCAAGCAAAAGAACTGGTTGGGTGGGCTAGAGGTTTATCGCCAGGTCTTGAGCATCGACCCGAGCAACAAGGTCGCCAGCAAGGAGATCAAGAACATCCAACGCAAGGGCGGCAAGGAGGTCGCTGTCGAGGATGTTTATGCAGGCGGTGGTGATCCCGGCACGGGGATGTCCGCAGAACAAATCGCCATCTCCGATGCCAAGCACCGCGACTGGAGCAACGCCTACACGGACAAGACCGAAAACTACCGCTACCGCACAAACGCTGGGTACATGGTGCTGAAGACCGCTGCCATCGCCATGGAGCAGATGAACGGCTTCTACCGGCGCTTCTTCCATCACAAGGAGAAGGGCGGCAAGACGCCGATGATCGAAATCCAGATCTTCAATACTCGGGATGAGTACCTGGAACTCGGCTCCAGCCCCAAGGACTGGTCAGGCGGTCAATTTACCGGCTCTACAGTCGAGACCTATGTCGGTGGGGTCACCGGGCAGGAGTCGATTCGCGGGATGTACCGGACTCTGTTTCATGAGGCCAGTCATCAGTTCAAAGCCCTCACTTCACCGGCCGCTCCGGCGTGGATCAACGAGGGCTTCGCCTCCTTCTTCGAGGGCTGCGTCATTCTCAGCAATGGCTCGGTCAAGTGGAATCAGGCGCCTCCCGGGCGATTGATCCCTTTGGCCCGCAGGCTCGAGCAGGGCTTCATGGCGGCGCATACGGAGGCACATCAGGAAGGCGAGACTTGGATCACGCCGCAGACTGCGCCCCCGGTACCGATGATCGTCGGCAACGAATACACCTGGGGACCACCCTGGTATGCACCCACCTGGGGAGTGGTTTACTTCCTCTACAACTTCCGCAGTGATGATGGCCAGGCGGTCTACCGAGCTGCCCTCGACAATTACTTCAAGTCCTTCAAGAGCGGTCGACCAAACGATGCAGTTGCCCACTTCGAAGAGATCGTCCTGGGTGGCTCCCCCCTGTCGCCAGTGAAGAAGGCCGCCGATCTGACTCCTATCTGGCGAGACTGGATCCTGGCTCTCCGCGACGCGGAAGTCGGCCGAACCCAGAATAGCAATCGCGTAAAGGACTATGCCAAGGCCGCCCTCGAAAGGGGCGACAAGGAAGCAGCCCTCGCCTTCTTCGAGGAAGCCCGAGAGGACCTACCCCATGATCCGGAAATCCTCTGGCAGATGGCGGTCCTCCTCGAAGATCTCGACCAGAAT
>JAJFFD010000025.1 GCA_021776805.1 Planctomycetota bacterium
GCATGCTGGTGCGCATCATCGACGAGGCCAAGCTGGGCGGCGCAATCAAGGTCAGCGTCGCTAGCAAGAACTAGTCCCTGCTGAGGACCTTCGAGGGATCATGATCGGTCTTGCCATCAAACTCGCCAAGTCCACCCTCGAGCGACTCTGGGTTCTCACCGGCGCGGTCACGCTCACCTTGGTGTTCTTCTTGATCCTGCCACTGCTGCAGACGATCACCAAGCCAGCGGATGACATGCTGACCATCTCGCAGGTGGATACGGCCGATCTGCCGCCGCCACCTCCGCCGGTGGAGGAAGAGCCGGAAGAAGAGCCGGAGCCCGAAGAAGAGCCACCAGAGCTGCTCGAGGACTTGGAGCCGATGGATATCTCGGAGCTCGAGTTGACCCTCGACAACAACATCGGCAGCGGCACTTTCGGGAAGTCCTTTCAGGTCGACCTGCAGTCCATTGCCGCCAGCACCGACGAGGTGGATGCGCTCTTCTCCCTGTCCGACCTGGATCAGAAGCCGCGCTGCATCTACCAGCCGAACCCGATCCTCAACTCCGGCCTGCGACGCAAGCTGCCCGCTTCGGTCTACGTGATCTTCGTGGTCGACGAGAGGGGTCGAGTGCAGAGCCCCAAGGTGCGCAATTCGAGTGACGGGTCCTTCGAGCGCGCCGCGCTCAACGCCATCAAGAAGTGGAAGTTCGAGCCGGGCAAGCGCAAGGGCGAGCCGGTTCGTTTCCGCATGGGCATTCCCGTGACCTTCCCTGAGGGGTCCTAGGCCATCCTTGCCCAGTACCCACCGAAGAAGCCTTTGATCAACTAGACCGCATCATGATCTGCAAGCACGCCGTCATCCTTTCCTGCCTCCCATTGCTGTGCTGCCTGCTCGCTTGCGTGAGCCCGGAAACCGGCAGCCAGGGGACTCCTGTGGAAGCCACGGCGGTGAAAGCCGAGGCGGAGAAGACTCTGCGCGTGTCGCCAGAGGATCCAAGCAGCGGCAGTGACGAACTTTCCATCTGGCGCAGCCCGCGCTTTCGCGAGCGCTTCATCGAGAGTTACCTGGCGGAGACTGACATCGAGCCGAGAATCAGCTCAATCGAACGGGATGTAATGATCGAAGTGCTCGACTTCATCGCCAAGGACGAGATGGATCAGGCGGTTGAGCTGTTGAAGGAGAACCAGGGCGAAGGGGCGAACCTCGCGGTCTTCGACTTCACTCTGGCAAACATCCACTTCCAGCGTGAGGAGTACCCAGAGGCCATCAAACTCTATGAGCTCGCGGTAAGCAAATTCGAGAAGTACCTGCGCGCCTGGCGAAACCTGGGCATGAGCCATGTGCGCCAAAACGATTTTCCGGCAGCCCTGCCAGCCCTCACCCGGGTGCTCGAGCTGGGAGGCGCCGATGCGATTACCTACGGCCTGATCGGCTTCGCCTATTCGAATCAGGGTCAGGACCTGCCCGCCGAATCCGCCTATCGCATGGCCACCCTCATGGATCCTCAGACCATGGATTGGAAGATGGGCCTGGCCAGGAGCTTCTTCAACCAGCAGCGCTTCGCGGATGCGGTCGCCCTCCTGGGAGATCTGATCACCGATCAACCGGATCGCGCCGATCTCTGGCTCCTGCAGGCCAATGCCTACATCGGACTCAATCAGCCGCTGGCCGCGGCGGAGAACTTCGAGATGGTCGAGAGCCTGGGGGGAGCGACCTTCGACAGCCTCAACAACCTGGGAGATATCTACTCCAACCAGGAGCTCTTCGATCTGGCCGTGGACTCCTACCTACGCGCCATGGAGATGCGTCCGGATGGCCAGGTCGATCGAGCTATTCGTGCCGCCAAGTATCTGACCGCCAATGGCGCCCTCGAAGAGACCGAGACCCTGGTCGCGGGAATCGAGCGCATCCACGGGGATCAGCTCAGCACCGACGACCAGATCGAGATCAAGCGCCTTCGGGCGCGACTCGCCTTGGTCGAAGGGGATGGCGAGGAGGAAGCGCGCATGCTGGTCGAGATCGTCCAGCTCGATCCCTTGGATGGCGAGGCGCTCATTCTTCTGGGCCAGCACGCGGTCCGCACCGGCGACCAGGAGCAGGCGATCTTCTACTACGAGCGTGCAGCTCAACTGGAGGACTACGAAGCGGACGCCAAGGTTCGGCACGGCCAGATCCTGGTCACCCAGGGCAAGTATCAGGAAGCGATCAAGCTGCTAAGGCGCGCCCAGGCGATCAAGCCCAGGGAGAATGTGCAGGAGTACTTGGAGCAGCTGGAGCGGGTCGCTGGTGGGCGTTAGCCCGAATCCTCACTTCCCCTGCTTCCTCTCGAAGTAGCGCAGCCAACCGCGGGCCTTATCGGCCATCGCTGTACCCTCGTACTTCTTGATCAACTTCGGAAGCTCCCGCAGCATGGTTCGCTGGCCCTTGGGAGTCGTTCGGTCAGTACGGTCGAACAAGCTCAGGTAGACTCGCCAGGCATCGGATTCGCGCTCGAGCCTGTCATCCTTCGCGAGTTGCTTCGCGTGGTTTCGTGCCTTGACACCTGGCTCGAGTTTGCCGAACTCGGATTGGACTGTTTCCAGATTGATGATGGTGAAAGGCTCTGGATCCCCTTGCAGGAGGCTGCCGATGCTAGTCATGCAAATTGCATCGTCAAACCCGATGGATTGGTCAGGAAGACTGTCGGATGCCTAGATCGTGCCGAGTGAAGGAGCTCTTCCTCGCGATCTTGGACAGAGGGTGAATGAAACTTTGCAGCCTGGATTCGGTTCACCAGGTGGTGGGGGGGAGCCGGGCCCTTTACTTTCACCAGGTTGCGATTTCAGCCATGACCAGACCAACCAGAGGCGAGCGCCTGCATGCGGAGGAGAAGTTCCGCCGCTTCGGTCTCGCCTATCTCGAGATTCCCTATCTCATCGGGGCAGTCACCTTTGCCGGATTCGCGATCACCGAGGACCGCAGCTACTGGTGGGGTACCGGCGGATGCTTGTTTGCTGCGATCCTGAGTTGGATCCTCTGGCCGAAGCGTAGCTAGTCTCGCGCAACCACGGCGACCGAGCAGGTTGTCCCGGCGATGAGCTGCAGGCCTTCCGGAATGCTGCCGAGTTTGATGCGCACGGGCACCCGCTGCGCCAGTCGGATCCAATCGAAGGAGGGTTGCACCTGGGGCACGATGCCCTGGTCTCCGTTCCGTCCCGTAGCTGCGATATTCGGTGGATTGATGGCCATGCCAATGCTCTCCACCTGGCCTTCAATCGGTTGGTCGCGATGCGCCATCAGGGTTACTTGCACCGAGTCGCCGGCTTGGACATGGTTCAACTCGGTTTCCTGAAAGTAGCCAAGGGCATAGAAGGATCCCTGATCCACGAAGGCGAGCATGGCGGTTCCGGCGCTGGCATAGTCGCCAAGCTTGACTACCAGGTTGGTGACGAAGCCGTCGCTGGGCGCGCGAATGCTGGTCCATTCGAGATTGAGCTGGGCCTGAGCCAGGTTGGCCTTGGCAGAGCGCACCCGGGTGTTCTCCTCGCCGGGGACGCCCAAGTTTGCCTGGGCTTGCTCCAGGCTCGCCAGGGTGCTGGCGAGATCCGCTTCGGCCTCGCCCAGGCCTGACTCGCTTACCAAGAGATTGGCGTTGCTTTGCGCGAGCCCTGCTTCGGCCTGGGCCTGTTGAGCCTGGGTGCTGAGCAGGCTGGCATTGGCGGCGGTGACAGCGGCGGTGGACGCTTCGACTCCAGCTTGAGTGCTCTCCGCCTTGGCCACAGAACCGGCACCGTCCTCGGCGAGCTTCTTGGCCCGATCCCGATCGCGGATGCGTTGGGCAAGTGTTGCCTCGCTCTTGTCGATGTCCGCCTGGGCAGTCTGGATTCCGGCCTTGGCGGCGGCAACACCGCTCTCAGCGGATGTGATCTGGGCCTGGGCCTCCTCGATGCGGGCTTTGGCAGAACGAATGCCCGCCTGCGCGGACTGGACCGTTGCCTGCGCTACGCTGACCGCTGCTTCGAGAGCGGCTACCTGTTCACGGGCCTCGTCCAACTGGACTCGAGCCAAGTCGAATTGGATGCGGTACGGTCGTGGATCGATCTCGAAGAGCAGGTCATTGGCCTTGACCTGTTGGTTGTCCACCACCTTCAAGCTGGTGACCCAGCCGGAGACGCGTGGAGTCAGGAGAACGACATCCGCCGCAATTTGTCCATCGCGGGTCCAGGGGAAGCGGACGTAACGCTGGTAGAGCATGTAGCTCGCGATCACCGCGATCACGATGATGATCGCCGTAACCGTGACTCTCATGCTCAACTTGGGGTTTTGACTGGCCATGATCAGGGGGCGATGAACCATAGGCCGATGCAGGCGCTCATCATCAGCCAGAGAGCGAGAAAGGTGAGCGGCGGAAACCAGACAAAGCGCGTGAGGCGCGTGCGGTTGAGAATCTTCGCGAGGATCAGGGTGACGACAAAGCCATAGATGCACACGAGCAAAGCGGGTGGGAGGAGCACCTGGCCGATGGACAGCTCGGCGGGCGTCTGGCTGAGTAGCGCGTCAGCTAGCGGGACTCGCAGGATCATGATCCTCCCTGGACCGAGCCAGCATCGCCCGTCACCTTGCTGGGATTGTGTCGTGGGATCACCAAGAAGTCATTTCCGTTGGCATACTCCGGGTCCAGCATATCGCCCCAATTGCTGCGATCCTCCATCTCCCTGCGAAGTGAATCCGGCACGATGTGCATGCTCGCTCGCGTTTCCCAACCACCGCCCAGTGCCTTATGGGTCGCGATGAGGCTGGTGGCTATGAGACTTTTGGCCTCTGCATGAGCTTGCTCGACAGTGAGGAGATCAGCCTGGGCATCAAGGACGCGTGTGAAGGTGCTGGATCCTTCCTGGTAACGAATGGTGGCCAATTCCAGGGAACGCCTGGACGACTCCACGCTGGCGGCGAGGTGACGCATCTCCTCCTGGCTGCCGAGGAAGGAGGCGATGCTGCTCTCGACCTCCTGGGCCGCGGCGAGGACCGTGTTCTGGTAGTTGAGCACGGCTTCTTGAAACACCGCGTCCTGCGCGCGCACCTGATTCTGCAGCCTGCCGTAGTTGAGCAGAGGCCAGGAGAAACCCGGCAGAATGCTGCCGGTCCAACTATCCGAGTCGAAGAAATCGCCGCTGCTGTCCGACTGCAGGCCGAGAGATCCACCGATGCTGAAGGCTGGATAGAGCTGTGCGGCAGCAATGCCGATGTTCGCTGACTGGGCGGCGGCCTGACGTTCGGCGACGCGGATGTCGGGACGGCGGCGCAGGAGGTCGGCAGGGATGCCGACCGCGATCGAAGTGGGGGCGACGGGAATGTCCTGCTCCTCACCCAGGCGGGCGAGCAGGTCTTGCGGTGCAGTGCCTAGCAAGAGGTTGAGCTGAAACATCTCCTGCTTGAGCTGCACTTGCTGTCTCGGGATGAGAGACTTGGTCTGTTCGAGGGAAGCCTTCGCCTGGGCGACATCCAGCTCGGAAGTGGCACCGGCATCGAAGCGGGAGGTGGTGAGGCGCAGGCTCTCGGTTTGGATCTCGAGGTTTGCCTTGGTGATCCGGATCTGGGCCTGAACCGTGCGGATCTGGACGTAACTCAAGGCGACTTCCGAGACCAGAGTCACCATGACGTCGTCATAGCTGGCGAGGTTCGCATCCAGGACCGCATCCGCGGACTCGATGTTGCGGCGGAGCTTGCCCCAGAAGTCCAGCTCCCAGGCGGCATCGAAGCTACCGCTCCAGGTCTTGCCGTATCGTAGTGGACCGGAGGGGTTCTCGCTGAACTTGTCGCGTGCGAAGTAGCCGTTCACTTCTTGCTGTTGAGGGAAGAGTTCGCCGACGGCGATGCCCCTCTCGGCCATGGATTGCAACACTCGCACTGCCGCGACTCGGAGGGAGAGATTCTGCGAATAGGCTTCCTCGGTGAGCCCATTGAGCACCGGGTCGTTGAAGGTCTTCCACCATTGGGTTTCCCGTGGTGGATCCTTTTTTACGCGCTCGTCGTCCATCGCAAGCCAGGACGAATTCACTTCTACCTCTGGTCGCTCGTAGTCAGGTCCGACCATGCAACCTACCAAGGCGAGCAAGGGCAGGCCCATGGCCCGGGGATACGCAGAACATCTGTCTCGATTCATCATCGGTTCCTGGGTCAGAAGCGTGCCTCGGTGATCTCGCTAAAGTCAAATGCTGCCATGGCTGCTCGAGTTTCGGAAAGGTCAGAGAGCAAGGCGCCGAATGAGCCGAGGAAGACCTCGCTGGACGGCTGCTGGATTGCTGCGAATCTGTTCTCAGCGGCAGCCATGAGTGCGCGTTGGTCGATCGTGGCACCTGGTTGGAGCTTCTGCCAGCTCGCCAGACTGGCTTCGATACTGGCTTGCAAGTCCTCGAGTGCGGCAGTTCCCTGAGGATCGACGCGGTCGGCCTCCATGGCCTGGAGGCCAAGGCTCAGGGAATGGGTCGCATCTGTCAGCCGTCCTAGGGCGTAAGCGCCAGGGGCCTTCGAGAGTTTGGCCTGCATGTCCGCCAACATGGTTGGCATCCGATGCAAAGACTCTCGTGATCTCGAAAGTTTTGCTGATGGGATCAGCTGGCCAGCATTCGCGAGGCCGCGCAGATAGCTTGCGCAGGCGCTGAAGTAGCTGCGAAGAGTAGCCAGCATCTTTTCCTCGGGCCGTGTCCGGAACATGAGTCCATGCACGACTGCGAGGATGGCAAAGCTCAAGAGGAACATGATCGCCGGGTTGATCATGGCCATGAGTGAATAGCTCTGGTCATTGCTGATCCCGGTCAACATAACGAACAGCGCCAATGGTACGATCTTCAGCGCTGGTGAGAATCCTCCCAGGAAGCCGAAGACGAAGGTGTAGGTAAAGATCATGGCGAGCAGGCTGACTCCATCCTGCAGAGCCGGCATCAGGAAGATATACACTGGTGCCACTGCAAAAATGACGGACCCGATTATGGTCATCAGGAGGGGCTTGATAGCAAAGGGGGTGAGCACCATCACCAAGCCCATGGTGGCTGCGAAGTTGGGCACGCCAGTGCCGGCCGGTGGGTCGGTGAGGATCCAGAGGAAGAAGCCCAGTACGAGACAGATCGCCGGCAGGAGGGCGAGGCGCAGGCGTTCCGGTTGCGGGCGGATTGCTCTTGGTGGCGGAAACCGCTGTCGCAGTTGTCGGGTCGCCTCTGAGGGGTTCTCCTCCAGTAGAAGCTGACTGAGTTCCATGACCTGGTCTGTGCTATCCAGAACATCTTGGGTCCGGCGCCAGAAGGCAGCCATGCGTCCCCGCTCCTCCGAGTTCATTCCTTCGCTGGCGGGAGCCTCGACCGTGTGCGGCAGATCCTCGGGAACTTTGGGTAGCTCCTCGTGGCCAGCGCTGCTGGTCATGCTCGCCCAGACTTGTGCGACTCGGTCCAATTGAGCCTGGGCGCGGTCGAGCTGAGCTTCGAGTTCTGTACGGCATGGAGTCAGGTCGATACCCTGGCAGGCGCGCAGGCTCTTTTGCCAGGTCTCGAGATCGCGAACGAGCCCTTCGATCTTGCGAAGCAGTGCTTCCCAAATCTTGCGCCGACTTCGTACCGAGGAGTTTTCCGTGGTCGCCGTTTGCAGAGTCTGACTGAGGCTCGATAGCCCTGTCTCGAGGTCCTGACGAGTCTTGCGTGGATACTCAGTGACCTTCCCGGTAGCGAGTTCCTCACGCCCATGCTGCAGAAGCTGCCCCAAGGACTGCCACAAGTTCTCACCCTGCGGTCCCAGACGATCGCTGGCCCTGATCGGCCAGAGCAAGACGCTGACAAGGGTGTAGATGAGGACGCCGGCGGTGGTTTCCAGGTAGCGAAAGCTCGCATAGTTGAAGGCCGTATCCACCTGCATGTACGTGGTCGACCAGACCAGAGGCACGAGGAATCCGGCAACGAACCAAGCGTAGGGGAAGCGACTCCCTTGCATGAAGTAGGCGACGATCACCAGGTAGCCCGCCATGAAGATCAGACTGAGCCAGCGATCTTGGGCGAAGCAGGCCAGAAGCAGGAGAGCGACGCAGAGTCCGACCGTGGTGCCGACCAAGCGCATGATTCCCTTTTGCAGGGAGGCACCCGTCGTGCCCAGGCTGATCAGCACGATGGCCAGGGCGCCGTACTTGGGCATTTCCCAGTCCATCCAGAGGCTCAGGGCGTACACAAGCATCATGCTGAGTGCCAGCTTGAAGGCCTCGCGCGTTTGGACGATGCGGTTCAAGAGAGGGGGGACGGGTCAAGCCTAGAACCTGAAGGATTGCCTGGCAAAAAACCTGGCGCCCAGGCGAGCGCAGGCGATCCTCAGGTGGCCATCCTGCCTCGTTTCAGCGCCAGGGAAAAGGACTGGATGCTCTTAATGTCCGGCTCGGAACAGCCTGCGTCTCAGCGACTGCAGTCTAGAAGATGGCGCGAAGCACTGCTGTCACGATGGCGCTCGCTGCCAAGAGCGCGGCGTTGAACCAGAGCTCTGGTTCCTGCTGCGAGATCGCCGGGCAGACGTAGAAGGCGCAGCCGAGGCAGGAGGCTAGGATCCAGAGCTTGATCGGATCGAGCCATGCATAACCGGGAGAGGGGCGGCGAACTCTCCGATCGGGTTGTCTAGACATCCAGTGGTCGACTCGCCTTGCTGTACACTGTTCGAACCATGCTTACCATCATATGTGGGATGCTGCGGAAGCTAGGCTTGGCGAATTCATGGTCAGACCCGATGGGCCAATCCAGAAGGAGGATGCGTGCCTAAATCGAGGCGAGTGCAGCGCTTGTTGAAGGAAGGCCGGGAGCCCCGGGGGGCTTGGAGTGTCGAGGTCCTCGTGGGGTCTGAGCTGATCGGCATTCTCGGAACTGTGCTGTTCGGAGTCTACGCGGCGCTGGAGGACAGCAGCCTTTGGTTGGCTTCCCTCGCCTGCCTCCTCCTGACCGTCCTCGTTTGGGTCTTCCTCAAGACTCTCGAGTGAACTTGGCCGGATTGAGTGAAGCGATTCTGCGTGCTCGTCACTGATAGATGTTCGTGACCCATTCCCCCGACGAACCCTTCGCTGACGCCCTCTTGGCGCAAACCAGCTGGCTGCGCGCCTTGGTGCGCAGTTTGGTCGAGGATTCAGGGAGAATCGATGATGTCTGTCAGTCCACCATGTTGCAGGCTTGGCGCTACCGGCCTCAGAAGTTGTAGAACCTGTCGCTTGGCAGCAGAACATCGTCGCTCTGGTCATGGGCGCCGCAATCGAGGCAGCCGCAGAATACTTGTCGATGCAAGAAGTTCCGGCTGCCGAGCCATGCTTGGATTCTACTTTCGACGATAGAGCTGCAGGACCATCTTTGAATCCCCGCGCGGTAGGTAGGAGATCGCTGATGAGACTTTTTCGATCTCGACCCTCACGACGAGAGGCGCCTCTGGATCCCAGGCGTTGCTGAAGCGATTCGAATTGCTGATCGCAATCAGGGGCATCCCATTTCGCAGTCCGGCCCGGTATGCGGGACCCTCGGGATCGACAGCTCGTACCCTCTTGGCGGCTCGCGAGGCAGACATTGAAAATCCCGGATCAAAGCGCGGCAGTTCAGAGTTCACTAGTTCGAATCCTTTGCCGAGCGCATCGCCGTTCAATTCGATGGGCCTGCCTTGCAGGATATAGCGCTCCAGATCACCCTCGACGTCGATGCCCTTCTCATCGAAGTAGGTGAAGAATTCTTCGTAGGTGAAGCGCTCCCTGGTCTTGGCCAGGCGATAGAGGTCGCCCAGAATCTCAGCAAGACTCTGGCTGAAAGCGTTCTCTCGCAAGCGGTGTTCCCAGCCCAGGGCGATCAAGGCACCACGGTAGTAGCTGAGTTTGGCATGGCTGGTGCCAAACTTGCCCGCATGGGCTTCGACCATGATCTCTGCGAAGGGTCGACCGTGATGCGGGTTGTCCGACAGGTTGATGATGTCACGATTGATCAAGCTGACGAATTCATCCTCAGTGACAATTCCCGCATCCAAGAGGATTCGCCGGGCCATGAAGTCCGTCACTCCCTCGATCAACCACTGATTGCGGACGAAGTTTTCAGAAGCTGTGTCTTCTGGACCGAGTTCGATGTGTGTCCAGGAGTGCAGCATCTCATGGGCTAGAAGCACATTGAGTTGCAGGGCGCTAATGTCGTTCTTGACGAAGCATACGAATAAATTCGGCAGGGCAATGCCAGCTACGTTGCCTGGTCGAGGCAAGACCACCACGTTGAAGAATGGGTCTGTATCGTGGCCAAAGATATTCCTCTGCAGAGTGACGATGCTCCGGATCGAGTCGCTCGTTTGCGGGTGTCCACGTGCAAAGCCCGCCTCAATCAGACTCGCCACTTGCTTGCCCGCCAACTCGAAGTTGGCATGGCCGCCTCGAATTGCTCCCAGGGCTGAGCGCTCTAGTTCTGCATAGCTTCTCCTGAGTTCGATCGATTCCGGGTTTGCCCCCAGGGAGGAATAGGCATGCCATCCCTGGGGGAGATCGATGAACTTGATCCTGTGTAGACGTTCTTCATCGCGATCACCGATGCGCATGAGCCACTGCGATCCAAAGAAGTGCAGGTAGCCGGGCCCGATGGCCGGGGCGTAGCTGCGAGAACCGAAGTGGCCCTCTTTGATGGAGAGCAAATAGCGCAGGTGAACCTCGCCCTGTTGGTTGGCTCGGACACGCCGCAGGGAGGGTTTTGCTGCTTCTTTCATGAGGGTGCCGTCCAGCGCCTCGAACTCGGCAACGTATTGCCAAAGCTCGGGTGTGCCGAATTCGGAGTCCTCAGGAAGTCCGATCTGGAGGTCGGTCCCTGGCCCTCCATTGAATCGAAGGTCAATCCTGAGGTCGGTCCCATGCTGGTGAGCCTCGAGGCGCAGCTCGTAATTGAGCGTGGCGGCTGGCTGCGGCTCTTGGGCGGACTTCGTTCGCTGCGTTGCGGCGGAAAGGACAGTGGTGAAGGCTCCGGCGATCAACGAGAGTCGGATGGCGCTGTTTTGCATCGTGAAAGCAAGCTATGCCGAACTGGTTGATTTTTCAACCAGTCGAACCTAAGCTCTGGCGAAGAAGCGCAGCCTCTTGCCAAGTCTCTTCGACTTGGATCCCAGCGTGGCCAGCAAGAGAAAATCCAAGGTCAACTATCTGAGCCGCCGCGAGCAAGAGGTGCTCGACATCATCTATGGGCAGGGGCGGGCAACTACTTCGAGCATTCTCGAGGCTCTTCCCGATGAGCTTTCCCGTCCAGCAATCCGCTCAATCCTGCGGAGCCTCGAGGAGAAGGAGCAAATTCGCCACGAGGAAGAGGGCAAGCGGTTCATCTACATCCCCAAGCTCTCTCGACCTGCTGCCCGGCGTGCGGCACTCAAGCACCTGGTGAATACCTTCTTTGACGGATCCGCATCGAGTGCCATGGTGACTCTCCTTGATCTCGGTGGGGAAGATGTGACCGACGAGCAGGAAGCGCGCCTGCAGGAGCTTCTGCAGCGCATCAAGAAGGCGCGGCGCTCATGATCATTCTGATCCTGACCTTGAAGGCGAGCCTGGTCATCGCGGCCGCCCTCCTGCTTCTGGCCGTCCTACCGCGATCCTATTCTCGTGTTCGGCCAACTCTCCTTTCGGCAACGATCGCTGCGCTCATCCTTATTCCGGTCATCGATCTGACTCTTCCTAGGGGACCTTCGAGAACCTGGCCCTTTGACTTCCAGAACCCGAGTTTGAATTCCATCGCAGCGCGCTTGCAGAGCGACTTGCCTGTCGAGGGAGCAATCCAAGTCTCAGCATCGCTTCCCCCCGCTGGACATGCCGAAAGTCCCTTGGATCTAGTCGCCAGAAGCTTGCCTTGGATTTGGTTCCTCGGGCTGCTTGTGCTTGGCTCGAGGCAGATGGCGGCTCTCTGGCGACTGCGCCGTCTCGATTCGGGTGCAGCGCCCTTGTCAGATGCGGATTGGCTGGAGAGTATGGCAGCCCTTCAGGCCAAGCTTGGAATCAGAGGGACAATCAAGCTGAAGCGGAGTTCGTCGACCCAATCGCCGATGACCTTTGGGTTCTTCAAGCCAAGGATCTTGCTTCCCATGGAAGCGCTGGGCTGGAAGTCGGAGCGGAAAGAGATCGTGCTTTCGCATGAGCTAGCTCACATCGCTCGCCAGGATTGGCTGTGGCAACAGCTTGCTCGCCTGACGGGGGCGGCCTACTGGCTCAGCCCCTTCGCCTGGATCCTGGTTCGAGAGCATCGGGCCCTCTGTGAGCAGGCCTGCGATGCGGCTGTCATCAAGGCTGGAGCTGATCCCTTTGCCTATGCCAGCGAGCTGGTATCGATGGCAAGTTCAAATCGCGCAGGAAGATGCATGGCGGATCGCCTGGCGGTTGTCTCCATTCTGAATCGATTCCCTCTCGAGTCTCGCCTGGAAGCGATTCACATGGGGCAGGCAATGCCTGTCGGTCAACGGCTCCTGCCTAAACTCTCTCCCGTATCGCTGCTTCTTTTCGCCCTCGGAACTGCGCTGGCGATACCTGCCTCGCCGAGGCTCGGTGATGCCCTTCAATCTTCGCCGTCGAAAGGCATGCAGATCCCGGACTCTGCGTGGATGGAGCTCAGGTCTGAGCTCGAGGATGGTCGTGGAACCCACATGCGCCTTTGGGGTCGCTTTCGTATCGCCGGCGGAGATCTCACGCATCTAGACCCTGGTGATCTCTGCATCATCGAAGAGGCGGAAGCTGGGACTTGGCGTCATCGCTTCGCAATGCGCCTGCAGTCGGGATCCAGGCGGCTCGAGTACTACGAAGACGGCGTCGAATTGCTTGTCGGGCGAGGCGAACGCAGGCGCTGGCAAGAATTACTCTCATCAGTCACCATGGCTCAGGTGCATAGCGCCCCTCTGGAGATTGCAAAGGCGCGAACTCCATAGGCTTCGGGACCCTTTTGAATTCTAGGGCCGGCAATATCTGTACTGCGGATCCCATGACCCCCAAAGACCCTTACCAAAAGCCAGTCGAAGCCCTGGGGGTGGACCGGGTAGAGAGCGGCCAGACATGGCATAATGCTGACCACTTCCCTCCGTCCCCAGCACCCGAATGCACAGTCGCCCCCTCATTCCCCTCCTCGCCGGCCTAGTCCTCGTCAGCTCTGCCCTCGGGCAGGACGGCAGGGCCCGATACGAGTTGACTTTTACCTCGACCTGGAGCGAAGCGACTCACCCGACTCAATTCCCCAACAATCCGCACTACTCCCCCCTCATTGGTGCGACCCATGATGCGGGGGTGAGCTTTTGGCAGCCTGGCGGGACTGCCACTCCCGGGATCGAAAACATGGCCGAGACCGGATCCACCTTCAGTCTCACAGCAGAGATCGATGTCGCCATCGGTGCCGGCACCGCGGATCAGGTTCTCCAAGGCTCGGGAATGATTTCTCCTGCTGCGATCACCTACGAGTTCGTGGCGGATGCTTCGCATCCGCTCTTCACAATGGTGAGCATGTTGGCGCCGAGTCCGGACTGGTTCGTGGGCGTCACCGGACTGGATCTAAGGCCCGGCGGCCTCTGGCTGGATGAAGTCACAGTCAACTTGACTCTCTGGGACGCGGGCACGGATGCGGGCGTGAGCTACATCTCGGGAAACTCGAACCTCAATCCCAAGCTGCCTATCCAGACGGTGACCCAGGCCAGTGGACCTTTTCAGGGAGCTTCGCTGATCGTGGGCAGCTTTCGCCTGAAGCGACTCTGGTCTGGCCAGGTCTATGGCTGCGATGTGAACCCGCTTGGCAGCATGGGCTTCGGCGGTGAGAGCGTGATCGGCGAGACGGTCACCTTGACCGTCGACGATCCGAGCGGCTCCATGCCCCTGCCTTCGGCGACCTTGCTCGCCCTGTCGAACGACCCCTGGCCAGACTTCCCATGTGGCTTCGCCCTGCCCGGCCTGGGAATGAATCCCACAGAGCCTGGAGAAGTCCTGGTGAATTCGATTTACCGGACCTTCGTGGGAGCAGATTGGCAGGGGTCAGGGGTAGGCATCGACATCACCATCCCTGATGACATGAACCTGATTGGCAGGAAGTTCTATCTGCAGGGGGTTCTGGTCGGTGGCGGCCGCATAGGGGTCGCGGATGCGGTGGAGTTGGTGCTGGGGCAGTAACTGGACTGCCCCAGAGCTCTCCAAAGATCAGTTGTTGTTTGCTCCCTGAATGATCCAGGCCAGGATGGTCTGATAGTCAGGATCATTGGTGTTGGCGAAGGTTGAGCCGCCGCTGTGTGACACACCGCCCTGACTCGTGTGGAGGGGCTTGGTGAGAATTTCGCTGCTCGTTGGATTTTGGAAATCGATCTGGCTGAGAACTTCCGTGTAGGAGGCGCCGACCGATCCGCTGAGCGTCAAGCCACCCGCGTTGCCATGGCAGTTCGTGCAATTCCTCCCATCCCAAATGGGGTAGACGTCCGTCGCGTAGGAGAGCATGGGTGCCGGCTCACTGCTCACTTCGACAGCATCCGCCGTGTAGTTCATGTAGAACCACCAGCCCATGGTTTGCCCATCGGGACCCAGGTCACGTGCGTCGGTCGGAGAGCAGTTACCGACGCCTCCGGCCAGGACTGACGCCAGTGATTGACCTCCGATCAGGGGCAGTTCTGGGGGGAGCATGGTGGAGTCAGCCACGGACTCCGAGAGGAAGCCGCGGATCAGCCCTTCGGTGATCTGGGTTGGTGGATTGCCAAGGTACTTGCCACCGATTTGCGCGTCCTGCAGCGGAACCACGACTCCGTTCAGGTTCAAAGTTAGGTTGACAGGATCCGAAACAAAGCAGGGTCCACCTGTGGAAGTGAGCACTGGCCAGTTAGTTGTGCCAGGCTCCGTATCCAGGCAGATGCTCTGAGAATTCGTATAGCGAGTACGGGCTTCGGGAGTTGTGGGCAGGCTGCAGACGGTCGTGCCGATCGGTGAGGTGCAGTCCGGCAGGACGAAATCCATGATTCCCTCGCTGGCATTCAGATCGAGCGGTCGGAAGGAGAACATGAGACTGGCATCGAGGAGCAGATCGCCGTTTCCATCCGAGTCGATGAAGGCATTCAGCGCCGGATTGAAGACCGAGTCCGTGATGTCAGTGCAGACGACCTGGTTTGTAAAGACGTGCGGATCGGCAAGGGACGCGCTGCTGATTCGAAAGGCGGACTGCAGGCTGGGCATGCTCGCCACCATGCCATCACTGGCCGCGACGCCGAGTACGCGAGGAGCGCCGGCATCCAGGAAGATCCACTGAAAGGAGAACTCCTGACCCTGCGGCACGACTGGGAGGATTGCAGTTCC
This sequence comes from Planctomycetota bacterium, assembly GCA_021776805.1. GTDB lineage: Bacteria > Planctomycetota > UBA1135 > UBA1135 > UBA2386 > JAJFFD01. The sequence goes on from JAJFFD010000025.1 coordinate 15,273, forward strand.
CGCTCCGTTCCCGTCCAGGACGCCGCCATCGACCGCTAGAAACTTGAAGGGCGTCACATATTGAAAGCAGCCCGGCATACCGATGCCCGTCAGATCAAAGTTCACCGTTCCGGATGGATGTCGGCCGATCATCAGCACGGCGGGTGCTCCAGGAACACCGCCGACGATACTCACGGCTTCGCCTGTGGATGGGAATGCCATCCAGGCATTCGCCGGATAGCTGACCAGGGGGTCCTTGCCGTTGCTGCCAGGGCAGGAGACGCCGAAGTTGCTCTGTGCCCAGAGGCCGGAGCCGGTAAGGGTCAGTACGAGAAGGGAATGAACGAGAAAGCGCATAGTCATGACCTCGATTTGGGGGAATCCAATCTCCCTGATTCAAGGACATGTGCTGGGTCGAATTTCAACTCAGACAGGTAGCCCGCCATCGCGAGGAAAACCCAGATCAATGGTGAGGAAAGGTCCGCATCGCCTTTCCGGTCGACTTCATCCGAGGACCAATCGCCCCAGGTCCAATCGCCAGATGCGTTATCTGTGAGCTGGGCGATCTCGCCGGGCTGCGGCAATCAACCGCGCCGCATAGTCGATCCCATCCGGCGTCCGCGATCCGTGCCAGGACAGGTACTGCCCATCTGCGAGCACGAAGCGTTCCAGCGGCAGACCGGTCTCATCCGCCAGGGCGGCGGCATGCTTCGCCTCGAA
>JAJFFD010000026.1 GCA_021776805.1 Planctomycetota bacterium
ATCACCTCGCCATCCACGAGAATCTTGGCTCCGCTGGGCTGGGTCTCAATGCGAATAGGTAGGAAGGCCAGGTCCTCGAAGGGGATATTGGGGAAGGCTCGGTTCAGGGTGCGCAGCTGGCCCCGGGCCGTCTTGAAGTCACCCTTCGCCGTGGCATCCTCGAGCACCTGTAGGAAGCGGAGGATGGTGGCGTACTTCTCAACCTGGTTTTGGAAGTGGCGCCAGAGCGGGTCCTTGTCCGGATGGTTGCGTGCTAGCTTCTCGTAGGCGGCGCGCGCCTTCTCAAATTCGTAGTTCTGCTCGTAAACCTTGGCCGCCTGGAAGAGAGGAGTGAGTCTCTGCGCGGTCCGGGTCCGCATGACTTCGGCGAGGTAGGCTTCCTTGACGCTGGCCGCCCTCGCGAAGACCTCCTTGAGGGACGCGGACTTCTCCTGAGCGTCCGCGAAGTAGGCTTCACCGACGATCGTTCTCAGGCGCTCGTCCTCGGAGAGGGAGAGGAAGCTCGCGATGAGTCTCTGGTCGCTCTCGGGGAAGTCGCTGCGAAGTGTGGCCAGGACCTCTTCCCGCTCCGCGTGAGTCTGGAGCAGGTTTGGCAGCTCCGGGATCCGCTGCGGCAGAGCATCCAGTTTCTCCGAGAGACTGGCGATGAGCGGGATGAGCAGGCTGCGGGCCTCCTTCTCCATGGCGTCCCGATTCATCATCTTATCATCGAGTTGATCGATGATAAGCAAGGCCTCGCTCAGTTCGCCGGCGGCGAGTCGCTCACGGGTCAGTTCCACCAGGTCCGCCTGAGAAGAGCTCATCAGGTCGCGTCTCTTCTTCTGAGCTTCACTGAGCTTCTTGTCCAGTGAGGTTCTCAGCCGCGTCAGAGCATCTACTTCTCCGTAGTCCTCGGCTGCGGCCAAGACTGCCTGGTTGACCGACTGGACATTCGCCATGGCAGCCTGGATGCCGGACATCGCGGCCGCTGCGTCGCCGGCGGCCAGAAGGCTGTCTACCTCCCGCAGTTGTTGGCTGACCACCTGCAGGCGTTCTGCCACGGTGCCTTCCAGCTCACTTATGAGGCCGGCCTTTTGCTGCTCCTGGAAGAGCCAATAGCTTGCCATGGCCGCGACCAGCAGTACTGCTGCGTAGACTACACCGCGTAGCTTCTTGGTTAGCTGGCTGGCATGAAGGAGCTTGAGGGCTTTGGCGACATCCTTGCGACGGAAGTCGATCTTAAGAATCTGCTCGTAGACTCCAGCTAGCTTGTTTTGACGCTTCTGCTTCTTGTAGAAGTCCGCCAGGCGCTCGAGGGCCTGAATGGCTTCTTCGCTTCGGTCCAGCTTGGAGAGGACCTGAGCCTTGCGGGCGAGAGTGTTGGTATTGCCCGGAGCGAGTTGCTCGAGCTCTTCGAGTAGAAAGAGCGCCTCATCGAATTCCTTCTCCTCAACAAGGCTGCTGACGAGGTCGGAAACCACATCGGCGCATTCATTGCTCGTAGCCGAGTCCGTTGCGGAAAGCCGGTCATAGAGGAACTTGAGAATGTCGATGGAGCGGCTGCTGATCTTCCGTGCCTGGCGGGCCAGTTCGAGCGCAGCTTGTTCATCTGGCTCTGCCTTGGCGGCTTCGACGACCAACTCCCCAGCCCAGCGGTGCTGTCCACAGCGATGCAGGAGCTCAGCCAGCTCGAGAGTGATATTCTGTTCCCAGGGCCCTGGGCGATCTGCCAAGGCGCGCAGCGTGACCATGGCCAGCTTTGAATTGCCTTGGTCGAGCAGGTCCTGGGAAATACGCAGACCCTCTTCGATGGAGATGCACTCAGCCCGACCAGACTCGACCAGAAGTCTCGCCGCACGTCCGCACTCGAAGATCTGCAGGAGAGAAATGTCGGAAATGTCGCGGACACTCCGCCGGCCGTCGATTGCTTCCAGAACCAGGCGCTGCTCTTCATCGACCTTGCTGCCTTCTGCCTGGTCGGTGGGCACCAGGATCTCATCCAGGCTGCCCAGAGTCGCCATGATGAGTTCCCATTCATCACTGCGCCTGGCGACCTCTAGAAGAACCCCACTGGCGTCGAACTCCGGAGTGAGCTCCAGGCGACGACGAAGATCCAGGTCACTGCAGGGTCCCTTGAAGAACTCGAAGGTGCCGTGCTTCCAGGTGAATATGCTCAGCAGATCCTCTTCGACCTGCATGACCACCAGGCCTTCGATGTCGGCCTCGTTGACCCAGCCCTCACCGATGAGGATCTCGCCCAGGTGTTGATGAGTCTTCTTCTGCAAAAGCAGCGCGGAGCGCAGTTGCTCGACTGTGAGATGGCCGCTGCGAATCAGGCGCTGTCCGAGGCGCTTGGTCTCCACACGGTTGGGTGCCAAAACGCGCACGAAGCCCTCATGGAAGAAGAGCTGCCGTTGCTCTAGAGGGTTGCGGATTCGCATCAGACCCTCCATCTTGGACATGGCGAGAGTCTGGATGATGTCGGTGAGATCGATCTTGTCCAGGTCACCACTCATGGTGACTTCCTGGCTCTCGAGCGATGCCTCTTGAGACTCTTGGCCCTCAGCCTGATCCGATGCGTTTTCTAGCAGGAATTCGACTTCTGCACTGTCGAGCAGTTCACCGGCTTCGCTCATGCTGTCCTTATTCCCGCACTAAAATGTGTCATCGCCTGAGTCATGAGCTCGCGGCCCCTTGCATTGGATTGGCGGCTCTTTCGTACCCGCCTCGGCTCTTCCGCGGAGCCTCGGTATCGATGTCTCTCCTTATCGGATGTCTGCTGGCATTCCCTCAATCGATCAGTGCCCAAGACCGCGCTGTCGACATATTGGCCATATCACCGCGGGCTCAGGAGCTGACCGGGAGATTCGAAAATCTCCTTGGTTCGGATCATGAGAAGGATTGGTGGGAAGGTTGGGCTTTGGCCAGAGATCTTGGTGTCAGCGTGGAGAGCCTTCTCGAGGATCGCTGGCGCCGCAATTCCCCGGGCCCCATGGAGCGTCAGGTGCTCCTGGCCGCCATCGCCCTGTCGGCTGGCAATGGGCGGGGCGAAGCTCTGCTCAATCTTGGGGGTGAGAGGCTGGACTCACCTCGCGAACTGGTGATGAGTCATCTTGTCCTGGCGATGGGCCCAGAGACCACCGGTGCCGGGATATCCGTCCAAGCTCTACTCGGCAAGATTCGGCCGCAATTGGCGGAGCCCCTGTTGGCGGTTTCCACATGCCTGGCTCTGAGGCAGTTCAGGGAGAGCGGTAGCCCGACCCGGGATTGGTATTCGAGTCAGGACCCGGGCATCGCTGCGGCTGCACAATTCAGCAAGCCGACTGACTTACCGACTCGATGGATGCGCAGGAACCGGGAGCACCGAGACTTGGTGCTGCGCGGCTTTCTCCTGGGTGGCAGGTCGAGTGCGAGCAGCGAAGCCCAGCGTAAGTTGGCCTGGCAAGTAATCAATTCGGAGGACTCGAGCTCAGAGATGCTCATGGCGGCTGCTCTGAATCTGAGTCGCAGAGGAGTCGAAGCACCGTTACTGACGGTCTTCGCGCGCCCGTCCTTCAAGGAGTACCTGCCCGCCCTCCTCGACAGTCGCGAGCTGAGGAGCAAGCTGCTGCAGAACGGGCTTCTGGCTGGGCAACCGGAGCGTCGTTTGCGCATCGAGCATCGTGCCAGGCTTGCGCTCGCCTATGGGATAGAAGCGGATCTTGTCGAGTTGGCACAGAGCTGCGAGGAATGGGGTCGCTATGAGTTGACTGCCGCGGCAATTTGTCTCGGCATCGCATGGCGCCTGTATCGTGAAGAGAGTGCTGGGCTCGAAGCGCTCGTGCAGGGTCTCCCCGAGATCCCTGAGGCGGAATGGGTTCGGCTGGCACGGGGTATGGCGCCTCGCCGGGATGTGGGCGGGTTCGCGGATGCCGGCCTCGAGAGGGCATTTGCTCTCGCTGTCCAGGGGCGACTACCCAGGCAGTCCGCTGCCCAGGCGATCGAAAACGCTCTTTGGCGCAAGGGCTGGCATCTGGGGCTGACTCGCCGTGAGACCGAACACGCTCTGGTGGCGGACCTGGTCTTCGCCGGTAGCGAATACGGCGGCAGCAAGTTGCTGCTCGGTCCAAACGCGAGGGCCTATCGGCCCAAGGGCATCCCGGCCAAGGATCAGTTCTTCCATGTGGCCTACGAGTTCTTCTCCTTCGAGCGCGAGCGGGGCCCACGAGTGTTTCCCGAGTTCCGGATCCGTTAGGAGATCCCGACGTAGCGATCGTAGAGGCTACGTGCACGGGCTTCCTCTGAGGTGCCCATGACCAGAGCGCGGCCGCCGGGGAAGACGTGGAAGCGGCACTGCTCAGCGGTGAAGCGGAGCAGATGTGGGCCCTCCTCCAAGTTCTCGACGATGCTGGCGATGCGCGCGGCCAGGCGTCCTAGATCGATACTCGCACCCGCCGGGGGTTTGATCTGAACCCCGTCCCGGCCGCAGAGACTCATGCTGCGGATGGGCTCGTCCTTCAGGGCGGGGTACTCCTGACGGGCGCAGGCCGGGCAGTCTGCGGATGGGCTCAGTCCGCGCAGCTTCAGTTCGTATTCATTCTCCCAGACATCTACGGTCAGGATTCCCCGGGCGACTTTGTCCCGGTTCCCGGAGAGAATCTTCAGGCACTCGGTGACTTGGAATGCGCTGAGTTGGGCGATGAGGGGTTCGAGGATGCCGTCCGTCTCACAGCTCGCCAGCTCACCGGCAGGAGCTGCCTGGGGAAGCAGGCAGCGCAGGCAAGCGCTTTCTCCCGGAAGGATCGCCATCGCTCGGCCACTGGCTCCGACGCCCCCGGCATAGATCCAGGGGATGCCCTTGGACTGCGCGAAGTCATTAATCAGGTACCGGGTCGCGAAGTTGTCCGTGCCGTCGATGATCAGGTCGGGCAGGGTTTGGATTTCGCGAATGCTCCAGCGATCCAGGTCTTCGACCATGGCCCGCACCTGGCAGCTGGAATTGAAACTCGCCAGGCGCTCTGCTGCGGCATCGGCCTTTGGTCTGCCCTGCTTCGCATCCTCTTCATCGAAGAGAACTTGGCGCTGAAGATTGCCGAGTTCGACGATGTCGCGATCGACAAGATCGATGTGACCGACACCCGCGCGCACGAGGCTTGTCGCGCTGTGGCTGCCCAGAGCACCGACGCCTACGATGAGGACCCGAGCTTCGGCGAGCCTCGCCTGCCCCTGCAAGCCGATTGGGCCGAAACTGATCTGTTTGGCGTAGCGGTCTAGCTGCTGGACTTCTCGAAGTAGTCCGCGTTCAGGGCGGTGAAGTTCTGCCATTCTCCAGGTAGATCTTCTTCGGCGAAGATCGCATCAACTGGGCAGGCGTCGACGCAGAGGGTGCAATCGATGCAGTCGGTGGGATTGATATAGAGCTGGGATGCATCGTCGCTGCCGTGGATGCAGTCCACAGGGCAGACGTCGACACAGGCCTTGTCCTTGACGTCGATGCAGGGTTGGGCGATGACGTGCGTCATGGTCGCTCGGGTTCTCCGTGTAAGCGGGCTCGAAGCATTCAGACTAGCGAGGACCCGGCAAAGGTGAAGTGCATCCCGGATCGTTTTTGCCGAACTTCCTGGGTCCCTTGACAGGGAGAGATGGTACGAGAGAAGGGACTCGAACCCTTACAGGGTATTAACCCCACGGGGACCTAAACCCCGCGCGTCTGCCAATTCCGCCACTCTCGCCCGGGGCATACTGGAAGCACCGGAATGGGGGCTGGGAGTCTATAGCCTCCTGCCGGATGCGCAAACCCGGAGCTGACATAGTCCTCAGCAGGGCTACTCCGCATTGACCACTAGCCGGTTATGCTGCCGAGATGCAGGACGATCGGCGAATCCTGGTAGTCGGTGGCTCGGCAGGAATCGGTGCGTCTTTGGTGGGTCATCTCGGTGAGCGCTGCTCCTTTTGGTCCCGGTCCACCGCTGTGGATGTGAGCGACCCGGATGAGCTGCAGCGTGCCAGTCACGAACTGCTGACTCGAGAGGGCCCGCCCTTCGGTCTCGTGCACTGTGTGGGCGACTTCGTCGAGTCGCCCATTCTGTCCAGCGATCTCGAGCTCTTTGATCGCCTTCTGCAGAGCAATCTGCGGACCGCGTTCATGGTGGCGCGGCAGCTGCTCCCGGCCATGGCAGCCGCCGGTCGCGGCCGCGTGATTCTGTTTGCTGCGGCAGGGGCCGGTGAGCCGGGAGCAAAGACCCGCGCCCCGCTGTACTTCGCTGCCAAGGCTGCCCTCTTGTCCATGACGAGGTCCCTGGCCATGGAGGTTGCCGGGAAGGGAGTGACTGTGAACAGCATTTCGCCGGGATTGATCAATCACGAGGCCAGCGATGATTCTGTCCATGCGCGGCTGGCGAAGAGGGTTCCCTTGGGTCGAGCTGGCAGCCTGGCGGATGTATTGCCGGTCATCGACTTGCTCCTCGGGGACGGGGGGGCCTACATCACCGGCAGTGACTTCGTCGTCGACGGCGGTCTGAGCTTGCGTGGCGGTTCTGGCCCTTCCCAGGAAGCTAGTCTTCGCGGCGAACAGGATTGATCAGTTCGCCGATGCCTTCCAGGTAGCAGGTCATCTGGTCCCCATCTTCCAGGGGGCCAACACCCTCGGGAGTGCCCATGGCGATGATGTCGCCGGGCCGGAGGGAGCAGTGCTTGGACAGGTAGGAAATGGCCGTGGGTACATCGACTTCCATGAGAGATGTGCGGCTGCTCTGGCGAAGTTCATCCCCCAGTCGCATCTCGATTGCCAGGTCATTGGCGCCCGGGAGATCGTCGCGGGCGACTACCCATGGTCCGATCGGGCAGAAGGTGTCGAAGGACTTGCTGCGTAGCCAGGGCTTGTGCGCTTCCCGATCCGTGCCCTGAATCGTGCGAGCGGTTACGTCATTGAGAATGGTGTAGCCAGCGACCAGATCCATGGCGTCCGCAGGGCTGACATACTTACGACCGCTGCCTGCCAGGTCTTCGAAGCCGAGAATGACCGCCAGCTCAACTTCATGATCGATACGAGACTTCAGCCAGTGCGGTAGGACGACGGTTCCTCGGTGCGGGAGGAGGGTGTCGAGGAGCTTGGTGAAGAACAGAGGTTCCTCAGGAACTTTGGATCCGAACTCGGCGGCGTGGGCTGCGAAGTTTTTGCCCAGGCAGAGGATCTTGCTCGGGCGCTGCACGGGTGCCTCGAAGACCGGCTTTTCGGCCATGGGGTCGCCGGACTCTGCCAGACGTCGCAGGCCTTCCGCATTCAGTTGATCGCTGGCGAGGAGTTCGAGTTCGTCACGGATGCCGAGATCCAGGTAGAGCGGTTCTTCATCCTGCGGCACGAGCAGACCCAGGTGGCGGCGACCGGAGATGCGATGAGCGAACCAGGCAGGGGAGGCGGGGAAGATCGAACTCATTCCTTGCAGCGATCGAGGGCGAGAAGGGCATAGATGGTGCAGATTCCGGCCTGGCTTTCCCACCAGCGGCCATTCTTTTCGTTGAGCCAGTACCCGTCCTGAGTTTGAAGGGATTCGAGATGCGCACGCAGCTCCTTGCGCCAGTCCACCAGGCTCTCGGCCGCTTCGCCGGTCTTCAAGCTGTCCATCTCAGCGATGTCCAGAGCCTGGGCCAGGACCATGTAATAGTAGTAGAGCCCCTGGTACTTGGCTTTCTCGCCGAGGCTGGGAGAGCTGCCCGGATTCTCGTCCAGGGTCCAGTTCTTCTCGATCCACTGGACAGCTGCCTGCACCCGGCGATCGTCCGCCTTCAGCCCACAGAGAATGTAGGTCTTGAGCAGGGCGTAGGTCATCGACCCGTAGCTGCGGGGAATGCGCGTGCCATCGCCGAGTTCGATGTATCCGGCAGCAGAGTTGCCCGGGTAGTAGGCGGCACCGCCGTCATCGCCGGAGGTCACTTCGTACCAGGAGCCATCCGCACCATCGCGTACGCGCTCCTTGTAGTCGTTCACCTCGCGCAGGTTTTGCGTGCGTTGCATGAAGACCAGGGCCTTGGCCAGGGCTTCGTGATCTTCTTGCAGGCCCGACTTGCGCAGGGCTTCGATGGCGAATTGTAGGTTGCTCAGGTCGCCGCGCTGGTCACCGCCGTAGCCGATGGAGCCGTAGTCCCGATCCGACTCGCTGTAGTCCCGATCTTCCGTGTTCTGGATCCGCAGGATGTATTTTTGGGCAGCGAGCATGGCCTGCTTGTGCTCGGCTGTGGGCGTCATGGACAGGGCCAGGATGGCCGCACATGTGCTGTAGTTGAGGTTGTTCTTGCCTACGGAACCGTCCTCGTTTTGTTCGGCGAGGAGGTAGGCGAGGCCATCGCGAATGATCTTGCGCTCCGCGACCGTTCGCTGGCTCTCGGGCTTGGTCTGGAGGGCAGCGAGGCCCATGCCGGTGAGCCCGGTGTCCGTGAATCTCCCCTGCTCTGTAAAGACACTGAAGGCTCCATCCACTTGCTGAGTGAGCAGGAAGTCAAAGCCCCCTTGTTGGGCAGCGGTCCAAGTTGTGGCGCCTTCCTCTGCCATCAACTTGTCCATTCGTCGGGCGACAACCTGGATCGAGACGGTCTCTAGCAGAGCCTGGACTCTGACGCCAACAGGTGTGTCAATGGCTTGGGCGCTCTCGGCGGGTTTATCGCCCGCTTTGATCGCATCGCCTGCACGGAGCACTTCATCCATGCTCGTTTCTAGCAGGCCTTCCCATGGGTCAGTCTCTCCCTTCGCGTTATCTCTGAGCCAAGTCTTCGCGCGTTCGATTTCCTGGGCATGGACTTGCGGTGCGAGTTGTTCGAGCGCATGCCGCACCCAGTAGGTTGTGGCCACGGCGTTTTCATCCACGTCCGCAAAGGAGCCATCGCTTCTTCGGGAATTGAAGAGTCGGGTTACCGCCTTGCGCACCCGCGGTCCATCGGACATGGCGTAAAAGCGATGGCAGAACCCCATGGCAGTTAGCACCTTGGCCGTCTGCACGCAGGAGCCGTTCCCCAGGGAACCATCTTCGCCGGCATTCTCCATGAGAACTCGAATCCCCGCGTCCACCTCCGACTTGAAGATCGTGCCGATCTTCTTAGGGGCCTCGTCCTGAGCGGACAGAGCCTGGGAGGAGAAGGGCAGGCCGGATGCCATACAGGCGATCCACAACAGGGTCGGGGTCCTCGACATGACGCTCTCGATACGGGGCATTGGCTGTTGACGCGAGTCCGACCTGGGAACCGGACCCCAGGGCGGGTACAGACTCTCCTATCGTGCCAGAAACGAAGCAGAAGGGTAGCGGTTCATCCCGGGGGGGCCTGGGTTCCGCTTTGGTCTACTTTGCCAAGGAACCGATCCCGGGCAGGGTCAAGACCCGGCTCTGCCCTCCCCTGAGCGAGGCCGAAGCTGCAGGGCTGTACCGGGGCTTTCTGCAGGATATCCTGCGGCCCATGCCCCCGCATCGAAGCCTGGTGTACGCCTGGTCAGATGCTGGACTGGAGGAGCTCAGTGCGCTCCTGCCGGCCGGCATGGAGCTCAGGCGGCAGCGTGGCGCCGGACTCTGGGAGCGCATGCTCAACTGCCAGAAGGAGCTCCTCGCCGAGGGACATGAGCATGTCCTGATCCGGAACACTGATTCGCCGGACCTGCCACTGGAGCTCACTGCCGAGGCCTTCCGCCAGTGTGGGCCGGGACGCATCGTCCTGGGCCCGGATACGGGGGGGGGCTATTACCTGATCGCGGTCAGCGCCAGCCACCCGGAACTCTTCACCGCCTGTCAGGAAGGTGGCAGCGAGGTGTATCGGCGTACGCTCGAGAACGCGGCCGCACTTGGCTTGGAGGTCATCGAGCTGGAAGAACAGCCGGATGTGGATCGCTACGCGGACCTCATCGCCCTCTGGACCAGGCGCTCGTCCTAGGATTCGGCTTCGACCTTCACGGCGGTGCCAATGGCCAACATTTCCGCGGCGCCACCGGCGATGTTCGAGGTGTTCAGGGTCAGGCCGATGATCGCGTTCGCGCCCAACTGCCGAGCGTGGTCGCGCATTCTGTCGAGGGCCTGTTCCCGAGTCTCGCCCATCATCTTGGTGTAGTGGTGCAGCTCTGCTCCAACAAGATTGCGAAACCACTCGCTGATGTCGGCGAAGACATGTCGGGTACGAATTGCCGAGCCGCGCACGAGTCCTACGGTCGAGATGATCCTGAAGCCGGGGATATGGTCTGTGGTGGTGATGAGCATCAGCGCATGACTCCCCGATATCGGTCGAAGCGCGCTGTGCGCAGCTTCAGCCGGACGGCGCTCCAGAGGACGAGACAGCCACCGGCCAGGGCGGAGAGCACCGCAGCCTTGATGATCAGGTGGATCTCGCTGATCAATAGTTCGAAGATGCCGAAGCTCACAAGAGTGACCACACCCAAGACCAGCAAGAACCAGCCGATGCGCCACTCGCTACGATTGTAGAACTGTGACCAGAAGCGGCGAATCTCGTGATCGCCTGGCTCCAGCAGTGCCATGGAGCTGGTCAGGTGGAGAAGGCTCTGGTGGGCGGTGACTTCGCTGGCGAGCTCCGGATCCTCAGCCAGAAGTCGTTCGAATTCCGCTCGCTCCTCGCCGTCGAGCTCGTCGTCGATGTAGGCCATGCTCCTTGCCTGCTCTTCGGTCAGAGGAGCATCTTTCGATGGTAGGTCCGAGTTGCTCATAGCTGGCCCTCCATGTAGGGCTCGAGGGCGAGCCGTAGCTTTTGCCGGGCGTGATAGAGCCGCGACATCACGGTGCCGATAGGGATGTCCAAGACCTTGGCGATGGCGGCGTAATCCAGCTCTTCAAAGTGACGCAGCATGATGATTTCGCGGTGATTCATGCCGAGCTTCTCGAGTGCTCGCCAGAATTGGCGATGGGATTCCTGCATCTCAACCTGACTCGGTGGACCCAGGTTGATGCCATCGGGGAGGTCATAATCACTTTCCTCTTCGCTCTTGGCTTGTAGGGAGAAGTGACCGGGCTTGCGGTGCTTGGCAATGAAGTTGAGGCAGGCATTACGCAGGATTCGGAAGAACCAGGGGGCGAAAGGCTCCCCATCGCGGAAGCGGTCGAGCGACTTGTAGACCCGGTAGAAGGTCTCCTGGGCCATGTCGAGAGCATCCTCGCGGTTGCCCACATAGCCCATGGCCACCTGGATACCTCGCCCCATGTAGAGGTCGACGAGCTGCTCGAAGCTGCCCGGGTCTCCGTTCTTGGCTCCGGCGATGAGTCGTGTTTCATCGGCGATGTTCAATGGTCCGGAGCTACTCTTCGCCGACTGGGGCATTCAGGAAAGATCCAACAAATGCAGGCTTGGGCCTGCAACTGCTGTTTTGCTCCCAGCTAGGGATTTCACCTGTTCAGATTCTGCCCGCCGAGGATTCTGCCCATGGCAGCGCCGAGATCTGTGTTGCCAAGAGGGCGATCCGAGCCCTGGGACTTGCGCCTGGGGCGTCAGAGCCTCCAATCGCCCCTCCAGATCTGCAATCCAAGGAGCTCCATGGGAGCCGCCAAGAGAATTCTCCACCTAGCCATATCGATCCTGTCTCTGGCAGCTTTGTCCTGTGGCGGTGGTGGTGGCGGTTCCTCGGCACCGGCGAGCCTGGCGACGGTGCCAGCGACCGCCGCAGCTGGTGGAACCCTCGAGGTGACGACCGGTGAGTTCGCTGGACTGCAACTGGTCATCCCCCCTGGAGCCCTGAGTAGCGATACGCTGATCACCTTGGATCCGGGGCGTAGCAGCCTGGAGGCTGGTTTCGCAGCCCTGGGACCGGCTGGGAAGTTTTCGCCGGAGGGTCTTCAGTTCTCGCCAGCGGCTAGCTTGACCATGCCCTTCGATCCCCTGGCCTTGCCAGCCATCGTTGACCCTGCGGATCTGGTGGTGCTCCTTCAGGATGAGACGACAGGGGCGATCGAGGAGCTCATTCCCAGCCTGATCGACGAGGTCAACGGATTGGTGACCGCGGACCTGCCGCACTTCTCCGTGGCCTGGGTCGCGGCGCCTCTGCCGCCCATCGATGTGGTTGATCACCTGCCCCTCAATGTGGGGGACGAGTACGTCATGGAGGGACTGCTCTCCGGCGTGATCGGTGTCCTGAGGGTGGAGCCTGGGCCGATCAGCGTGAACTTTCCGGAACCGGACCTGCTGACCTTGAGCCTCGAGATCGATGGATTCCGTTCTGGCTACTACATCCGCCGATCTCCCAATGGTGACACCAGCGTAGTCGGTAACTTCGGCGACGACGGGGTCTCCAATCTGGAGGAGTCGCACCAGTTCGAGACGCTTTTCGCGCCTGGGGTTGCTCTCGATGGCGAAGTCTTCGAAACGACCTCGGACTACACGGGCCATATTCCTATCGGCAGCCCAGATGTCGCCTACACCGGAAACTACGAGGCCATCTCCGAGGTCTTTCGCGCCGATGGACCGGTCAGCGTCCCCGCTGGGGATGTCCAGGACCCGGTGATCTTCCTGCGGGATGAGTTCTACCAAGATTCGGATGGCTTCTCTGGCCGGGCCTTGGCGATCTTCTGGTTGGCGCAGGGGGTCGGGCCCATCGCTCTCGAGCTGGATCGCCAGGAAGTTTTCCTCTTGGTCAGTGGGACGGTTGGCGGCCAGCCTATTGTGCTCAGCGAAGAGCGTTGATTGCGCCGGGGCAGGGGGCGGAGGTATGTTGCGCCCATGAGAACCTGGAAAACTCCCCTCATCCTGATCGTCTCTCTTTGTCTGCTGTCCCTTGCCTCGTGGATGCCCTTCCAGGACAAGGACGTGGCTGCCGTCGAAAAGAAGGTGCGCGTGCTGCTCACACAAACCGGTGCGATGAACATGGGTAGGGACGTGCTGGAGCAGATGACTGAGAGCATCCGTGGAACCCAGGGTGTCCCCCCCGGCTTCATCGAGAAGTTCAGGGAGCTCGCCAAGCCCGATGAACTCACCGAGCTCGTCGTGCCGATCTATGTGCGCCACTTGGACGAAAAGACCCTCGATGCAGTCATCGCTTTCAACAAGACCCCTGCGGGAAAGAAGATGATCGCATCGATGCCGGCGATCACTCGTGAATCCGTCGCAGCCGGTCAGAACTGGGGTCGGGCCCTGACCCAGAGAGTCATCGCAGAATTGGGCAAGTAGGGGCCAAGCCCCTGCTAGGTCGGCAGCTGCTGAAGCTGCACTTTTCTGTTACCCAGGGGATTCCCCCGGGTACCGGCTGGCGAGTGAATCGTCGGACGAATAATTCATGACAAGGGGTCTCCTGCGCTGCGCTGTCCTCGGCTTGGCCCTCCTGGCCCCTTCTGCTTGTCATCGCGGCGGCTCGAGTGGCAGTTCTGCCCTGGCCACCGTCGAGGTGGACAGTGTGGCAGGCGGGACCCTGGCCCTGCATACAGGCCCTCTCGCGGGTTTGCGTTTGGTCGTTCACCCCGGCTCGGTTAGCGAGAACCTGCAGCTCAGTGTTGAGCTCGGTGAAGACAGTCCCGAGTTGGCCTTCAACTCGATCGGTGCGTCGGTGCTGATCAGGCCCGCCAACGTCGTCTTCTCGCCGCCGGCGACGCTCATCCTGCCCTTCGACAAGGATCTCTTGCCCGCTGGCACGGTCGATGAATCTCTCGAAGTCAGGCGACGAAGCGTTTACTCGGGTCCCATCGGTACGCGCAGTTTGGGCGTCGATCGAGTGCACGGGCATCTTGCCGTTCCCGTGGACAGAATCTCACCGAGATCGACCTATTGGCCAGCGGTCCGAGAGCTCGGCGCCAGCATTGATATGCGTCGCTATCTACCGGATGTCGACTTTGGCTTCTACCGCTACTCCGACGGAAACCGCATTCAGTTGCGCATGCCCAGTGCGCACGCCAACATCTCGGCGACTGCGCCGGTTACGGAGTTGTCCTTCATCGATGCGGACGGTGAAGGCGGCTTCTATCTGCATCGTACCGCAAGTGGCGAGATCCTCCGGCTGGGTGAGTACTTCCTGGGGCTGAACAGCTATCAGGAGCTGCATGACGGCAACCTGTGGGCGCCAGCCTTCTTTTCCGATGGTGGCAGCGTCTCTGCGAGGGCCGACTACCAGGCCGTTGCGCCCTTCGGTAGCAGCAACCTGGCCTATACTGGCAGCGTGAGCGGGACGACCTCTGTGGAGCTCCTCTTCGAGAGTTTTGAGACTCCGATCGGTCGCTATTCTGATGTGGTGCGACTACATCGCTTCGAGGAATATACAGACAGCCTCGGTGGTGCCGGTTCCTTCGAATTTGTCCTCTACCTGGCAGCGGACGTTGGACCGCTGGCATATCAGCTAGGAGCGGGTGAAACCCATCTGCTCATCGAGGCGGTAGTAGGCGGTAGGCATCTAGCGGGTCCGATTGCTCTGCTCAAAGCTCGCTGAGCGCTCTGTCGATTCTTCGTGCATCCCGGGTATTCTGCGCCAAGAACCATGACAGAACTGCAAGACAAGATCGAGGCGGCCTTTGCGGACCGAAGCCTTCTGGCAGACTCGGAATACAGTGCTGCCGTGGAGCAGGCGCTGGAGCTCTTGGATCGCGGGGAGGCGCGGATCGCAGAGGAGAAGGCGGGAGAGTGGATCGTCCATGAGTGGCTGCAGAAATCGGTTCTGCTGTACTTCAGTGTGGCTCAGATGCAGGTCATGGAGCTTGGGCCCTTCGAATTCCACGACAAGATTCCCATCAAGCGAGGTCTAGCAGAGGCCCGGGTGCGCGTAGTCCCTCCCGGGACCGTGCGCTATGGAGCCTTTTGCGAGCCAGGGGTAGTTGTCATGCCCGGTTACGTGAACATCGGTGCACGGGTTGCTGCGGGAAGCATGGTCGATACCTGGGCGACGGTGGGATCTTGCGCTCAGATCGGTGCCAATGTTCATCTCAGCGGCGGCGTCGGAATCGGCGGTGTGCTCGAGCCGCCTGGGGCCCGACCGGTGATCATCGAGGATGGTGCCTTCATCGGATCGCGGTGCATCGTGGTGGAGGGCATGCATGTGGGCAAGCGCGCGGTGCTCGGTGCGAATGTTGTGCTTACCAAGAGCACCTCGATTATCGACGTCACCGGCAGCGAGCCCAAGATCAGCAAGGGTCACATCCCCGACGGAGCGGTGGTGATCCCTGGCAGCATGCCCAAGCAGTTCCCAGCCGGTGAGTTTGGCGTGCCCTGCGCGTTGATCATCGGCAGTCGCAAGCCTTCCACCGACCTGAAGACGAGTTTGAACGAAACCCTACGCGAGTTTGCCATCAGTGTCTGAGAACGAAGACTTGCTCGACTTGGCTGAGGCTTTCCTGCGCATCGCTAGTCCGATCACCGCGGAGGCCGAGATTGCCGACTGGCTCGAGGGTCGTCTACTTGCGGCCAATCATGCGCAGGTCATCCGCGCCGCGAACAGTCTCTGCGTCCTGCCGCGTGAGCCGCGTGCAGGCCAGCGCAAGTTGATGTTGATCGGGCACCTGGACACGGTGCCCGCAGGCGCGGAGAACCCAGTGCGCCGTGAAGGGGATCGACTCTTCGGTCTCGGTGCTTCCGACATGAAGGCTGCCTGCGCTCTGATCCTCAGCTTGCTGGAGCGAAATCTGGGCGAAGCAGCGCGCCACGACTTGATCGCGGTGTTCTATTCCCGCGAGGAAGGCCCCTATGCGGAGAGTGAGATGCCGCTCATCCAAGCTGCGGCAAGGGAACACTTCGATGGGGTTGATCTCGCCATCTGCATGGAACCCACGGACAATCGCATCGAGCTGGGCTGCCTGGGAACCAGTCACTTCCGCATCGTCTTCGATGGCAGGCGCGCCCATTCTGCGCGGCCCTGGCAGGGTGACAACGCCATCCACAAGTCGGCCGGCTTGCTAGCGCGTCTTCGGGACTGGGGTCGCCGTCGCTGCGTCTTCCATGGCCTTGAGTTCTTCGAAGTGATGTCTGCCACCATGGTCGACTTTGCCGGCGCCCGCAACGTGGTTCCGGATCGCTTCGAGATCAACCTCAACTACCGTTTTGCACCTGATCGGACGGAAGCAGAAGTGCGCGCGGAAGTGGCCGACCTGGTGGCTGATGAGGCGAGTTGGGAGCTCTTGGACTTCTGTCCCGCTGGCCGGGTTTGTGGAGACAACGAGTTGCTGGCCGAACTCATCATCGCAGCCGATTCTCCCGAGACTTGTGCGAAGCAGGCCTGGACCGATGTAGGGCGTCTCTCCGGCTGGGGAATCGATGCGATCAACTACGGCCCCGGTGCTACATCGCAGGCGCATCAGGATGGGGAGTGGGTGAGTATCGCGGCGATCAAGAACTCACAGCAGGCACTGGAAGGCTGGCTCTTTGGTAGCTGAGCGCGTCGGTTAGCCGAGCACGTGGCGCGCCCATTCTTGCCAGAGATCCTGATCGATGGATCGCAGGTGCTTGTCCACCAGCCTTACCCGGCGCTGGGCTTCCTGGTGTGAGACCACTTCCGCATCTTCGGGAATGGAAGCCCAGACCCCGAAGCCGATCTCGAAGTTGATGAGCTGGGCGAGCTCTTGCTTGTTCTTGACCTTGGCGAGGGCATCGAGAAGACCTTGATCCACCAATGCCTGACCTGCAGGCAGGCCGGTCTTGTAATCACTGCGCCCAACCATGTAGTCCATGTTGACCGCAAAGAAGTCTGCCAGGCAGGTCATCTCGGCAGCGGAAGGGCTGGCGGGATGATCCGGATTCTCCCAGCGCGAGAGGGCAGCCTGGGTGACGCCGACCACCGCCGCCACATCCTCCTGCGAGAGATCCCGAGCGAGGCGCAGGTCGTGCAGGCGTGCAGCGATCTTGGCGACCACAGGTCTGAGTTCGCGAGGGTCCCGGCGCTTTCGGGATTTCTTGGTGGTCATCGCTCAGGGACCATCACCCATACTGGGATCCGGTCATGAAGGAGATTGGACTATGCCCGGTGAGGAGGCTCAATAGTTCCGCAGCGGTGAGGAGTTTCTACGCCGGGAAGTTATGCAGAAAAGTATCGTATATGCTCAACCGCAATCAGGAATGTGATACTGGTCCCAGCGTCGGTCAACCAGATCGCTGGTCTGCGCATCGCAGGCGAGTTCATCCGGGTAACCCGGCTTCATGCGGGCGTCGATGAGGATGGGCGGCTTCCACAGAGCCTGGTTGCGACGGATCTCCTGGCCACTGGCATGGATGTCGGCAGCGGGTTCAAAGCGGGTGAAGGTGGTCCAGAGGAAGCTCATATCCGATGCCACACAGGTCTTGGCAGAATCGACCAGGACGAGAAGCGGCCAGTCGGCGAAGGCTGACTCGCGGGCGAGTCTCGCCGGGTGGTCGACAGCATCCTCCGCTGCCTCGAGAACCAGGCATCCCCCGCAGTAGGGGACTGCTGCAGTGACGCCCGAGGGTAGGGCGCCCTTGAATTCCCGCGGCAGTTTGCGCCGCTCGTCACCGAGGCCCATGAGCAGACCCTTGCTACCCTCATTGATCTTCGGCCCGCAGTAGTCGAGGCTGTCCATGGACAGATTGCCGAAGACGTAGAGGTCGGTTTCGAATTCCGCGCGAGCGAGCACGTGCTCTAGGGTGCGCGGGAAGTTGCGCAAGTCTACTGGCTGGTCGGTAAGCAACAGGAACTTGGTCAAGGCCAACTGTCCCTCGCCCAGGATGCGGAACGCGCTGGCCATGGCTTCGCGCTTGTAGCGTTGTGCGACGACCGCAGCGGCAAGGCTATGGAAGCCGGTTTCGCCATAGGACCAGAGGTCCTTCACAGCGGGCATGACCAGTTTGATGCAGGGGCTGAGCAGGCGCTGCAGATAGTCGCCGATGAAGAAGTCCTCCTGCCTGGGTTTGCCGACAACGGTGGCCGCGAGGATTGGGTCAGGACGGCGCAGAAGGCCCTTCACTTCGATGAGCGGGTAATCGTGCTTCAGGGAGTAGTAGCCGTAGTGATCACCGAAGGGGCCCTCTGGGTGCATGGCTCCTGGGGCGACTTCACCGACCAGGACGAACTCGGATCTCGCCGCGACGGGGACAGGTCCGAGGGGATTGGCGCACATTTCCAACTTGTTCCCCAGCATCAGTGAGGCGAGCAGGAGTTCCGGCACGTTCTCGGGCAGGGGGGCGATGGCTGCCAAGATCAATGCCGGTGGACCACCGATATGGATGTTGACCGGCATGGGCAGGCCCTTCTCAGCATAGGCGGCTAGATGAAAACCACCGCCCTTGCCGATCTGAGTGTGCAAGCCCATGCGTCGATCGTCGAAGCGTTGCGAGCGGTACATCCCCAGGTTGCTGCCAAGGCCATCCGGGTGCTCGGTTAGCACCAGGGGTAGGGTGATGAAGGCGCCACCATCCTCCGCCCAGGTCTTGAGTAGGGGGAGTCGATTCAACCCCGGAGGATCGTCGACGACTGCAGTGACCGGACCGCTGCGCCGACGCTTCATGCCGATCTTGAGCAGCTTGCCGAGAGTGCCACGTTCCTGCCAGGCTCGTCCGAGGCTAGGGGGCATGAGCTTCTCTGGAAGTTGGACGATCCGTTCGATGAGTGCTTCCGGTGCGTTGCCGAAGGCCAGCTCAACTCTCCGCGGAGTGCCGAAGAGATTGGTGACCACGGGCCAGGGCGAGCCTTTGACATTGCGGAAGAGCAAGGCTGGACCGGAGTTCGCGATCACTCGGCGGTGGATCTCGGCGATCTCCAAGTTGGGATCGACTTCGCAGTCGATCTCGAGCAGCAGGCCTTCGCTGCGGAGGCGATCCAGGAAGGCGCGCAGGTCGACGGGTGCTCCGGGATCAGGCATGGTCTCGCCTCCGGCAGAAGGGCAGGATCCAACGGGCCACCCGAGCTGAGGCTCCGGGACTACCCAGTCGCTGACGCAGGTCTGCGAGTCCGTCGAGACAGGCTTGGCGCTCTTCGCCGGCGAGGAGGGCTGCCACTCGTTTGTTCACCAGTTGCCACTCGTCCTCGCTGAGCAGGGCGAACTCGCTGACGATCTCTCGTCCGGCGATCAGGTTAGCGCTGCCGAACCAGGGAATATTGAGAAGCTTGTGCAGGACGAAGCGGTTGAACCTGCCGATGACGCGGTACACGATGACGGTTGGCGCCCCCAGGAGGCAGCTCTCCAAGGAGCCGGTGCCGGACTTGGCAAGCACGACTGCGGCCTTGCGCAGGGCCGGGTGGATGTCGCCCTTGTGGAACTCGACGAAGTCTGCGGACTCTTCATCCAAGATGCCTTGGATCATTTCATGGCGCGCCGGGTCACGGTGGGGCAGGAGGACCCGCATGCCGGGCTGTTGTTGACGTAGGCTCCTGGCCACCCTGAGCATGCCGCGCAGGTGGGTTTCAATTTCTTTGCGGCGGCTGCCCGGCAGGATTACCAGGAGTTGTTTGTCACGCTCTTCTTCGGGTCCGGGTGTTGGCAGGGACTCGAGGAGAGGATGCCCGACGTAGCTGCATGGGATGCCCTCTGCGCCATAGAAGGCCACTTCGAAGGGGAGGATGGCGATGGTCATGTCGACAACCTTGCGATAGCGGCGCATGCGCCAGGGTGCCCAAGCCCAGTACTGCGGGACTATGTAGTGGAGCACAGGAATGCCCCTTTTCTTGGCTGCTGCTGCCATGAGCAGATGTAGCCCAGGGTAGTCGATGAGGACGACCAGGTGCGGGCGTTCCTCGTCCAGATGCCTGATGAAGTCGCCAAATGCCCTGACGATTCTGGGGATGTTCTTGAGGACGGGACCAACCCCCATGATCTCCTGCTCGCTGAGTGGAAACAGGAGTTTGGCGCCTTCGCTTGCCAGTCTCGCTCCTCCGAAGCAGGCCCATTCGGTCTCGCCGCCGGCAGCCTTGACTGCACGCAGAAGGTTGACTGCGTGAGCCTCGCCCGAAGCTTCGCCGACGGATATGAAGATGTGGCTGTGATTCCCTTTCGACTTGGATGCTCTCGCGAGAACTTCAGCCGGCGGATCCGTTGGGTTAATCAGTTCTGCCGATAGAGCTTCTCGCGCCTTCCTTTGCCAGGTTGAGCGATTGATGATGTAGGCGAAGGCGTGATAGGGGGATGAGATCGCTCGCCAAATCTCGCGCAGGATGACGCCGCTGATCTCCATGCGCCGTGCGAACTTCACAGGTCAGCCCTCTTGAAGAGCCGATCCGCGATCACGTAGAGAACAACTACGCTGACGGCCAGCCAAAGACTCATGCCTTGGAAGAGTTGCATGGCGCCTAGATTGCCCGCCATGATCGGGCCATAGACGTCGAAGTCGGAGAGCCGGAAGATGCTGGCCACACGGATTTCTTGGATGAAGTAGATCGTCACCTGGCTGATCACCACGACACCGACAACGAAGGCAGCTTGTAGCTGGTTGCGTGCCAGCACAGAACAGATCACCGTGAAGGCCAGAATGGCGAGGACGAAAAGGGAGCTTTGGATGCTCGCCAGAGTCAGTTCCCAGAATGGCAGCTGCTCGTCGATGCTGGCGCTCCAGGCCATGGCGCTCCAAGAGACCAGGAAGATCGGAATGACGACTGCCAGTGCGGCCAGGCAAAACTTGCCCGCCAGCACTCTCGAACGGGAAAGCGGGCGTGCGAGCAGGAACTCCAAGGTTTGGCATTCCCGTTCGCGGGCGATCAGGCCGGTGCCGAAGAGCACAGCAGCGGCGATGCCCATCACATTGACTCCCTTGAAGAAGACCTGCACCGCGATGTACGCCAGGTATGCGGCGCTCTCATCGCGATTGCTGATCCCTTCAATCATTCGCTGAGCGAATTCGAATGGGACCAGCCTGCCGATCGCCGGCATCTCTCCGCGTAGATTGGGCCAAAGGAGGATGGCGGGAACCAGCATCGCTTCGAGGATGAGGAGGTAGGTGAGTGCCATCCACCGGAGTTCCTTCCAGGTCTTGAGGAACATCATGGTTGGCCGGCCTCGGCTTTGGTTAGGAGGCTGTAGATCTCTTCCAGCCGTGTGGCTCCGACTTCGACGGAGAGGATCTTCTCTCCCGGGAGTTGGGCAAGCCAATCCATCGGGTTGCCAATGGTGCGGATCTTGATGCTCCCGTCGCCCAATCGCCGCACAAACTCGGTGCCGGTCGGTAGCTCCATCTCGCTCTGCAATCGCAGGGTGATGTCCTTGCGCAGATTCTCGCGAGCAGCTGCGACTCTCTCCTCGGCGACAGTTCGGCCCTCGAGTATGAACACGGTCCGCTCTGCCAAGGCCTCGATCTCGCTGAGGTGATGGGAGTTGAGCAGGATGGTCTTGCCGCTAGCTTTCAATCCCTCCAGGATGATTCTGAGTTGTAGTCGCGAGCTTGCATCCAGGGCGCGATCCGGTTCGTCGAGGATGTAGAGGTCCGCGTCCGGGATGAGGCTGGCCATGAGAGCGAGTTTCTGCTTCATGCCGGAGGAGTAGCTGCCCACGCGCCGCTTCAGAGGCAAGGGAAAGGCGGCGTGCATCTCCATCGCCAGTTCTGTCTGCTGTGGGTAGAAGGAGAGGGCGAAGCGAAGGAAGTCCGCTCCGGTCATCTGTTGGTAGATGCTGGTTTCGCCTGGCAGGTAGGAGCAGCGTCGGCGGATCGCAAGGGACTCTCTGGCCGGGTCCATCCCGAGCACCTGGACGCGGCCTGAAGTCGCGAAGATCAGGCCCACGAGGATCCTCAGTGTGGTCGATTTCCCGGCACCATTGGGGCCAACGAAACCGATGAACTCCCCTGGCTTGACAAGCAGGTCAACGCGATGCAGTACGCTTGTGCTGCCAAACTGTTTCTGCAAGCCTTCTACTTGGACTACGGCACCTGTCATCGGCGCATAGTGATAGCGATTCGAAGCGGGTGCTGCGAGCGAATCCGGCGAGCCTGGAAGGGGGAATCCGCTGTTGCATTCCCTGGGTCCAGGGTTGAAGGTGAGGGCCAAGAGCCATGAACATCCTCATCGTCGGGCTGGGAGAGGTCGGTTCCCATCTGGCCAAAGTCCTTTCAACGGAAGGGCACTCGGTGACCGTGATCGATGCGGACAGGCATCGGATGCGCCACGTGACCGAGGCCATGGACGTGCATGCGGTGACCGGAGACGGTTCGCGGCCGGACATCTTGGACAAGGCCAATGCGGATGAGGCGGACTTGCTGCTGGCTGTCTCGAATGATGACAACGTCAACATGTTGAGCTGCCTGTTCGGTAAGCGGATCGGGGCCAAGCGGACGGTCCTCCGCGTGAAGGACATGACTCCCTTCCATAGTTTCCGCACTTTCTTCCGCAAGAACCTGATGTTCGATCTGGTGCTGTCACTGGAGGACCTGGCGGCGGAAGAGATCGTGAAGACGATTCGCCAAAACCAGGCGGTGGGCGTGGAGAACTTCGCGGAAGGCAAGATCCAGATGCGGCGCCTGCGGTTGAGCGATGATTCGGTCTTGCTCGACGTGCCTGTCAAGGATCTGAAGATTCCACAGGGCATGCTGATTACCGCGATCGATCGTAACCGCTCGGTGATCATCCCCAGCGGCGACGACGTCTGTCGCGCTGGTGACGATGTCTTCGTTCTCGGCGAACCCAAGGCAATTGCTGCCTTTGAGAAGAAGACGGGCATGCGCTCGACTTTCCTCCGGACTGTCGTGATGTTCGGCGGATCGAGCGTGGTTACGCAACTCAGCAGGGCTCTCGCGCGTCTGCATGTGGAAACCAGGATCATCGTTCCGGATCGAGGTGAGGCTGAGGCCTTGGCTGCCAGTCTGGACGGTGTGGTGGTTCTGCACGGCGACGGGACGGATCTCAGCCTCCTGCGCGAGGAGCACGTCGGAGATGTGGATGCCTTCTTGGGCTTGTCCGATATCGACGAACAGAATCTCATGTCTTGTCAGCTCGCACGCAGCCTCGGTGTAGCGCGCACAGTTGCACTCGTGCACAAGCCGGACTACGTGTCCATCTACCAGCAACTGGGTATCGATGTCGCTGTTTCGCCGCGTCAGCTATGTGCCAATAGGATTCTGTCCTTTGTGCGCAGCGGTAGTGTGAGCACGATCGCGACCATCGAAGAGGGGCAGGCAGAAGTGCTCGAGCTGGAGGTCAAGTCCGGTAGCAAGCTGGTCGGCAAGAAGATGCGCGAGGCGGGCTTCCCCCGCGGCTGTGTCATTGGCGCCATCTCTCGACAGGGAGGCAGTATTCTGATCCCACGCGGCGAGGATGAGTTCGAAGCGTTGGATAACCTGGTCGTCTTCGCCCTCAACGAGGTTGTCGATCAGGTCACCAAGATGACCAAGGGCTAGCGCACGATTGAGATGCCGTCTGGGCGGTACTTGGGCTCGGGAACCTCTGGGTAGAGCTTGGGAACCATCAGCGCCTCACGCATTCTGTCGGTCCCGGCAAAGGCGACGTACTTGTCCGAGCCGATGTTGATCTCCGCGGAGACGAGGCCGACGAAGAGGAGCTTCTGCCGCTCATCGCGGAGGAAAAGGCCCGCGCCCGGGGGCAGGGGCTGCCCCGGATTCTCGAGAATGTCGCCGGCGAAGTTCTCGCCCTGAGCGAGTTTGACCGGGACCTCGCTCACACCTTCGGGTGAAAACACCATGGCGAAGATGCGATCAGCCTGCATCAGGTCGCGAGGCAAGACATGGATGTTGTTGGTCTGCAGGTCGATCTTGGCGTTATAGAGGATGCTGCCTGCCGGCTCGATATAGCCGTCCTCGACAACCAGTGTCGGGCCAAGCCAGTAGTAAACGCGACATGGGCCCGCTTGGGCGGTGCGGCCGAGGAAGAGGATGCCCTCGCGGGTGGTTGCTCCGTACTCAATTCCGCCACGGGTCTCAATACGGGCAATCGGGCGGTTGCGATCGGGCATGGGTGCCGTCGAAAACAGATGCGCTGTGCAAGAGCAGGCCAGGAGGCACAGCAGCAGATAACAGAATGTCTTGCTCGCAAAACTCAACTCATGCCTCCCTGGCTCGCATCGCTAGATGCCCTTCTTCTTGATGTGCTTGTCCACCCAGACTTGCCAAGCTGCTTCCAAGGCGTCCCAGTCGACATTACCAAAGGCCGCCTCGACTGCCTTCTTCTGGTCCTTGGTCTTCAGCATGGTCTGGATGTAGCGCTCCATGATCATGTCCCACTCCGGATCCCACTTGCTGCCGTAGCCCCCCTTCTTTTTTCCCCGAACCAGGAAGTCGATGAAGGTGTACGACTGAGAGTAGAAATCGACGGTGCGGGCGTTGCCGTAGAACTTGTCCTTGTTCCAGGTGACGATGTCCTTGAAGGGGACATGAGATTCTTCGCGGCGTTGCTTTGTGACGTTGTCGATACGCCACTTGACCGGCGTGTAGCGCCAGTTCCTGCCGGAGGGTTCGAATCCTCCGAAGAAGTCACCGACTCCCTCGCCAAACCAGCGGTGGAGTTCGACTGAGTTGAAGTAAGAGTCGGCATATTGATGCCAGCCTTCGTGGAAGGCGATCGCGGTGACGACTTCTTCTCCACCCATCTGATTGAAGGCGTCGTCGAAGACCACCAATTCCTTGGTGGAGGGGCTGAACCAGCCCACGACCCCCGGGCTCGAATTGCCGTAGCGGGAGAAATCGTCGTACTTCGCGCAGATCCGCAACACCGGGTATATATCGGCTATCTGCTCATGGGGCGGAAAGTACTCGAGGTACTTTTCTCGAATTCCTTCCATGCCCTTACTCAGTTTCAGGGCAAAGCGATAGCTGTCCCGCTTCTTGTTGGGACGCCAGGAGTAGAGAATGATGTAGTGCTCGGTGGTGAAGTAGTCCCAGGACTCCAGATCTTGGATGTTCGCCCGGGCCTTGGCCAGTGCCGCCTTCTGCATCGGCGTCTTGGCCCATTCGTCCTTGCGAGCATCGGCCAGATCTTCATCGCTCGTCTCCATGAGCTCGATGCTGCGCAGCATGGTCACGGCCCACTTCTTGTGCTGGGACTTGAGCTTCCGGCCGGAAACGATAGGGATGCGCACCTCGGCAGCGATTTGCTTGCCCGGGCCTGAATCCAGCACGATCGTCGTCATGTAGAAGACCAGGTCGAAGGGCTTTACCCCGTCGTGGCGTTTGGATGTGTCGCTGTACTCCCACCAGGAGTAGCCGGGCTTCTTCCCCTTTGCCTTGGTCTTTACATCCTTCTTGATGAACTTGCGTTCGCCGCCGGCGCTGGCAGTGTCGGTCACCCAGTCGCGAAAATTGTTGTGCCACTCAGGCTTCTTTGCCTTACGCCGGCCGGCCTTGGTTTCCTTCTTCTCGCCAGCGTCGGCTTGTCCGGTCACTTCGGCTGCGCCGGAGCCCTCGCGACGATCGGTGAACTCATAGAACCGCAGGCCCCAGCTGTAGACACCGTGACGTCCAGTGATGTAGTCACCGACGTTGTCCGGTTCGAATCCCGCACGTAGGTAGAGAGTCTTGACCCCAAGCTTCATCGGTACCTGCTTGAGCTTCTTGTGTACCTTCATGCGGACGCCGATGGAGTTGATCTCCTGGGTCTGGTAATCGCCCTGCGCGGATGCGCTGCCGATGAGGGTGACTATTGCGATGCCGACGATGCTGACGCTTCGAATCATGTCCCTTTCCTGCTTTCCAAGACTTTGTGAGTCCTCTGCTTGGAAAAGACTAGGGGAGACTGGCTCGGGAGCCAAGGCCATCTGCCGGAGCCTCGCGGCGGTTGGCGAGCGGATCCGGGAATCCTGCCGGGGATTGTCCCTGCAGCATCTGCGCGGCTGGGTAGCTCAATCAGCCTTCTCAGGCTTCTTCTTGCTGGCTGCGGGCTTGGCTTCCTTGGCCGGCTTGGCATCCTTGGGAGCCTTTTCGCCTGGCTTGTCCGAACTCGTTTCGCTGTCCTTGGCGGCCTTTTGATCGCGCTGGTAGGACTCCTTGCGGTAGTCGGTTTCGTAGAAACCGCCTCCCTTGAAGATGATACCCGCGCCCTTGCCGATCAGTCGTTGCAGCTGCGGTTTGCCGCAGCTGGGGCACTTACGCAGCACCTTGGCGCTCATGCTCTGGAACTCTTCGAAGCCATGGCCGCAGCCTTGGCACTCGTAATTGTAGGTGGGCATGCTCAGCTCCCTTCTTCGGGCTCGCCCTTGGTTTGCCTGTCCTGCGGACTACCGGCCTCCCGGTTCTCGGTCTGATCTGGTCCCCCGCTCACCATGACGCGGCTGGCGCGTAGGACGCGACCCTCCAGCTGGTAGCCACGCTGAACCACTTGAGTGATCTGTCCGGCAGGCGCTGCGCTGCTTGGATCCATGGCGATGGCTTCGTGGAGATTGGGATCAAAGGCCTTGTCGACACTGGGGATCTCCGCGAGCCCATGCCGCTCCAATGCTCCCTCGAGCAGGCTACGCACCATGATCAGGCCCTCGAGCATGGATTGGATGTCGCTGCCCGCATCATGGTCCTTCGCCTTGTGTGCATCCAAGGCCAGGTGGAAGTTGTCGAGTACCGGCAGGAGTTCGTTCGCGAATCCTTCGATGGCGCGGCCTCTGGCCTCGTCGAGCTCCTTGCGATGTCGTTTGCGAATATTGGCCAGGTCGGCCTTGGCTCGATCGAGCTGGCGGCGAAGGAGCCCGAGTTCGTCCGGGGCTTCTTGTGCGCTGTCCTGGCAATCCTCGGAATTGCCTTCCGGAGGAACGCTCGAACCTTCGTTGGCGGAATCGTTCTGGGAATCGACTTCGGTTTCTGAAGGCTTCGTATCTCGCTTCTTCTTCATCCGACTTCAGTCCGGGGCAAAAAGGCAGTCACTGAAAGATGTCCTTTACCTTCTCGAAGATGCCCTTCTTCTTGTTGGTCTTCTTCTGGCTGGCTTGCTCGATTTCGTCGAGCTTGAGCAGGAGCTCCTGCTGTTCGCTGGAGGGCTTCTTGGGAACTGTCACCTGGACTTGCACGACCAGGTTGCCCTTGCCGTAGCCGTCCATGCGGGGTAGTCCGTGGTTTCGAATGCGTAGCCGATCACCGGGCTGAGTGCCGGCAGGAATCTTGAGGACGACGGTCTCGCCGGTAATGGTTGGTAATTCGACGCTGTCACCGAGAACCGCTTGGCGATAGCGAGTAGTGATCTGAGCGAGGAGATCGTCGCCGTGTCGCGTGAAGATCTGATGAGGCTCGACATGGATGACGACGACAAGATCTCCAGGAGGTGCACCTTTGTCCCCTGGCTCCCCCTGTCCGACTATCCGCTCAACGTGACCCTCTTCGATCCCTGCGGGGATGGTGATGTTGATAGGGGCCTTCTTGGGCGTGACGCCACGGCCACGACAGTTGGGGCATGGACTGTCGATAATCGTTCCCTGCCCACGGCAGGAGGGGCAGGTTTGTCGAATGGACAGAAAGCCCTGGTTGTTGATTACCTCGCCGTGACCTCCGCAGGTGCTGCAGCTCTTCGGTTGAGTGCCGGGCTTGGCTCCCGAGCCAGAGCAGTTGTTGCAGGCCTCGGAGCGGGAGATCTCGATGGTCTTCTTGACACCTTGGGCGACGTCTTCGAGGCTCAGCTGCAGATCGACACGGAGGCTGGAGCCGCGACGTGAGCGGGAGCGTCCACCGCCAAAGAACTGCTCGAAGATCCCGCCACCTCGGCCGCCACCGAAGAGATCTCCGAAGTGGGCGAAAATGTCGTCGACGTTGCTGAAGCCACCGCCACCGCCCATTCCCTCCATGCCGGCGTGGCCATACTGGTCGTAGCGGGCTCGCTTTTCCTTGTCCGAGAGAATCGCGTAGGCGTCTGCGGCTTCTTTGAAGCGTGCTTCGGCAGCCGCGTCGTCTGGATTGCGATCCGGGTGGTTCTCCAGCGCAATCTTGCGGTAGGCCTTCTTGATCTCCTCGTCGCCGGCGCTCTGGTCGACGCCCAGGATCTCGTAGTAGTCACGCTTGTTGGCCATGATGCTCTCTTGGATCGGCAGGATGGTATCCCAGACTTGCCGGTGGCGAGACCACCAGGCCAGATTTGGCTTCGGCCCGACGCGCTGGTCGGGCCGAAGTTTGCGCCGGGATTCATCCTCGGAACAGTGGTTCCACCTCGGAACATGCCAGGCATGTTCCGAGGCCTTCGATCCCTAGCTAGCTGACTGCGCCTTCGATCACCGAGTCCGAGTCCTTGAGGTTGGTCACCAGAGTGTCGGTGGTGAGCATCAGCCCGGCGATACTGGCGGCATTCTCCAGGGCTGACCTGACCACCTTGGTGGGGTCAATGATGCCGGCCTTGAACATGTCCACCCAGGTGCAGGTGAGTGCGTCGAAGCCGAATGCCTTCTTGGCTTCGAAGGCTTCTTCGGCGATGACCGAGGGGTCTTCACCGGCGTTCTCGGCGATCTGCCGAATGGGCTCCTGGCAGGCGCGCTTGATGATCTCGACGCCGTACTTCCTGTCACCCTTCACCCGGAGGTCGGCGAGCACGCTGCTGGCCCGAAGGAGTGCCATTCCGCCACCGATCACAATGCCCTCTTCGACAGCGGCACGAGTCGCGTTCAGTGCGTCCTCGACCCGTTGCTTCTTCTGCTTCATGTCGGCTTCGGTCATGGCACCGACGCGAATGACGGCAACGCCACCGGTGAGCTTGGCGAGACGTTCCTGGAGCTTTTCCTTATCGTAGTCGGAGCTGCTCTTCTCGATCTGGCTGCGGATGCTATCCGCTCGCGCGGTGATGGCGGCTTTCTTGCCGGCTCCCTGCACGATTGTGGTGTCATCTTTGGTGATCACAACGCGGCCGGCGGTGCCGAGCTGGGCTGCGGTCACTGACTCGAGCTTGATGCCCAGGTCCTCGCTGATGCACTCGCCAGCAGTCAGGGTGGCGATGTCCTGGAGGATGGCCTTGCGGCGGTCGCCGAAACCCGGTGCCTTCACGGCGCAAACATTGAGGACTCCCTTCAGGCGGTTGACCACCAAGGTGGCCAGGGCCTCAGCCTCGATATCTTCTGCGATGATGAGCAGGGGACGGCCGGAGCCGGAAACCTGTTCCAAGATGGGGATGAGATCCCGGGCGCTGCCGATCTTCTTTTCGAAGATGAGGATGTAGGGGTTCTCGAGGACCGCCGACATGTTTTTCGGCTCGGTGATGAAGTACGGGGAGATGTAGCCCTTGTCGAACTGCATGCCCTCGACGAAGTCGAGCTCGGTCTCGGATCCCTTGCCTTCTTCGACGGTTACGACGCCTTCTTCACCAACCTTGTCAACCGCATCCGCCAGCAGCTCGCCGACGGTGGAGTCGTTGTTGGCGGAGATAGATCCGACCTTGGCGATATCGTCGCGACTCTTGACCCGCTTGGAGGATGCCTCGATTTCCTCGACGACTGCCTTGACTGCGGCGTTGATGCCAGCGCGCAGCTCCGAAGGATTGATGCCGACAGCGAGAAACTTCTGCCCCGTGGTCAAGATCGATTCAGCGAGGACGGTCGCGGTGGTGGTGCCATCGCCGGCGATGTCGTTGGTCTTGCTGGCGACTTCGCGAACTAGCTTGGCGCCCATGTTCTCGAATGGGTCCTCCAGCTCGATCTCCTTGGCGACCGTGACTCCGTCCTTGGTGACCTGTGGGGCACCAAAGGACTTCTCGATGATTACATTCTTGCCGGCAGGTCCAAGAGTGACCTTGACTGCCTTGGCAAGCTTCATGACGCCCTGCACGGCTTTCCGCCGGGCGACTTCGTCAAACATGATCTGCTTGGCCATAATTTTGTGTTCCTTGTGCGGCTGCTGTTCTTGCCTGCTCGATCAGCCCTCGACCTTGGCGAGGATTTCGTTCTCACGGAGGACCTTGTAGTCGCTGCCGTCAACCTTCACGTCAGATCCGGCGTACTTGCCGAAGAGGACGACGTCGCCCTTCTTGACATCCGGCTTGATGCGCTTGCCGTCGTCGAGAAGTTTTCCGTTGCCCACTGCAGTGATCTTGCCACGCTGCGGCTTCTCTTGAGCGCTGTCCGGAAGCACGATGCCACCGGAGCTGACTTCCTCTGCATCGAGGACCTTGAGGACGACGCGGTCGTCGAGTGGTCGAATAGTTGCCATTGTCTTTTCTCTATGATTCTTGCTAGTTGATTCTGCTTGGGGAGAGCGGGGCTACATGCCCATGCCGGGCATGCCACCCATGCCACCCATGCCGCCCATGCCGCCCATGCCGCCCATACCACCCATGCCGGGAGGTGCGCCGGCGCCGGCTTCTTCCTCTTCGGGAACGCTAGCGATGACACAGTCGGTGGTCAGTAGGAGTGTGGAGACGGAAACGGCATTCTGCAGGGCGCTGCGGGTGACCTTCTTTGGATCGATGATCCCGAACTCGAACATGTCGCCGTATTCTTCGGTCAGAGCGTTGTAGCCATAGGTCTTGCTCTTGTTGCTCAAGACCTTGCGGACGACGATGCCGCCGTCCAGGCCGGCGTTGTCGGCGATGCGTCGCAGGGGCTCCTTGCAGACCTTGCGCATGATGTCGACGCCGTAAGTCTCATCGCCCTTGGCCTTGACGTCATCGAGCACGCTGCTGGCCTTGAGGAGAGCAGTTCCGCCGCCGGGGAGGAGACCCTCTTCGATGGAAGCTCGGGTGGCGTGCAGGGCGTCCTCGACGAGGGCCTTACGTTCCTTGAGCTCGGTTTCGGTGCGTGCACCAACCCGAATCTCGGCGATGCCACCGGTAAGTCGCGCCAGGCGCTCCTGCAGCTTCTCCCGGTCGTAGTCGGAACTGGTGTTTTCGACCTCACGCCGGATCTGGTCGCAGCGCGACTTGATCTCCTTGGTGGTGCCCTTGCCCTCGACGATGGTGGTGTTGTCCGAGTCGATGATGACCTTCTTTGCCACACCGAGATCCTTCAGCTTGACCTTGTCGAGCTCGATACCCAGGTCCTTGAAGATGGCGATGCCACCGGTGAGGATCGCAATGTCCTGCATCATGGCCTTGCGGCGATCACCGTAGCCAGGTGCCTTGACTGCGCAGACCTTGACCGTCCCGCGGAGCTTGTTGACCACCAGGGTAGCCAGGGCCTCACCGTCGATATCCTCGGCAATGATGAGGAGGGGCTTGTTGGCTGCCTTCAGCTGTTCGAGAAGGGGGAGGAACTTCTGGATGTTGGAGATCTTCTCTTCGTGGACCAGCACCAGGCAGTCACGGTACTCGACGGACATGCTGTCCGGGTCGGTGACGAAGTGGGGCGAGAGATAGCCGCGGTCGAATTGCATGCCTTCAACGACTTGCACTTCGGTTTCCGTGCTCTTGCCTTCTTCGACGGTGATGACTCCGTCCTGGCCGACCTTGTCCATGGCACCGGCAATGATCTTGCCAATGACCGGATCGTTGTTGCTGGCTACGGCAGCCACCTGGGAGATGGCCTTGCTGTCCGTGCCGGGGACTGGCTTCGCCATCTTCTCGAGGTTTTCCACCAGGGCGTCGCTGGCCTTGCGGATGCCGCGAATGATCGCGGCATGGTTGGCGCCAGCGGTCAGATATTTGACCCCCTCGGTGAGGATGGATGAGGCCAGGAGCGTGGCCGTGGTGGTGCCATCGCCGGCGACATCGCTGGTCTTGCTGGCGGCTTCCTTGACCAGCTTGGCGCCCATGTTTTCGTAGGGGTCGTCGAGTTCGATTTCCTCGGCGACGCTAACCCCGTCCTTGGTGACGGATGGGCCGCCCCAGCCTTTGTCCAGGACGGCATTGCGTCCGCGGGGGCCGAGGGTGGAGATGACTGCCCTAGCGAGCTTTTGGACTCCGTTCAGAACGGATTCGCGAGCATCGCTCTCGAAAGCGAGTTGTTTGACCATCAGATTGTCAGTGCTTTGTGAGGCTTGGATTCAGATCTGCCGGGATGAGCCTGCGCGCAGGCAGGCCCCCCGGGGGGAATGCGCCCTGAGGGCGCGCGCAGCTTCCCTGCACGGCGGCCCCAAAGCAAACTCAATGCCGGGCGAGCGGGGAGTTCCGTCGGCGGGGTGATTCCAGCTAAGATGCTCCTCTTCGGGGGATTCCGGCCGGTCTGTTCGTCCATCCCGAATCCCGGCGGTGGTCCCTGGTGCGTCAAAGTGGCAGGGCCCCAGGCTTCCCCTTCATCAGTGGATGACAAACTGACATGAGACTTCTTCTCGCCTTCCTCTGCTTCTTCCCCTGCCTTCTCGCCCAGGGCCAGTTGAGCTTCAGCCTGGCCGATGGAACGCAGGTGAGTGGCGATCTCATCGGCCTCGAAGGGGAGGGGGATGAGCAGGTCTTCATCCTTACAGGAGAAGCTGAGGAGTTGCGCATTCGCCGGGACCAGGTGATCGCCATCCATGGCTACCCGCCGCACCTGGAGGGGCCGGTGCGGGTGCATCTTGTGGGTGGTGGTCAGGTTCTTGGCCAACTGGCGGGGGGCGATCTCGATGGGGAGGCCTTCGCCATCGACTCGGTCACTCTTGGAACTCTGTCCATACCCATCGACCGATTGAATGTGCTGCTCTTTCGCGAGCGGATCGCCAATCGCTCCCTGGAGGACTTCTTGGTTCCCGACTCGGTGGAGGAAGACGAGGGCCTCTTCTTTCCTGCGAGCGTGCGCGGCTTCGATCGTCGCTTTGGCGCGATCGACCGATTCACACCCTTGAGCATCCTCTTTGATGAAGGCAACGATGAACCACGAGCCTTTCCTTACCGAGATCTCAGTGCCATCAGTCTGCGCGGCGGAATCGGGCCTGAGGAGGAGCCGGAGGCCTGGCTGCTGACGCGCAGTGGAGACCTGCTCGGAGCAAAGCTACAGGCTGTCGAGCAGGGCCGCCTCAAGCTTGTCCTCGAGGGCGGCAGCAGCGTTTCCCTGAGTCCCAGCCAGATCAGTGCGATGAGTTTCAGCAGCCCGCGCTGGCAGTTTCTCTCGGATCTTCCCCTATTGGATTCGAGTGAGAGCTCGTTCTTCGATGCGGGTGGCGATGCCCTGCGACCGCACAGCATGGATCGCAACGTGCTCGGCGACTTCATTGCTGCCGGTGGCCTGAGCTACCACAAGGGCATCGGTGTCCATAGTCGGTCGATTCTGCGATGGCAGGTGCCCGCCGGCGCCACCTTCTTCCACGCTCGTGTCACCATTGATGATACGGTGCTCGATCTACCTGTGCGCGGTTCGGTGGCCCTGCGTGTGCTCCTCGACGACGAGGTTCTCATCAGCGAGTCGGAGGTGAAGAGTGGGGAGAGGCCTTTGGATCTGGGCATGCTCCCCATGCGAGCGGGCAGCACCTTGAGCCTGGAGGTCGACTTTGGCGAGGCCTACGATCTCGGTGACCGGGTGGACTGGCTCAATCCGGTCTTCTTGATGGAGCGCTAGTTTGGATTTCGGATGGCCACTTGCACTGGGATTGACAGCGATCTTGCTGGCGATTCCCGGTCTTGGAATGCGTCGCTTCGGACCGCTGTCCGTGCGTCTGGTCGCCCTCTTGGCGATCGCGAGCCTGCTCCTGGCCGCCCTCGATTGGCCGCTCAGTAGTCCGGAGAGCCGGCCCTCACGAGTGCGGGCGGTAGCGACCGCCGATGCTCCAGCGAGTTTGCTGGACTTTCGTTCTCGACTCGAGGCCCAGGGAGTCGAGTTTGCAGCCCCGGCATTCTCTGGAGGTCTTGCGGAGCGCCTTCTGCAGGCTCGCCTGCAGGATCCGGAGGCTGACTTACTCCTCCTGTGGAACGGCAGCTTTGTGCCCCAGGAGGACAGC
Organism: Planctomycetota bacterium; assembly: GCA_021776805.1. Taxonomy (GTDB): domain Bacteria; phylum Planctomycetota; class UBA1135; order UBA1135; family UBA2386; genus JAJFFD01. The sequence continues at coordinate 33,523 of JAJFFD010000026.1, forward strand.
GGGTCGAAGCCTCTGCCGGCAACTCCCCTTAGCGACCGTGCCAATCCACCGCTCGAGCCCGAGTGGTTTCAGTTGCGGGCGCTAGGTGCCCTGCGCGCAGATCGTCCCCTTGCCTTGGAACTTCGGCTCGAAGAGGGGGCTGAACTCGGCCCCTGGAGGGGGAGCCTGCAACTCCTTGACTCGATGGGCGAAGCGCGCGCCAGCCTGGAATTCGCAGCGGCGGAGCTCGTCGAACCCCTGCGCCTGGAAGCGCCCGATGTGAGCGCTGGCGCCTACGAAATCGAACTGCGCATTGAGCTGCCGGGTGCCGGTAGCCTGCTGGCCACGGGCAGCCTGGTGGTTGCGAGTTCGCCGATCCTGCGCATCGTCGGGTCGGGGAGGCGCTCGATGCAGATTGCCGCGGCACTGACGGTGCAGGGACTGGCAGCCGAGGTGGTCGAAGAACTGCCCGCGGACTTGGCCGAGGAACAGGTGTTGGTCCTCTGCGAACCCCTCTCCGAGGCCGAGCAGACTCGAGTTCTGGACTTTGTCGATGCGGGTGGCGGGCTCTTCCTCATCGGTGACGAGCAGGGTGGCGCGTTGCCATTGTCCGGCCAGCCTCTGCATGATTTCTTGCCGGTTGTAATGCCAGCGGTCCTCAGTGGCGCTGTCGCCAAGGAGGGGGCGGAGGGCGACGCGGGCAGTTCTGAGGAAGCCAGCGAGACAGAGACTGAGCCTGAGCCTAAGGCGGATCCGGTTCCTCCTGAGGAGAATCCAAAGAAGCCCGATCCCGAAGCCGCTCCGAGCGGCGACCTCTCGCAGGCAAGCCCGCCAGTCTCGCTCAACGAGGAGGAAGTCGAACGTCGTTCCGTTGCGCTCATGCTCGTCGTAGATCGCTCGGGCAGCATGGGGCAGCCCAGCAGCGGCGGGCGCAGCAAGATGGATGATGCCAAGCGCAGCGCCTACGACACGGCCTACAACCTCGAGGATGGTGATGAACTCGGCCTCATCGCCTTCGGCGAGCATGCTCAGGAGCTCGAGATTCTCAAGCTCGGTCCGCCACCGAAGGACTCGGTTTTGCGGCGATCTTTGGAGAGCTTGCGCGCTGAGGCGCCGCGCACCCAGCTCGGCTCGGCTCTGAATCTCAGTCTGACCCGTCTTGCGGCTTCGAAGCTTCCGGTTCGACACACGGTGGTGATCACCGATGGCAACCTGCCGGATTTTGCCGATGTGCTCCACTGCAGAACGGTCGCTGACCGCATGGCAAAAGCTGGGATAACACTGAGCATCATCCAGGTCATCGATCCTGGCGACTCTTCCTCGCCTCTCGAGCTCAAGCGCATCGCCGATGCCGGGCGAGGAGTCCTGCACCGGTCACGAGCGCGCGATTCCATTCCGAGCCTGGTTCTGTCCGAGGTCAAGCGCCTGCTTGGCAGCGTCGGTCGACGGCCGGCCAGCGAGCTCGCCGCAGATCCTCTGGCTGCCGCCGTGCCCGAGCCGGAAGCAAAGCCGGTCGAAGCGAAGCCTGAACCTGAACCTGAGCCAGATCCGGAACCCGAGCCCGAGCCCGCAGCTGAGCAGGCCTTGCCGGCTAGCGATGCAGGCCCAGCTGTCCTGGCGGTGCGCGCAGTCAGTCCTTCCCTGCTTCTACAGCCCTTGCCCGAAGCCGGTTTCCCCGGACTCGCCGGTGTTCTCCCGGTCACAGGTCGCGCGGAAGCGCGAGTCCTGTTGGCGGCCGGTGAGCAGGGTGTGCCCCTGCTCGCCTTTGCAAACCGGGGCTTGGGCAGGGTTGGCGTGTGGACTTCTGACTTCTTCGGCAATTGGGGGCGAGATTGGGTCGGTGACCCGCAACTTCCGGCTCGGCTCGCCACATGGGTCAGCGCTGTGTTCCCTGCCAGCGATGCGGATGCAGAAGAGCAATTGCTGGTGAGTCGAGTTTTGCAGCCCCCTGCGCCGACCCGGGCGGAGAGGCGGCAGATGGAGGCGCTTACCGGTCAAGCTCTCGCCCAACTATCCGAGTATGAAGCCCCGGCTGCCAAACTCGTCATGGTCGAGAAGGGGCGGGCGGCGGAATTTGCTCTCTGGGCTCTACTGAGCTTGGCCTTCCTGGCGCTGGTGGAGTTTAGCCTGCGGCGCTCAGCCGCCTTCAGTTGATCATGCTCGGACTCGAATACGCTACCGGTCCTGAGTGGGTGCAGGCAGTCCTCCCGCATCGTGCGGCGCTACTCATCGAGCAAGCCCACTTGGAGAAGAAGGCCGCTTCCTCGGCGATCAGCTTTCTGTTCCGATATCCGGATGAGATCAGCCTGCAGGCACCCCTCGCGGAGCTGGCTCGCGAAGAGTTGGAGCACTTCGAGCAGGTTCTGGCCTTACTTGCCGTCAGGGGGATTCGCTTCGGTCGCCAAAAGCCCGGCACCTACGCAGCACGATTGACATCGATCATCCGTCCGAAGGAACCTGATCGCATGCTGGATCATTTGCTCTGCAATGCCGTGATCGAAGCGCGATCCTGCGAGCGGATGCGTCTGCTCGCGCAGGGTCTTGCCGAGGTCGACCCGGAGCTCGCCGAGTTTTATCGCGGGCTGTTGGGATCCGAGGCTCGCCACCACGGGCTCTTCGTCGAACTGGCCAAGGGCGTCCATCCTCCCGAGGCGGTTGAGGCTCGCCTCGAGGAGATTCTCGCCCATGAGGCTGGCATATTGTCGGCAGCCGGACCAAGGCCGAGGCTACACAGTTGACCATGAGCGAGGCCAAGCCCAAGCGCAGCAAGGTATGGCGCCGTCGTATGCGCCTGCCCTTGGCAGTGTTGCTCTGCTATCTCCTGCTGGTGGTTGCAGGCTGCATGCATCCTTCGGTGCCCTTCGACATCGTCATCAATTGGGATGACTATGCCACGGATGAGGCGCTCATGGCCGTCGAGGAGCAACCCACCCTGGTGGTCTTGCAGCACGGCCTGTGGCGTTCGCCCTATTCGCTCTGGCGGCTCGAGCGCGCCCTCCGCGCCCACGGCTACGAGGTTCTCAATTCTGGCTATTCGAGCACCTCAGCCTTCATCGAGGATCATGCTGCCACTCTGGAAGAGAACCTGGAAGAGTACCTGGCCGAACGAGGGGGGACTCCTCCCCGCTTGTGTTTCCTCGGGCATTCCATGGGCGGATTGGTGATTCGCTCCTACCTGGCCTTGGAAGGGGCTCGCGAGCCTGATCAATGCCTGTTTATCGCCACTCCGCACCAAGGTGCCAGTCTGATTGAGGCGCGGCGAGACTGGTTCATCTTCAAGCTCTTCATGGGCAACAAGGCTGCCCTGCAACTCAGTCCGCAGAGTCAGTTCATTCGGGCTTTGCCAGCCCTGGACTGCGCGGAGGTCGGGGTCATCGTCGGCTCCAAGGGTGATGCAGAGGGATGGAACGACGATATTCCCGGCGATGACGATGGCACCGTGGCCGTGGTGGAGGCTCAGTTGCCCGCGCAGAGCGACGTCTGCTTTTTGCGGCTCGGCCACACGGGAATCACATATGACTCGGCAGCCATCGACCAGGCATTGTATTTCCTACGGCACGGTGAGTTCCGTCAGCGCTGAGCAGCCTTCGTGAGGAAAGCCCACAATTGCCAGTGGAATCGTGTCCTGGGATCCCTTTGACTCGAACGGGCAAGCGTGACATCGCCCATCAAGTTTCTGCGATCATCAATAGGCTCCAAGGTCAGTATGGCCCTGAGCGGCCTGCTCCTGGTTGGATTCCTCCTTGGGCACCTGGCAGGGAATCTGCTGGTCTTCAAGGGCAGGCAGGCGATGAACGACTACGCCGAGTTCTTGAAGAACTCGCCCGAGCTGCTTTGGACTGCGCGGATTGGTCTTTTGCTCATCTTTGCTGTGCACCTGCTCACCGGGATCCGCCTGCAGCTTGTCAGTCGCGGGGCGCGGCCCGTGGCCTATCATAAGAAGGGTCATCTGGTATCGAGTTCTGCCTCACGCAGCATGCTGCTCACTGGAGCTGTCGTCCTCGTTTACCTTCTGTTTCACCTCGCCCACTTCACCTTGGGCCTGGTTTCGCCTGAGGACTTTCAGCTCACCGAGCAGGTCATTCGCGATGGAGTGGCGAGCTCGCGACCGGACGTGTACGGCATGATGTTGGCAGGCTTTCAGCACGACTGGCTGGTGGCTCTCTACGTGCTTGGAATGATTCTTCTGGGCATGCATCTCAGCCATGGAATTGCCAGCCTCTTCCAGTCCCTGGGCATTCGGCATGCGCGTTACACGCCGATGATCGAGATCAGCGCGAAGATTCTTGCCTGGCTCCTTGCCGCAGGATTCATCATGGTTCCTTTGAGCCTACGGAGTGGCCTGCTAGAAGCAGCGTGAAGAGCATGAAGCTGGATGCAAGAATTCCTGATGGGCCAATCGACACGAAGTGGGAACGGCATTGCTTCGAATTGAAGCTGATCAATCCGGCCAACAAGCGCAAGTTTCGCGTGATCGTCGTGGGGACCGGCCTGGCAGGAGCTTCTGCTGCGGCCAGCCTCGCGGAGCTCGGTTACCAGGTCGATGCCTTCTGTTTTCAGGATAGCCCCCGGCGAGCGCACAGTATCGCTGCGCAGGGTGGTATCAACGCCGCCAAGAACTACCAGGGAGATGGCGACAGCATCTATCGCTTGTTCTACGACACGGTGAAGGGCGGGGATTTTCGGGCGCGCGAGGCGAACGTCTATCGCCTCGCGCAAGTCAGCGTGAATATTATCGATCAGTGCGTGGCCCAGGGAGTGCCCTTTGCACGGGAGTACGGTGGTTATCTGGACAACCGTTCTTTCGGTGGTGCTCAGGTTTCACGGACCTTCTATGCGCGCGGCCAGACCGGACAGCAACTCTTGTTGGGCGCGTATCAGGCCCTGGCGCGGCAGGTGGGCAACAAGAAGGTGCGCATGCACCGTCGCTGTGAGATGCTCGACCTGGTGCTCGTTGATGGTCATGCCAAGGGCATCATCACTCGCGATCTGATCACTGGTGAGATCTCCCGACATGCTGCGGATGCTGTCATCCTCGCTACGGGGGGCTATGGCAACGCCTTCTTCCTGTCCACCAATGCCAAGGGCTGCAACGTCACCGCGGCTTATCGTGCCTACAAGAAGGGCGCTGCCTTTGCGAACCCCTGCTACACGCAGATTCATCCGACCTGTATTCCGGTCGCGGGCGATCATCAATCCAAACTCACACTGATGTCGGAGTCCCTGCGAAACGACGGGCGCATCTGGGTGCCCAAGCAGAAGGGGGATCGCCGCGCGGCCGGTGATATTCCGGCCCAAGACCGTGACTACTACTTGGAGCGCAAGTATCCGAGCTTCGGCAACCTCGCGCCGCGTGACATCGCCTCACGTGCTGCCAAAGAAGTCTGCGACGAGGGGCGTGGGGTCGGTCCCCGTGGTCTCGGTGTGTATCTCGATTTTGCCGAGTCCATTCAGAGGTTGGGCAGCCATGTCATCGAAGAGCGCTATGGCAATCTCTTCGAGATGTACAACCGCATCACCGGGGAGGATCCCTATGCCTCTCCCATGCGCATCTTCCCAGCGGTGCACTACACCATGGGTGGACTCTGGGTGGACTACAATTTGATGTCCAACCTGCCCGGACTCTTTGTTCTCGGCGAGGCGAACTTCTCCGATCACGGCGCCAACCGGTTGGGTGCCAGCGCGCTGATGCAGGGGCTCGCCGATGGCTACTTCGTGGTTCCCTATACCATCGGGCACTACCTGGCTGGCCAGAGACCCGCTGCAGTCAGCACTGAGCATGCAGAGTTCGCGCGGGCAGAGGAGGAGACTCGTCAACGCATCAGTACCTTCCTCTCCCTAAAAGGCAGCCGAACTGCGGATTCATTTCACCGCGAACTCGGCGCAGTCCTCTGGGATCACTGTGGTATGTCGCGCTCAGCGAGCGGCCTGAAGGAGGCTTTGCGGCGGATCCCCGCCTTGCGTCAGGAATTCTGGGAGAACCTCCGGGTTCCCGGCTCCGGTGCAGATCTCAACCAGTCTTTGGAGAAAGCCGGTCGGGTGGCGGACTTCATGGAATTCGCTGAGTTGCTCTGTCACGACGCATTGACTCGTGAGGAGTCATGCGGCGGTCACTTCCGCGAAGAGTACCAAACCAGCGAGGGAGAGGCGCAGCGTGACGACGCCAATTTCACCCATGTCAGTGCTTGGGAGTTCAAGGGCCTTGAATCGCCTCCGGAGGAGCATCGCGAACCGTTGATCTTTGAAAACGTGCCCCTGGCGGTAAGGAGCTACAAGTGAGTATGCGACTCAAGCTCCATGTCTGGCGACAAAGAGGCCCGGCGGATGCGGGGCAAATGGTCAGCTATGACATGCCGGATGTAAGCCCGGACATGTCCTTCTTGGAGATGCTCGATGTGCTCAATGAACGCCTGACCCTCGAAGGCGAAGAGCCGATCGCCTTCGATCATGACTGTCGCGAGGGTATCTGTGGCGCCTGCGGCTTGGTGATCAATGGGATTGCCCATGGGCCAACCAGAGGCACCACAACCTGTCAGCTCCACATGCGGAGCTTCAAGGATGGGGATGAGATCTGGATCGAGCCTTGGCGAGCTCGCGCCTTTCCGGTGATCAAGGACTTGGTTGTAGATCGAAAGTCCTTCGATCGCGTGATCGAGTCCGGAGGGTTCATCTCGGTCAACACGGGATCCGCGCCTGAGGCAAACATCCTATCCGTGGCCAAGGATTCGGCGGATCAGGCCTTTGAGTACGCCGCCTGCATCGGTTGTGGCGCCTGCGTTGCCGCCTGCAAGAACGCCTCCGCCATGCTTTTCGTTGGCGCGAAGGTGAGTCACCTCGCCAGTCTGCCCCAGGGGCGAGTGGAGGCGGGGAGACGAGCCCGCGCCATGGTCAGCGCGATGGATGCAGAAGGATTTGGCAGCTGCACCAACCAATTCGAGTGCGAAGCGGTCTGTCCGAAGGACATTTCTGTTCGTGCCATTGCCAAGATGAACCGTGAGTATCTGCGTGCTGGTCTGCTGGAGTCAGAATCATGAGCTCTGCAAAGATCGGTATCGTCACAGTCTCCGACCGTGCAAGTTCTGGCGAGTATGTCGATCAGTCGGGACCGGCAATCGAGGCCGTGATGCGTGAGTACTTGCTAACGGAATGCGAGTATGAGATCCGTGTGATTGCTGATGAGGTACCGCTGATCGTGGCCGCCATCCGTGATTTCTCTGAGCAAGGATGTGCGCTGATCTGCACCACCGGTGGGACAGGTCCGGCTCCCAGGGATGTCACGCCGGAGGCCATGCAGATCGCCTGCGAGAAGATGATGCCCGGATTCGGTGAGCGGATGCGGCAGGCTTCCTTGGACGTTGGTGTGCCGACCGCGATTCTCTCGCGTCAGACCGCGGGGATCATCGGCAAGAGCCTGGTGGTGAACTTGCCAGGGAAGCCAGGTTCGGTACGTGTCTGTCTCGATGCGATCATGCCAGCCATGCCATACTGCATCGACCTGATCGGCGGACCCTATCTGGAAGGAAATCCCGAGCGGGTAACGGTCTTCCGTCCTGGGAAGAAGTAGGCTCTGCCTATGTCATCGCTTTACGAGCCGCGTGCCGAGCACAAGTTCAGTTTCGGGTTGTGGACAGTTGGCAATCCAGGTGCAGATCAGTTTGGACCACGTGTCCGTTCCCACCGCAGCCCAGTGCAGTTGGTCGAGCTTCTCGCTGAAGTAGGCGCCTGGGGTGTGAATCTTCACGACAACGATCTCGTGCCCATCGACGCCTCACCTGCCCAGAGACAGGAGATTGTCGGCGAGTTCAAGGTCGCCCTCGAGAAGCATGGTCTGACGGTACCCATGGCCACCACCAACCTGTTCTCCGACCCAGCCTTCAAGGATGGGGCCTTCACCGCAAATGATCCGAAGGTACGTGCCTATGCCCTACAGAAGACCATGCAGGCCATCGATCTCGGTGTCGACCTTGGGGCACAAACCTATGTTTGCTGGGGGGGGCGTGAAGGTGTGGAGAGCGACGCCAGCAAGAATCCCTTGGTGGCCTTGCAGAGATATCGGCATGCCCTCGACTTCCTTTGCTCCTACGTGCGTGATCAGGGCTACGACCTGAAATTCGCCCTCGAAGCCAAGCCGAACGAACCGCGCAGTGACATCTACCTGCCGACGACCGGGAGCATGCTCGCCTTCATCGCTACTCTCGACCATCCGGAAATGGTCGGGGTGAATCCTGAAGTTGCTCATGAACACATGTGCGGTCTCAACTTCACGCATGCGGTGGCCCAGGCCTGGGACATGGGCAAGCTCTTCCACATCGACCTCAACGACCAAAACTACTCTCGCTATGACCAGGACCTGCGTTTTGGCTCCCAAAACCCGAAGGCGGCATTCTTCCTGGTGAAGTTCCTAGAGGAGGTCGGCTACAGCGGGCCGCGTCACTTCGATGCGCATGCTTATCGCAGCGAAGATTGGGATGGTGTGAAGGACTTTGCCCGCGGTTGCATGCGCAGTTACTTGATCTTCAAGGAGAAGGCGCGCGCCTTCGCGGAGGACGGGGAGATTCAAGCCTTGATCGCTGAGGTCACCGCAAGCGGACAGGCCGATGCAGACTTGCTCGGCCCTTACGACGCTGAGCGGGCCGACGCTCTCCGCAAGCATGTGTTCGACCGGGTAGCTCTGGGTGCTCGTGGACTGGCTTATGAAAAGCTCGATCAGTTGACCATCGATCTCTTGAGTGGAGTGCGTTGATATGAAGTCGGACCTGGTTACTGCCATTGAGGCCATCGTCCCTGATCTCCGGACCTTGGAGCTGACGGATACCGCAGCTGCCGAGGCAAAGCTACGAGCTCAGTTGCCCATGGAATCTGCGCAAGTCACGCGCATTCGAAGCTTGATGGAGGCCGGTATGGCGGAGGGTTGGCTCCTGGACAAGGAACACAAGGGCATCCGCTTCGGCAGGATCAGCGGCGACATTGGCGGCTTTAGCGCGGATGCGGTGCTGCTCTCTGGTCCAGGTCCCCGGCATCGACACCCGGCGGGGGAGATCGACCTGCTCTTCGCTCTCGATGGTGATCCCAAGTTCGACGGGGGCGACCCTGGTTGGATGGTCTATGCCCCGGATTCGGTGCATGTGCCCACGGTCAGCGCAGGCAGCATGTTGATCCTCTACTTGCTACCAGAGGCGAGTATCGAGTTCTGCTAGCGGCGCACCGCTACTCAGACTTGAGAGTCACCGACATCTTCACCAACTCGGCAAGCGACTTGGCTTTCATCTTGCGCATGACGTTGGCGCGGTGCACTTCCACGGTCTTGGGGCTGACTCCCAGTTGGGCCGCGATCTCCTTGTTGGCGCAGCCATCGACGACCAGTGCCATGACTTCTTTTTCGCGGGGGGTCAGACTCCCGACCAGTGCCTGCACAGTGCTCAGACTTGCTTGATTGCTGCGTGCAACCGTGTCCTTCTCGATGGCCTTCTTGACCACCTCGCTGAATTGGCTGAGCTTGAAGGGCTTCTCCAGGAAGTCCAGGCTGCCCAGGCGGAAGGCGCTGATCGCTGTGGAGAGCTCTGCTTCACCGCTGATAAAGATCACCGGTAGGGTAATCCCGGCCTTCTCGAGTTCTTCGAGGATGTCCAGCCCGGTCATGTCCGGCATGCGATAGTCCAGGACAAGGCAGCCTGGATCTTCCGGTTTGACGGAGGCTAGGAAGGCGCGACCACTCGTGAAGCTCACTGCCATGAGGCCCATCTCACGGCATGAGGTCATGAGCATCTCGAGGATGCCCGGGTCGTCGTCAACAAGGAAAACAGTTGGCTCAGCTGACATGCTATACCTTGAGGCCGGCTTCTCTGGCTGGAGGTCGGTCATGGTCGGGACTGGGAAGAGGTAAGTGCCACCCAGGGTTCTCCTTCGCATCTCGGACTTGCGGTCGAGCCGTGATCATGGCCCTGCTTCTGACGAGCCTGCGCGTCCAACCCACGTGGCCAAAGGCCGTTCAGTCGTGACCTGGGGATAACCCCAGGCCTGGGGCAGTATAGCTATCTGCATGCCGAAATGCACGGTTTGAGGCTTCCTGCGAAAGGGGCGAGGGAGGTGATGAAACGCTGATGGCAGTGGCACTTAGGCCTGCAATGGCCAGATGTGTATCACATCCTGCCCACGTATTCTTCTATTAGCCGTTTGAAGTCCTGCACCAAATCAGCCCCTTCCAGGGTCTCCCGATGTTCGCCGTCAATGTAGACAGGCGATCTGGGTGCCTCCCCCGTTCCTGGCAGGCTGATGCCGATATTCGCGGCTCGGCTTTCACCAGGGCCATTCACGACGCAGCCCATGACCGCGACCTTGAGCTGGGCGACCTGCGGTTTGGACTCTCGCCAGATCGGCATGCGTTCGCCCAGGAAGCTTTCCACTTCTTGGCTGAGTTCCTGGAAGTAGCTACTCGTGGTCCGACCGCATCCAGGACAGGCGGTTACCTCCGGCATGAAGGGACGGATACCCATGGCCTGCAGAATTGCGCGTGCGACTCGGACCTCCTCGCTGCGCGAGCCTCCTGGTGGTGGGGTGAGCGAGACGCGAACGGTGTCGCCGATACCTTCCTGTAGAAGTACTGCCAGAGCGGCGGTCGTCGAGACCACGCCCTTGGTGCCCATGCCCGCCTCGGTGAGACCGAGATGCAGCGGCAATTGGCTGCGTGCACTGAGCATGCGATACACAGCGATGAGCTCCTGCACGCTACTGATTTTGCAGCTCAAGATGATCTTGTCAGCAGGGAGCCCAAGATCGATTGCGACCTGACTCGAACTGACCGCCGACTCGACCAGGGCATCCAGCAGAACCTGATCCCCTGGCTTGGGGCTGGCCGCCTTGCTATTGGCGTCCATCATTTCCGTCAGTAATTCCGGGTCCAGCGAGCCAGCGTTGACACCGATGCGAACCGGTCGGTCATGCTCCTTGGCAACCTCGATCATGGTCGAAAAGTTCTCGTCGCGTCGCTCGCCCCGCCCGACGTTGCCTGGATTGATGCGGTACTTGTCCAGGCTAGCCGCGCACTCAGGAAACTCGCGCAAGAGTACATGACCGTTGAAGTGGAAGTCACCGATGAGCGGTACATCCAGACCCTGATCAAGCAGGCGGGTTCGAATCTCCGGCACCTTGCTGGCCGCAGCCTTGTTGTTGACCGTGATCCGAACCATCTCCGAGCCAGCTTGGAAGAGTTCAGCTACCTGCTCGGCAGTCGCTGCCGCATTGGCTGTGTCCGTGTTGGTCATGGATTGGACGACAATGGGCTGGCAGCCACCCACGGCGACGCCGCGTACCAGGACAGTCTTGGTTCTCTTGCGATCTGGAGGGGTCATGAGAGGCGACACTGTAGCGGCAGGATTCGCTGCCTCAACGGGTTCGACTACGACTGAGCAGGAGCCCTGCGATCCTCTCACTCAGGACTCTGGCCGCGATCCCGTGGCCGGCAGATCCTAGCTCGTGGTTTTGAGTGTAGAGGTCCTTTTGACCATAGCGGCGGAAAGCGGGCTCGAGGTCGACATAGGCCAGGCCTTCGTTCTCGATGCGCTTGCGGACTCGCTGGTACCATTCTGCCTGCACTCCGGAATCGATGATCTCCTTGGCGTACTTCGATCCGGAGCTGGCGATCAAATCGGGAAAGAGGAGGTCGCTGGACGGGAGCAGGACGATGAGCGCTGCAGCGCGTTGGCGGCTTGCGGTCAATGCGATCAAGTTCAAGCAGTACGCCGTCTTGGCTTCAAGCCGATCCAAGGCCTGATTGTTCATGGACATCCAGGCTGCCTGATTCATGCCGGTCCAGAACAGGCCATTGTCCGGCAATCCCAACTTGCTTCGCCGGTTCGAACTAGCATCCGGGATTTTCCGTTGGCTTGGTGGTTGCGGGAGCAGGATGTCGTCCACATGCGGTCGCTTCTGATCCTGCAACTCGAGAAAGTCGTCGCCTGTAGAAATGACCGCCACCAAGAGCTGGGGTTGCAGGGTTGCTGCCAAACTGGCTGCCCGGCGGGCAGATTGGTAGAGGCTGTAGCCTTCACAGCCGGCATTGAGCACAACTGCTGTCTCCAACTCCTCCTGTCCCCTGAGTGCTCTCTGAATCAAACTGCTGAGATTGTCCTCTGCCGGGACGAGACCCATGAGATTGAGGTCGCCGACGATCAGGATGCGCGGGGCAGTCAATTCCGATGGCAGGGGATCGGCGCTGATCAGACCGAAGCGATCCTGCTTGCGCATGAACCCGTAGGTCTGCGCAGTGCCGAGAACTCCGGCCTGCAATTGCATGGCGTAGTTCTCGCGAGGACGATGACCGATCACCGGATCCAGGCTGAGGTGGGGCTTCTGCAGGAGGGGCACGTCCTCGGATTGACTTGTTGCTGGCAGAGTGATGGTCTTCGGGCGTGCATCGAGGATTTGCCAGGTCCGAAGTCCGAGGACGAGGGTGATCAACACACCGAGAACCCAGAGGATCGGCTTGAAGCCCCTGCCTGAACGGCTCGCGGGCATGTGGTTTTTATCCGCTCTATTCATGCGTCACTGATCCGAGATCCCGAGCAATAGACCTTGAACTTGGATTCGCGAAGAAAGCCGACCAGACTTGCTCCAGCTGCCTTGCAGACATCAAAGCTCAAGGCCGACGCCGCCGAGATCGAGAGGATCACCGGTATTCTCAGGCGAAGGCACTTGAGGACGAGGTCAAAACCGGCACGACCGGAGAGCATGGCAATCGCCTGGCTCAAGTCTTCGCCTGCGCGGCTGGCCTGGCCGATGGCCTTGTCCAAGGCATTGTGGCGCCCCACGTCCTCGCCAGCACCGAGAAGCTTGCCCGCAGCGTCGAAAAGGGCTGCTGCGTGGCTGGCGCCAGTTGCTCTGAAGAGTGGTTGTTCCTGCAGAAAGCGCTCGCGGCAGGCGAAGATATCTGCCCTGCTGATCTTGGGGACTCCTGGTAGCAGGGGTTTCAGTCCCTCCAGCATTTCATCTGCATCGGTAAGCCCGCAGATTCCACAAGAAGAGCGGATCTCGTGGGTCCTGGTCAGGCGGCCACGCATAGCCTCGGGCAGGGAAGCATCCAGATGCAGAGTCATCCGGTCCGGTTGTAATTCCGCCGCAGATCCTGGGGTGAACTTGCTCTCCAGGACCTGCCTGGGATTCTCGAGGATCGCCTCGCTGAGGAGGAAACCCAGGGCCAGGTCTGCGTCTCGGCCAGGGGTTCGCATAGTCAGAAGCTGCTGTCCGTCGACCTGCAGGAGCAGGGGTTCTTCGCGGACCAGTGCATCCGTTTGATCTCCTGCCAAGTCGCGGCGAAAGCTTCCCTCTACGGGCAAGTCTGGATCTTGCATGTTTGGCTCGTGATCATATCGGCTGGGCTGCGGATGAAAAGGTAAGGCAGAGAGCGGCCCCTTCGTGGAGGATGACCGCAATCTTGCTGGGAGCTCAGTGATGTCTGAATACGAACTCTGCAAACTGGCTGCAGATCATGCCCGTGATCAGGGCCTGCCGGTTCCCGACCTGGTCATGGTCCTCGGCAGCGGTCTGCGTGATCTCGCTGCGGAGATGGAGAAGGTCGGCGAGCTGAGCTTCAAGGAGCTGCCGCATTGGCCTGTCCCCCGGGTCGAGGGCCATGCTGCGCAGCTTTCCTGGGGTCGCATCGATGGAGCGATGGTTGCTTGCCTGCAGGGCAGGGTGCATCTCTATGAGGGCTACAGCGCTGTTGAGGTCGTGCGTCCATTGCGCAGCTTGCGTCTATTGGGGGCAGAGCACTTTCTCATCACCAACGCCGCCGGTGGGCTCTCGGCAGGCATGCGAGCCGGTGAACTCATGCTGATCGAGGATCAAATCAATCTGACGGCTTGCTCACCCTTGGTCGGGCCGCCCGAGGCTGCTTTCGGCCCGCGATTCCCGGATCAGTCGCGTCTCTTCGATCTGGGCTTGCGGGAGAGCATGCTGGATTTGGACCCGGACCTGCTTAGCGGGGTCTACGCAGGGGTCCTCGGCCCCGGCTACGAGACCCCTGCAGAAATCAGGATGTTGCAGGGAATGGGGGCGGCGGCCGTTGGGATGAGCACGGTCTTGGAGGTCGTGGCCCTGGCGGCCATGGGCGGGAAGGTGCTAGGGCTCTCCCTGATCAGCAATCTGGCCGCTGGTCTCGGTGCCGAGCCCCTTGCTCATTCCGAAGTCTTGGCTGCAGGTCAGAGCGGATCCGGTCGAATGAAAGAGTTGATCAGAGGTCTCTGTAGAAGGCTCAGGACGGATGGCTAATTATCAAATCAGGCTCTACCAGCCCGGAGACGAGGCGGGGATTCTCAGCTCCTTCAATCGTGTCTTTCGAGAAGTCTGCGGTCCCGAGTACGTGGATCGCAAGATGGACTTCTGGCATTGGCAGTTCGAGAAGAATCCGAATGGCCATCGCATCAGCGTGGCGGTTACCGACGATGGCGTGATCGCCGCCCACTACGGTGGGGTTCCTCTGAGCATGGCGAGCAGCTTTGGCGACCTGGTGTTCACCCACATCGTGGACAGCTTTGCCCTGCCCGAGCATCGCGCTGGTCTTAAGCGACCGGGTCTCTTCGTGGAGACTGCCTACCCCTGGTTCGATCTCTGCCATGAGCAGGGGGATAGTGTGATGTACGGCTACCCGGTGAAGGCTGCAGAACGGGTGGGGACGCGCTATCTGGAGTACAACTTTCTACGCATCGTGGACTATCTTTGTCGAGAGGCCGACGCGGGATCGACCGACATGCCCGGGGATGTGTCGATCGAAGAGGTTGCACTGCCGCCTGCCGATGTGGATGGGCTCTTCGCCCGCCTGCAAAGCGAGCGGGCCTGTTTGACGCGTCGCGACCAGGCCTACCTGCAGTGGCGTTATGTGGATATTCCCGGACAGGAGTATCGCATCGTCTTGGCCAGGCAGGCCGGAGACTTGCAGGGGCTCATGGTCATGCAGGTGCAGCATGAGCTGATTCCGGGCGCCTGCACCATTGCCGATTGGGTCGTGCCAGAATCGGATGCCAAGATCACATCTGCCCTCCTCGCCCAGGCAACGGCGATCGCTCGCAGCGAGGGGCGCAAGACTCTGATGAGCGTCTTCTCGCCAAGATGCCCTGAGTACCAAAGTTTCTTGCAGCAGGGTTTCGTGGTGCAATCCTCGAGCCAGTTTTTGGAGCGAAGACTCACGCAACGTAGCTATAACCCGCAGGTCACAGCGGACTGGCTTGCGGAAAACTGGTGGTACACCTTGGGTGACTCGGATCTAGTCTAGACAAGTATGATTCCGAGGATGGAATGCGCAGGCTGATGATCTGGCTCGGAGTTCTAGTCGGCGGCTATCTGGCCATATGCCTTCTTGTCTTCCTTCTGCAGGAGCGACTTCTCTTCGTGGCTGCTGGTCGTGGGGCCGGCAACCCTCTCGATGTCCCCGTTGGGGCAGAGGTGCTGGAGCTGCCCTTGGGGGAGAAGGGCAGCTTCCGAGTCGCTCGCAGCAGGCCGATAGGCGACCCGCGTGCGGTGATGATCTTCTTCGTCGGCAACGGCGAGGATCTCCGCTCGGGCTTGCGCTGGGGACAGGAGTTTGCTGCCTATGGGCTGATTTCGGTGGTGGTGGAGTTCCCCGGCTACGGCGGAAGCGCCGGGCGACCGGGTAAGACCGACTTCTTTGCCGCAGCGGATCGAGCGCTAGAACTCGCGGCGCTGGAGGCGAAGTCCGCCCAGGTTCCGCTCATCGCCGGCGGGAGTTCGCTGGGTACGGCTCTGGCGGTCTATCTGGCTAGCAAGGGCACTGTCGAGCGTTTGTTGCTGCGCGCGCCACCTGCTTCGATCAAGGCGGCGGCTCGCTTCCACTATCCCTGGTTGCCGACAGATTGGCTTCTGCGTGAGGAGCTGTGTTTCGACAGCCTTTCTCTTGCCGCCCTGGTGCGTTGTCCCAGCCTGGTAATCCACGGCGATCAGGACCATGTTGTCCCTCAGGCCATGGGGCGAGAGCTTGCAGCGGCGCTTGCGGGAGAGAGTGAATTCATTTCTGCAGTCGGGTACGGGCACAATGACTTGTCCCTCTCCCGGCAGTCGGAATTCGGTCCTAGGATTGCAGCCTTTCTCCTTGGCAAATAGGCTCAGCCGCGATGAGTGCAAAGAGCAAGCGACGGAGTCTCAGCGAGCATCTGCCTGGTGAAACGGATGGCGATGCGGAGCTGCAAGCGATCATGAGGGGCTTCGCTGTTGCCGGCAGACGCATTGCGATCGAGATCACTCGCGCGGGATTGCAGGGGAACCTGGGTTACACGGGTGAGGTCAATGTGCAGGACGAAGAGGTTCGTGCGCTGGACCTGATCAGCAACGACATCGTGGCAGGAGTCTTTGCCGGGGTTGAGTCCGTGGCTGCCATGGCTTCCGAAGAACTGGAGCACATCCATCACTTCGTCGGCCATGAATCCGGTTCCTACATCATCTTTCATGATCCTCTGGATGGCTCTGGCAACGTGGACATCAATGGTTCCATGGGGACGATCTTCGGTGTGCACAAGCGGAAGTCGGCTGGCTCCGCCGTGGACTCGGATGAGTGCTGTGTCAAGGGCGAGGACCAGGTGGCGGCTGGGTACATTCTGTATGGCCCAGCTGCTCTTCTCGTCTATTCCTGTGGCAAGAGCGCCTGTGCCTTCACTTTCGATCCGGAGACTGAGAGCTTCCTGCTTACCCACGAGAACATACGCATCCCGACGGGTAAGGGGAGTTACGCGGTTAACGAAGCCAATACGGGGAATTGGGATCCAGCGGTGCAGGACTTGGTGGCAGGCTTCAAGACCGGCAGCCTCAGCGATGGCAAGCGATCTGCACGCTACGTCGGTGCCCTGGTCGCAGATTTTCATCGCACCCTGATCCAGGGGGGGATCTACATGTATCCAGGTGAGGTCAAGAAACCGCGCGGCAAGCTGCGCCTGCTCTACGAGGCCGCGCCTCTGGGATTCATCGCCGAAGTTGCTGGCGGCAAGGCCAGCGACGGGAAAAGGTCGATCAAGGAACTCCTGGCCAGCGATCTACACGAGCGCGTGCCGCTATTCATCGGAGCTGCATCCGATGTGGATACAGTGGAAGCGCGGATCGCCCGGGGCTAGCCCGAGTTGAGGCCGTAGTACTCAGCCTTCTGCACGGGCGGTGCATGGTCCGGGTTCATGAGCATGGTTCTGGTCGCCCAGATCTCTTCGAAGACTCGCAGTTCGAGGGCAGTCCTATCCAGGTATTCGACCCCAGCCGATCCGCCAGTTCCGACCCGACGGCCGATGACCCGCTCCACCATGCGCGCATGGCGTTGTCTGAAGATCAGCATGGACTGCTCAGCGGCGATCAGATCGTCGACGATTTCGCAGGGCCAGGAGAGCAGAGGTAGTTGTCGGTTGCTATCGATGAAGAGGATCGCTGCGCGTAGACGGCGGGTGCGATGCGCCTTGTCTGGATCCTCGATCTCTTTGGCCTCGAGAAACTTGCGGGCGCTCACCAGCTCAGCTTCATAGCGTCCGCGGAGTCGGTCCTGATCACCCTCGGTCAAGGCCTGGGACTCCAGGCTGTCACTCATGCGCTTCTTCTGTCCGGCTTCGAGGCGCTCCAAGAAGTCGGCGACAAAGCCGGTGACGACACCATCGTCGCCAGGAGAACTGGGAGAAGAGCCATGAATGGGCGTCCGATAGAGCCAGCGATAGACGACCTCTTTCAGAGACGGGCCCTCAGCCCGACGCTTGGATACGCGCTCGAGAGACTTGGATGGGCTGCCATCCGCCTCGTAGAGAGCCGCTTCAAAGCTCTCCTCTTCGCCTAGGGGTACACGCTTGTCGACGGTTAAGCCGAGCAGGATCTCGATCTCACGCATTTGCCCGGACTGGAAGCCGCTGGCTGGGAAGAGCTTGTCTCTGAACCGCAGGTAGTCCTGGGTTCGCATGGTCTCCATCAGCTTGAAGTGATTGCCGGCCAGTTCGAAGATCTGTGCCACTCGACGGAGGGCAGCGCTCGCTGAAGCCAGGGAAGATTCTGGGACGTAGTCGAGCCGGAAGAGATTTCGTGCCTCTTCGAGTTCACGCAGGATGAGCTTCATCCACAGCTCGTCGATTTGGTGTACCACGATGAAGCGAACTTCATCATTGCTCACGCCCGTCTCATCCGCTGCTTGACCGCTCTGTAGGGACAGCAGTTCTTCGATCTTGATGTAGTCCCAGTACATGCAAGGTCTTTTGTCGCCTGCCATTCTATTCCTTGGTTCCTATTGCAGTCGGAAAATGTGTTCGTGCTGATCCTGACTGGCACCGATGGAGAATTCCACTTGTGTCTTCTGGAAATCGGCAATCTGCAAAAGGGGATTGGCGAGAGTCTGTCGTGCGGCACGCGCCTGGTAGCGTCCAGGCGGGAGCCGTCGAGTGATCTCGAAGCGCCCGCTTGGGTCCGAGATGGCCTCAGCCATGAAAGGGGGGGTCTTTTCGCCAGTACTGCCCGGAATGCGGGAGACCGTGACCTTGACCTGCGCGCTCGCCTTGCC
>JAJFFD010000027.1 GCA_021776805.1 Planctomycetota bacterium
CCCACCAGGTTGCTTGAGTTCATGGCTACTCGCATCGGCAAGTCCCTTCTGAGTTTCGTTGCTGCCCTCCTCCCTTGTGCCCTCCTCCCTGCCCAGTCCGAGGTGGAGAAGCTCTTTCAGGAGGGTGTCCGCCTGCTGCGAATGGGGGAGCGGGATCAGGCCATGGTGAAGCTGCGCCAGGTTCTCGCCGCGGATCCGAGCAACAAGGAGGCATTCGATCTCTGGCGAGAAGCGGACGAATCGAACTTTCTCCTGCTCCTCGAGGAAGCTGGTGACTTCGCCAAGATCGGCGAGATGCTGCTCAATAGGGCAGCCATGTCCAGCGGTGAGCTTTCTCGCGACCCTGAGGCCATCGCCAAGCTGGTCGAGCAGGCGGTGCATGGCGAAAACTTCGGCCTGCGCGAGACTGCGACCGTCGCGCTCATCAAGTCTCACGGCGAGTTTGCCGTACCCGCCCTCTGCGGGATCATCGCCGATCCGGATGAGGACCAAGGGGTCAACCATGCGATCTTGGTCCTGACTCGGCTGGGCAGGCGCGCGGTTCTGCCTCTTGTTGAGGCTCTGCAGAGCAACAACGAGTTGCTGCGTCGCAACGCCGCTTCCGCCCTGGTTCTCATCGCTGACATTCGCTCCGCCCCTGCCTTCGCCCGGATTGCCAAGGACTCCTCCGAGGCCGTGCGCTATGTGGCGCATAAGGGCCTGGCTGCGGTGGGTATCAGTGCGGGCGCGGACCCGGTCCAGCTGGGTCTGGCCCAGGCAGCCCGCTATCTGAGCAGCTCCAGCCTGCGCGTTGGCCAGCTCTCCGAAGTGGTCTGGAAGCTCGAAAAGGGCAGCTTGAGCATGGTTGATGTGCCGGCTCCGCTCTATCACCTGGAACTCGGCAAGCGTTTCGCCGAGGAAGCCCGTCGCCAGGATCCAGCCAGCGAGGAAGCCCTCGTGCTCATGGCCCGCGCCTACCTGGCCCAGGCGGCGACGATCGAAGAGTACCTGCGCTTCGACCCAGAAAACGAGAGCATGCAGGCCCTGCAGGGCTCCCTTCTCCGCCTGCGCATGGTCGCCATGGCCGCCGGCCCGGACATTCTGCGGCGTGCCTTGCAGGAATCCCTGCGGGATCAGCAGGTCGTGGTTGCGGAGGCCTGCATCGCAGCCCTTGCAGAGACCGAGGACCGACGTGACCTCGCCGGTTCGCCCCTGCTCCAGGCCATCAACAGTGGGGATCGCCGCATCGCTTATGCGGCCGCTCTGGCTATCAGCAAGGTTGGCGCCGGCGGCCCTATCCCGGCCAGCAAGGTGGTGGTGCGCATTCTCGCCCAGGCTGTGGGCGAAGAATCCCTGCATCTGGTGAAGCTCATCGGCAAGGACGCGCAGACTGGGGAGGCAGCCGCTGGCATCACCGGGGGCCTGGCCGTGGACGCGGTGAACTCGGGCAGGCGCGCCATCAGCCAGATCTATAGTTTCCCCAACTACGATGTGGTTGTGGTCAGCGAGGACCTGCCCGATCTGCACGCCCGTGACGTGGTCGACCTCATTCGCCGCCGGAATCCGGCCATCAAGATCCTGCTGCTTTGCGCGGACGAGTCTGCTGCGGAAGCCTATGGCGAGTCAATCGATGGCGTCATCCTCGGCCCCCTCAATGCGAATAACCTGATTAGCAAGGCCCGAGAAGTGCTAGTAGACCTCGATGCGGGCCGGCAACAGCGCGCCGACCTGATCTCCAGTTCGGCCAGCGCTGCTCTCTATAGCTTGGCCCGTTCCGGAGTCGATGTGATCCCGGCCACCACCAGTCTCGGCGCTCAGCTCGATCGCCCGGATCCAGTCTCGCTGGCAGCTGCCATGGCTATCGGAGAAGGCGGGGATGTCAGCAGCATCCCGGCCCTGCTCCAGGTTCTGTCCAGCGAGGGCAGCAGTCCGGAGCTCAAGTTGGCTTCTGCCCGGGCCACTGGCAGGATCCTCGGGCGGGCCGAGCAGTTGCCGACGGGCTGTTTCGATCAGCTCCTTAGCATCGCCACCGACCCAGCCCAGGACCAGGCGCTACGCAGCGTCGTGGTCACAGCCCTCGGCAAGGGCCGCCTCAGCCCGGGCAATCGCCTCATGCTGACCGAGGCACTGAAGCTCGAGGCTGCCGGCAAGTAGGCAGAACTCGCCTTGGAAATCTGAGTTAGTGCCTGCGACCTGGCTGCCGGTCCCCCTCCTGGTGTTGTGACAAGCAAGCCCACAAACCAGGACAGAACGATGAACAAGCCAACGACATTCTCCCTCTTCCTCGCCTCAGCCCTTCTGACCAGCAGCCTCAGCTTCGCCCAAGACGAAGGCACCGGCGACGAGGGTCAAAACACGGTTCCTGGCCAGCAGAGCCAGCAGCCTGCACCCAAGGGTGAACCGAACGAAGGCCAGGAGCCCGGCAAGAATGGCGATGACGATGCCTTTCCGGTCACCCTGGAGATCAAGGTCTCCGAAGACGAGGCCTATGCCCAGGTCAGCCTGGATGAGGAATCCTTCAAGAGCTTCTTCGCCGCCATCGTCATCGCCAAGAGTGACGCCACCGGCGACATCAACGACCAGCAGTTCCTTAGCGCAGGTCAGCTGGCTGCCCTCGTTGCCGGCTCCGGCAACAAGGCCGAGATGTCGATGCCCCAGGGGCTCAGCGAAGATCTCTACGCCCAGGTTTGGATCCTGGACGACGAAGGCCAGCTCTGGGCCGGTCCAGTGAAGAAGCTCAGCGAACTGACAACAGAGGAGTCCGGGAAAGGCGACTCCTGAACCTCGAAAGCTCTAAGTATCGGCCGTGGCAATAGCTACGGCCGTTTGCATGTACCGTCCGCGCCATCGGCAGGTTTTTCTTCCAAGCCGCCTGCGATCCCCGCCCTGATCCCCCTCCAGGTGTTGTGACAAGCAACCCCACAAACCAGGACAGAACGATGAACAAGCCCAACACCTTCTCCCTTCTCCTCGCCTCCGCCCTTCTGACCGCCAACCTGAGCGTCGCGCAAAGCGAGAGCAATGGTGACGAAGGCCAACATGCCATGAACAAGCCGGGTCAGCAGACCCAGCAGAGCCAGAATCAGCAGGCGCCCCAGCAGGACGCCAAGCCCATCCCGGAGAACAACGAAGGCAGTGGCGATGAAGGCCAGAGCCAGGCCTTCCCGGTCCGCCTCCGCATCCGTGCCGGCGAAAACGAAGCCTACGCCGAAGTCAGCCTCGACGAGCAGTCCTACACGGCCTTCTACGCCGCCATCGTGGTTTCCAAGAGCGACGCAACCGGCGACATCAACGACCAGCAATTCCTGAGAGATGGTCAGCTGGCCGCTCTCAGCGCCGGCTCCGGTAGCAGCAGCGGGATGAATCTACCCGCGGGCATGAGCGAGGAGCTCTACGTGCAGGTCCTGATCCTCGACGACAAGGGCCAGCTCTGGGCCGGCCCGGTCAAGCGCCTCGGTGACCTAATGGACGAAGAGGCAGGCGACGCCTGAGCTTCAGATCCTCCCGAGTTACGGCCGCGGCACCTGCTGCGGCCGTTTGCATGTACCGACCTGCTCCGGACTTTTTTTCGGAATGCCGCCTGCGATCGCCCCCCCAAGGCCCCTCTTCATGGTGTGACAAGCAAGCCCACAAACGAGGACAAAACGATGACCAAGCCAATGACCTTCTCTCTCTCCATCGCCGCCGCCCTGATGACCGCCAACCTGAGCTTCGCCCAAAACGAGGGCTACGGCGACGAGGGCCAGCACACAGTTCCTGGTCAAAAGACCCAGCAGCCTGCCCATCAGGGCGCGCCGAACGAAACCTACGAGCAGAGCAGCGGCGACGACGAAGCCTTCCCCGTCAAACTGGAGATCAAGGCCGGTGAAAACGAGTCCTACGGCGAAGTCAGCCTGGACGAGACCTCCTACGACAACTTTCTGGTCGCCATCCTGATCTCCTCGACTGATGGCACCATGGACATCAACGATGATCAGTTCCTCTCCCATGCCAGCCTCCTGGCCCTGACCGCGGGCAAAGGCTCGAGCGCCGGCATGAACCTGCCCGGCGGCATGGCAGAGCTGGGCGAAGAGCTCTGGATTCAGGCCGTGGTCCTGGACGACCAGGGTGAGGTCCACGCCGGTCCGATCAAGAAGCTCAGCGAGGTGATCGCTGAAGAGTCCGGAGGAGAAGGCGACGCCTGATTCTGACGACTCTCGAACCCACCTAGTCGACGGCCGCGGCACCTGCTGCGGCCGTTTTGTCGTACCTGGGGGTTTGGGTTCCGCTGGGATGTGGCGAGGGGGCTGGGCTGTTGTTAGATTGCCGCGCCCCGGTGGGCTGGTTCTCGCCGGGGTAGTTGGTGCGCCTGAGTAGCTCAGTGGTAGAGCAACGCTTTCGTAAAGCGTAGGTCGTGAGTTCGACTCTCACCTCAGGCTCCAATTCTTGTGAGGGGAAGTGCTGGGGGTTCAGAGCCTGCCCTGAGGCAGAACGTCCCGAGTAGGGTTGCTCCCCAAACGCGGCTTCGAGCCAACAGGTTGTCGGCCATCAGGGGATTGGATCACTGCACCAGGGCTGGCTGGCAGCCCCACCTAGTTCGTGGGACTATGCTGGATCAGTGGGAAGGACGAACGGCCTCCCGAGGGAAAAAGCGATGCAGCAACAAGAAAGCACTCCAAGGCTTGGCAATCATCAAACTCGCAAGAGAGTCCTGCTCGTCACTCTCTCGACTGTGGTTGCTCTTCTAGTCGCTTCAAGTCTCGTGAAGATCCGTAAGGAGTGCCGGGTTTCTATGCACGCAGCTGCTGCCGGCATGAGGCTGCCAGAGGGTCAGCTGATTGTAGCTTGCCACAGTGCCAGCAAGGCATCTGATGGACCCTGGTACGTGCCTCTGCTCGAATCAGTGATACGCAGCGCGAAGCCCTGAAGAAGTGCCAGAGCTTCGGTCGAGAGGTTCGGCTTCGAGGGATGAATTGATCGCTCGGTATTCACTAGAGGAAGCGTCCAGACATCCCAAGGAACCACGCAATAGTCACAGCCAGGATTGCCCAGGAGAAAACAATTGCACGAGGCCAGAAGGAGTTCAGGTCGAACGGTCGGGGTTGCCACCGAGTTCGCTCCTGAATGGCTCGCTCACTTCTTCAGCCATCCCCGCATCCTAGACCAAGGGCCGAGTTCAGACCCCGAGAACAGTCAGCACTGATATCTATCCCTTACACTGCGCAGCGTGAAGAGCTTCGCGATCACTCTGCCTGCGGGTCCCACAGCACATGGGTCAACCAGATGAGACTGTGCTGCACCGCTCTCGCTTTCTGGGTCGCGGCCTTGTTGTCGATCTTGAGCCTTCTCCTATGCCAAGTGCACTTGCTCGACAAACCTATCGAGTGGGGGATCCAGTGGGCACTCACGTGGCTTGTCATTTACTCGTTCCCCTTCGCAGGTCTCTATGGCCTGGTGATTTGGCCATTCGCCGCTAGCAACTCCAACAGCGGGCCCAGCCCTTGGGCGAGCGCTGGCCTCGGCGTCCTCTCCGCGCTGCTGCTGTGGTTGGAGAACTTCGCAGAGGGTGGATGTTTCCTCCTTGCTGGAGTCGTTGGCCCACTCTTAGGAGGCGTGATGTTGACTTTGCGAACAGCGAGTGAGGGCGGGGCATCGAGTAGCAGCATGGGGGATCAGCGACCATGAAGCCTGCAGTCACCTACCCTCTTCGTGCCCTGGTTGTTTTGGTCTCAGCAGCAATTGCCATGGAGGTCGGCGTGTTGCTCGTGGGTCTGTCGATGTTCCTTAGCTACGAGCTGGCGCCGGCTCTATACCCCACGACCATAGAAGTCTGGCTTATGCAATTCGACCTGACTCGGGTTCTAGTCGGTGGCGTCTTCACTCTCTTGGGTGGGGTCTATGGCTGGCTTTGGTGGGCGAGGAAGAATGGAGCCAACTGTGACCTTGGCAATGGTCAGCCCTTCGAGTAGCAACGCATGATCGGATCAGAGCCAATTGCCAGTTCAACCCATGGTCTAGCTTGTCGACCGCCTTCGGATGGTCACGGGAATTAGAATCGCTAGTCCGTAGACCACGCCCATCGCAACGCTCGGAACGAGGAGAATGACAGCGGGCGGAAGAGGGACGAGTACCCAAGTCACCAGACTCGCAAGAGACGCCAGGAGAGAGAGGAGGACAAGTGCCCTCAGCCGATAGGCCGGCAGGAATCTGTCAAGCACTAGAACAAGAGGTGTGTGCAGGAGGAAGGTGACCAACCCGAAGGAGCCGACTTCCAGCGCCACTGTCATGAAGAGCCTCCCAGGGCTGTCCATTGAACCCTCGTGGCCAAGGGGGACCTCTGCACCAAGAATGAAGATGATGAACGCTCCACGTAAGAGCCCTGCTGCCACGAAGGTGATGGGGAAGGTGAATGCCAAAGACAAACGCCTCCTTAGTCGGGTGGGCTTGGCTCCTTTCACGAACATCAGTGACCGGGGGAGACTACGGCGACCTGTCTTTCCAAGCCTTGGACTCTTGGAAAGCTGAAGCTGGTCGCGAGACACATAGAGAAGCTCTTCAATTCTGGCACTACGATAATGAACCATCCGGGCAGGTTGAGCTGTAACTGCGTTCTTCGGGAGCCGCGATCGAGGAGATTGGGACGAATGCGATCGTGGTGTAGTGAGCAGTCAAAGTGTGGACATGCCGAACGGTAGGAACTAGGGCAGCCTCCAGATCGCCTTGAGCAGACCACACATTCACTCCCTTCTTCCCCGCGGCTGTCTCGTGTGTCGCATCGCACAGGCATGAATGAGGGTCATGCCAAGCAGGGGCGCAAGAAGTAGCCAAGCGGCGTTGAAGCGCGCTCCAGCGATAGCAAAGGATAGTGCCAGTAGGGAAGCGCCCAGAGGCATCGCGACGAGGGAAAGGATGATGATCGCCCGCGTCGAGTAGAGAGGTAGGCGGCGGTTGAGAATCGCTACGGCGATCAGGTGCAGGAAGCCGGTTGGCATTGCGACCACGAAGGCCAAAGTGAGGCCTGCCTCAAAAGTGCCCCAGAGTCCAAAGTAGGGATCGTACCCACGCGGGAACATGCCGGAGATTGCTGAGGCAAGGGTGATTGCCGTGCCGATGACGAACGGACACAGAAGGATGAGCTTCAGACCACTGGTAGATCTCCAGTCTAACCTGGGTGTTTCTTCGGGCCCGCGCGCCGGCTTTCTAGTGAGTTGTGCCTGATCCTCTGGTCTGAGGTAGATCAGATCTTTGGAAGCCGAACTCGCATCTTGTGTTGTTGGCCGAGGCCGGGTCATCAGGTATTTGGGCTAGAATACGGACGTGTGTGGATGACTGAGCCGCAAGGTTTTCCCAACCAGAATCCCTGCCTGAAAGGTCAGCGGGATACCGAGCCTTTCTCCGGTTGGTAGAGGAATAGGCAGCCTTAGGAAGTCGAAGCCAGTCTGTCCAAAGAACAGGAAGTGACTGCTCGACAGATCTAGGTATAGGGTGCCCAGAGTGAAGCCTTGATTGAGTTCAACGGGCATGCCTGGAAGGCTGACCAGTACGGCGACAGGGGTTTGAGGGGGCGCCCGGAGAACCAGTTCAGAGCTTGCTTCGTCGACGAGCAGAGTGCGATTGTTGGTGGTTGCATCCACGCTGGCACCGATCTTTTGGACCAGTGGGGGGCATGGGCCTCCGATTTGGCAGGTCACGCCAAAATGAGAATCGGTTGATCTGGTCAGGATCGTGTCCTCGAGAATGATCGCTGGCGAAACGAATCTCGAGTTGGTGGCGTTCAAGACCTGGCCGGTGGATCTCACCATAACCAGCCGTGACCGCAACGCTTTGATGGCTGGTTGGACCTGATCGGAGAACCAATTGGAGTCAGACATCGCGACGTAACTGTCAACAACTGTCAGTCCAGGATTCCCCGGGCGAAAGAAGCTGTCTCCGAATCCACCAGAATGATAGATGGTCACGTACGCGCAGTTGGAGATGACGGGCACGATGAACATCCTGTCGAGATGCACCTTCCCTTGGCAGTCGCGTAGTTTCATCTCAAACCCATCCGCACTCAGGCTATCAATGAGCGCTGCGACAAAGATCTGGTGAGCGGGGATCCCGATGACTTCTATCGGACTGGCGATCCGTACTCTCGGGCCAAGTTGAACGATGGGATCACCAACCATTCGCAGACCCTTGGTGATCGTCGCCCCTTGATACTCTCCATGCCTGATGCGGATCAGGTCTCCCGGATCAGCCGCATCCACTGCCGACTGGATGTCCGTGAAATCACCAGCGCCGGCCGCGTCAACGATGAGGGTTTGCTGAGTGCGCACACCTGCTAAGACCAGCAGCGCGACCAGGACGATCTGGAGGACCTTCTTCACAGTCGCCATTCTAGCCATCTCTGAACTCGAAGATCTCTCAAAGAGGGCCCGAGCAAACCCAAGGGCCGAGTTCAGACCCCGAGATCCCACAGAGCTGATCACTCTCCTCTAAACTCCAACCATGAAGAAGGCGGTGATCCTCCTCCTGCTGATCGCGTCCGCACTGCTGTACATCAGTTGGCCCAAACGGCTCCCGATCTACCTATTAAGGTGCAAGAACAGAGCGTGGCCCCCCGAGTCGTCGACTCGTCTCCGGCAAGGGAAGCGGCAGCTTCTCGGACCCCAACTGAGCAGGGGCCTGCCGCGCCAATCAAACCAGTCTTCCCACCCGACTACACCGGACCCGGGGATGAGCAGGTCTTGGAGATCTACCTCAGCAATGCAAGGATCATCGAGAACACCTTAAAGACTGCGAAAGAACAAGGCAGGGCACTGAGCAAGGTCGAAAGGGATAGCTTGGCCTGGCAGAAGGCCGTGAACCAGATGATCCAGGAGCAGCGCTTCTACTACCTGGGTCCACAAGAGACTCGGCGGGCGCATAGGAACACGGACAGGCTGCGCTACATCATTACCTACCGAGGTGGACTACTGATGATCTGGGAGCTGTCGAAGGCAGAGTTCCCCGATGCCTTCGAGTCTTGGCCGCGCTAGTTGGTCAGTTGGTCTGACAGCGGACGACAGACTAACCAACCAACCGGCCACTCCCACCCCGTTCACCATCCCAGGATCCCCATGCATCCCAAGCTCCTCGGCGTACTAACCATTCCCGCTCTCTGTCTGTTCGCAGTGGCCCAGGAAACCCCAACCTCCCGCCCGAGCAGCCAGCCCAGCAGCACAGAGATCAGCGCAGCCGAAACCGAGTGGCGCGCAGTCCTGCAATCCTCAGTTGCTCTGCTCAACGATCGCAAGATGAGCGAGGGTGTCGACGCGGCGAGGCGGGCCCTCACGATTGCCAGTGAGAACTTTGGCGCGGGGGGCGAGAAGACTATCCAGTCTCAACTCCACCTCTCTTCCATGCTCATGCTCATCGGCGACCTCGACGGGGCTGAGGAGCTAGCTATCACTGCGCACGAGGCTTCCAAGCAAATCCTTGCGAAGGCTCAATCCCGTGTGGCTACCACTCTCAAGTACCTGGGCAATTTCTACATGCAGCGCGGCAAGATGAACGAGTCTCAGCAGGCCTTCGAAGAAGCGGTCGAGGTTTCTACCCGTGCCCTCGGTGCAGAGGACCCGGAGACTGCCAAGCACATCGGCAACCTGGCGGCCATCCACCTGCGCAAGAAGGAATGGGATCGCGCCCGTGAACTTCTGGAAGAAGCCATGGCGATCTGGAATGCTCAGCCTGAACCCAACCCGGTCTACACAGTTACGAGCATGACCAACCTGGCCGCCCTTTACATGGAGACTGGAGACAGCCAACTGGCTCTCGAGCTGTACGAAGAGGGCATGAAGATCCAACTCGATGCCTTCGGGGCAGAGAGCCCACGCCGCCTGAATCTCCTGCGCAACTATGCCCAGATCCTCGACCAGCTCGAGGAGGGCGAGCGCGCCGCCGAAATCCGCGCCGAGATCAGCAGCATCGAAGGCAAGTAGCCCTAGCGGATCAATCCGATCCCAGCGACCGGGGTCCAGCCCTCACCGCGGGCGTGAATCACTCGGGCCCAGCGCTCTGATTGCTCGGCGAT
>JAJFFD010000028.1 GCA_021776805.1 Planctomycetota bacterium
CCCACTCTCGAGGTCGAACTCTGACCACGAACTGCTCTACTGGCGGGCCGGATGCAACTCCACCTTGTCGACGGAACCTATGAGCTCTTCCGCTCCCACTTCGGCGCGCCGCCGGCCAAGGCCCCGGACGGTCGTCAGGTCGGGGCCACCCGCGGGATGATGACCAGCATCCGGTCCCTGTTGCGCCAGTCGGACGTTACCCACGTCGCCTGTGCGTTCGACACGGTCATCAGGTCGTTCCGCAACGAGATGTTCGAAGGTTATAAGACCGGCGAAGGGATCGATCCCGAGCTGCACCAGCAGTTCGAGCTGGCCGAACGTGCGATGCGGGCCATGGGCGTGACCGTGTGGTCGATGCGCGAATTCGAGGCCGACGACGGACTCGCGAGCGGCGCGGCCCAATTCGGTCAGGATCAGCGGGTCGATCGCGTCGTGTTGTGTTCGCCCGACAAAGACCTCACCCAGTGCGTCGAAGGCACGCGCATCGTCTGCTTCGATCGACGACAGCGCCTGTTGCTCGACGCAGAGGGCGTCGTGCACAAGTTCGGCGTGAAGCCCGCGTCGATCCCTGACTGGCTGGCGCTGGTCGGCGATGCACAGGACGGCATTCCGGGCATCCCGCGTTGGGGCGCGAAGTCGACGAGCGCCGTTCTCGCGCAGTACGAGCATATCGAGGCGATTCCCGACGCCGCTGACGATTGGGCCATCAAGGTCCGCGGCGCCGCGTCGCTGGCCAAGAACTTGGCGGCGCAACGGGACGACGCCGAACTCTACAAGCAGCTCGCGACGTTACGTCGCGACGTGCCGATCGAGGAGAGCCT
Organism: Planctomycetota bacterium; assembly: GCA_021776805.1. GTDB lineage: Bacteria > Planctomycetota > UBA1135 > UBA1135 > UBA2386 > JAJFFD01. Next base: position 822 of record JAJFFD010000028.1, read on the forward strand.
CGACGATCTCGCTTGGAGCCGACCCGACACCGAGCCGCTCCGCGAGCTCTGTGCCGAGATCGGGTTCGAACGCTTCGTTCGGGATTGATCGGAGCCGGCGAACAGCACGCTGGCACATTACATGGGGTGCTTTGCCGGAGTGTCCATGTTCTCGGCGGTTTTGGCCGCGTTCGTTGCCATGGATGAAGGGGGACTGGAATCCTGGCTCCTGTCTGGAGTCTTTGCAGGGCTCGGGTCAGTTTGAGGCATGACCCTTATCTCCTCTCACATGGACGCTTTCGAATCCATGGCAAGCGTAATGACAAACATATAGAAGAACCCGGCCGCGAGGATGATCCAACCCATCCAGATGCAGGCAGTCTCGACCTGATTGCGCAACTCCTGCTTGTCACGCTCGATGGCCAGCCAAATCTTGGCCTTGTCGGAGAGTTGTTTCATCGGAGCATCCCTCGCCCCGCCATTGTCGCAATCCTCTGTCGAGAGTGCCAGCTGTGCTCGTCATGGAGAAGCATTCCCACGAATCAACGCTCGCGCAGGCTACGATGCGCAGATGGCTGAAGAAGTGAGAAGCCCGGTCAATCTTGACGACTACGCGGAAGGGATCTGGGCGAAACCGGTGGACCTCAATCGCAGGCGCTACAGGTTTCTTACCTTTCTACTGCTGCTCTCTGCCAGCTACTTTCAGGGGGCTTTGCCGATGTTCCGGGTGCGGGACGCGATCCCTGAACCTTCGGTCATCTTGGATCTGGTGGAGAGTTCAAGCTTCCCACTGCTGCTAATCATCGGCGCGGTGCAAGGTCGAGTCTGGTGGCACTGTGGCCTGGCCGGTGCAGCAGTTCTTGCCGCCAACGCTCTGGGCTCTGAGTTCACCTAGCAAGGTGATGGGCGGGAGAGGTTGAGGATTCACGATTTCCCGGATCGATTCAGCTCAACGCGGCCTCGGAGTATGCCGCGAGGGCTTGGTAGGATGCAGACCACGACTCCGAGAATGGCTGGGACAGCCAAGGAGGATCCGCTGATCAGAGGCGGCAGCCTGGTCATATCTGTCGCTCCATCCGATTTTTCACCGAACCACGCACCTTGACCTCGGCCCGGATCGTCAACAGCACTCCAATGGGATAGGGCGCCAGCACGGCAGCCGGGATCAGAAGAAACCATTCGAGGAGGTAACCGCAGGCCAGCAGCAGCGAAGAGAGAACAGCCAGTGAGGCGCTCATCCAGATGGCTGGCCCCTCATTGAGGTTCCACTTTGCGAAAGGGCTCAGGAGTGCGCCGTAACTCCAGGCCCAAAACCCGGTGAGCATCAGCGATCCGAAGATGGCAGCCTGCGGCTCCTTGAATACCGGCTCCTCGAGCAGGGAGTCCCCGATGAGCGCAATCGCGCTGCAGCAGATCGCTGCTGCCAGCCAGAACGCAGCAGCTGTGCGCATTACGGTCATTGCCTCTCCAGTCTACGGACCAACTGAGTTGTCGTGCTCTGCGTTTACAGGATTGTCGCTGGCTCAGCAGGCGAGCTTCGACCTGTGCAGGGTAGGGGGAGTGAAAGCAGCAGGCTGTGGTGCCCGCTGCAGTCTGCCGAGAGAAGACAATGCGACCTCGGCCGTGGTGCATGCACTGGGCGGAGCTGATCAAACGAGTGTTTCTCGAGGATGTGCTGCAGTGTCCCTGTGGTGGCCGTCGGCGTGTCCTGTCGATGGTGATGAACCGAGACTCGATCGAAGTGATTCTTCGGCATCAAGAGTTGCCCTGGGAGAAGCCCGTCCGTGCACCGCCGCGCAGGTTTCAGGGGGAGATGGGGTACTGAGCGTCGCGAGGGGCTCGTGCCTGAGTCGTGGCGGGACCGGGTGGTGTACGCGTCGCTGAAGATACTGCCCGAGTGGCCGTTTCGTGGGTTCTTGGCGCTCTGCTTGTGCGGGTTGCCTGCGTGTGCGAAGAGTGGTGGTAGAGGGGGGGAGTCAAGAATGTGGGCTTGAAACTCCTATCCGCTGGCGGCATCCCCAGAGATATGGCCTTCGGCAATGGTATCCAAGACCAGGTCGATCTCATTGACGACGACAGAGGACCTATTGAACGGAATGTCGTACTTCAACTCAGGACGTCTTCAGCACTGGTACCACTTGTGAAACCAGAGCTGCACGGACGAGCTCACGAATCCAGTTCTTTGATATAAGGCCTGTGCGGGCAGATTGCGCCCCTGTGTGACCACCTGGACGAACTGGAGCCCTTGTGCGGCTGCACGCGTCAAGACTGCCTCGACCAACAAGCGCCCAATACCCTTGCCACGATGAGCTGAATCGACTCCCACCAAGCCAATGGTGCCGGTTTGCGCCTCACCATCTATGTCACAAGTGATGAAGCCGGAGATTCCGCCGCCTCCTAGATCAGACTCGGAAACCAGCACTTCAGCATCTCCTTGAAGGCTCTTCTCAACCCAGATTCTGTAGAGCTCGGGAGCTTTCGCGCATAGCTTCTCATCGATGAAGAAGCGAGTCCCTTCGAACACCGCGCCAGCGATCCCCCTCAGCTGCGCGTAATCGTTCTCATCACCGGGCCTTATCGGCACACTCGCTTTGCTTTTGGTCAGCCTCGCGGCGGAGAGGTCGTGGGAGAAGGTCATTCGAACATCCATTAGCGAGAAGCCCTGAGACTCGGCGACACGAACAGTCTTCATGTCAGGCGAATCGGCGAGAAGATAGACACAGTCTATCGACTCCATTTTGCAGTAGGCCTCCAAGGCTCGCCCCGATTCTGCTGTCAGGCTCCCACCCCTGAAACGGGCGATCCTCTTCCCAAAGAATTCACTATCCCAGCGCAGATAGTCGCAGATAGGGGTCTCGCTCATGTGGTCTCCTATCGCACGACAAATGCTGGACGGTCCATGATCCTGAAATGAGCCCGAGCCAAGTACTCACCAATGATACCCAAGGCCATCAGCTGAGCTCCCGAAAAGAACGTGATCGATGAGACTAGGAATGGGAAGCCCGCAGGAGCAGCACCTTCGATGAGGTTTCGAACCAGAGCATAGGCCATAGCCAGAAAGCCAAAGATCAAAGTGGAGAACCCGATCCAACTGGCTATCTGCAATGGCAAAGTGCTGAAGCCAGTCACAAGCTTCAAGGCATGAGCATCCAGGCGATTGAATGTGTAGTTCGATTCCCCACGCTTTTGAGCCTCGTGCGCCACGTGGACCCAACCGAATCTGTTGGTAAACCAGGTAAGCAGGCCGTCAATGGAGACAAGGGGGCCGCTGAAGTTGGTAAACCCTTCACGCAGAACTCTCCGAAGGATCCGAAAGGCGTCAATGCGCCTCGCGGTTTCTGCACCCTTCGCCTTCTGTACGATGAGCGCCGCAATCAGAGTCGAAATCTCTTCCGGAGGATGCTGCAGATCATCGTCCATCGTAATGATCAGATCCTGTTCCGCCGCTCGGATCCCTACGAGCAGTGCATTGCGCTGGCCATCGTTGACGAGAGTCACATCGCATTCCGTGCACTGTTCCCGCAGCTCAGGTTCCATCCTCTGAACGAGTTCCTGTAGACTTTCGGCGGCGTTGAAGGCATGGATCACCACCGAGATCCTGGGCCGAGAATCGGAACCGAGCGAAGTCATCGTGACCTAGACTAGCTCCCCAACCACTAGCAGGGCAAGCGAGCTAAGCACCGCCTGAACCTGGTCTAGCGGACCATTCGCTTCTGCCAGTCCGGGAAGAGGTCGTCCTGGTCTAGTGTGCCTCTTCGAGTCTCCAGCTCTTGCCTGGATGCAAGGGTCACCGGACACGTACTGTGGAATCGTGTAAGCAATTCCTAGGGCACGATTCAGGATGAAGCCTAGCGGACCATCGCCTCTCGGATGATCTCGGCCGCCAGCGCGTTTCCCCTCGCATTCCAGTGATGATCGTCGCGGTAGTAGAGGAGCTCCTTCTCTGCATGAGGCCGCATGGCGACAAACAAATCGATCACATCAAATCCGGTCTTGCGGGCCAACTTCGCCAATTCGTTGATCAGATGAGGCTCGCTCGTTGGATTGGGACAATCCTCGAAGGCGGCCCCGTACAGGCGGGCAGCCGAGGGCGCCAGCACCACCGTGACCCTGAATCCCTTCTGCTCACTCAGCTGGCGCATCTTCTCGAATGTAGCCTGCATCAGCGGCCAGTGCGGGTGATCGAGGACGTAGCGCAGCGGCTTACGCGATCGCTCGACGTCGTCTGGACTGAACAAGCGCAAACCGAACCGTTTCGAGTGATAGAGCGGGGTGCGACTCGGGATGCCGTCTGCGACATACTCAGCACCCGATCCTGCGCCTAGGGCGGCGGGGCGACGCAAGGTCCCGTCGATAGCGCGCCGCAGCACACTGCTTTCCTTCACGACATCGGGAATCGTCAGCAGGCTTCCGAGCAAAGTACCTTCGGCGAGTTGGGCAAGTCCGGAACCAGTTGGCCTATGCCTGAATTCTCCGAATCCGTTCTCGAGATCATTTCCTTCGAACAGCATCCAAAGGAGATGTTCGACCCTGATTTCGTTCTCCTGTGACTCGAGGATGTAGTCGAGCAGCATCCGCTGCGTGTTCGGTCCAGTTGCGGAGACGCCCATATTATATACCGGTTCGCCCATCGACTCGCCGAGACGCTCCGTCCAGGTCAGCCCCTCGTCCGTTCCGTATCCCATCGCAAAAGAATCTCCCAGCGCATAGATGCGGGCATCCGAGATTGGCGTCGTGTCACGCATGCCCAGCGGGCCGATACGATAGGTGAGCGTCTTGAGTTCGAGGACGGAGTCGGCGAGGGTCGAAGACTGCAACATGTCTGGGTGGTAGAACTCCCCATAGGTGCTGCCTGTGAGGACTACGTCAGGCTTGAACAGGCTGAACGCACGATCCGTGGGGAAGAAGTGCTCCGGGTAGAGTTCGCCATGCCAGATTCGAGGATCGTCGCGGCGCAGCTCAGGGTCCGTCGCTGTCACTCCTGACCTGGCAGACCAATTGGCGAGCATGCTGACCGCGATGTCGGTAGCCACAACTGTGGCGGCGATGACTATCGCCGAAAACCCAATCCTTACCGCGACCGGCGTGAGCTTCGGTCGACGGCGGAGCAAACGCTCGACTCCAACCCGAATCACGACGAGACCGACCAGGATGATCGCAGCCGTCTTCGCTCTTCCGGACGGAGCTCCGATCACCGCCTCGCCGTACACGAACACGCAACACAAGTAGAACCAGATCCCGCCGAGACCAAGTGAAATCATCATCACCCCGATGGGTGGTCGCTGACTGAAAGTCGCCCTGGCTGCCTTCGACACGGGATTGGTAGGAGTTGGGAGTGACTGGACGGAGTCGTTCAAAGAGTCACCAACTATGTGCTGCGCTTGGCGACCAAGGCGGCCATCTCACCAACGTTTTTGAGGCTCGCCATCTCTCCGGTATTGAATCGAAAGCCAAACTCCTGCTCCACCGCAACAAAGAGCTGGATGTTTGTCAATGAGTCCCAATCCTCAACATCCGCGGCGGTGGTCTCCGGTTTGAGTTCCAATTCTTGGTTCTCGAACACCTCGCGAAAGACACCCTGCAGTCGAAACCAAAACGGATAGTCGTCCATGCTCTACTTGCTCTGCGGCACGCTCGGGCAGAATTCATCGACGACCTGGATCGGAACCCCTTTCGACTGATACTGGCTCGTGTCCATTTCCCAGGTCACCTTGCCATCGTCTCCCCTCTGCCGGAGGCGGAACCCGAGTTCCTCATAGTGTCGCTCGACGAGCCTGTTCTTAGCGGTAGGTACATAAAAACCAATGACCTGGCTCGTGCCAGGTCGACAGCGCTTGAGAATCCGGTTGCACATGAGGCTCTCGACACCTCGCTTCAAGACGCGGCAGCTCATTAGCCACTGGTCGATATGAAACTCATCAGATTCGTAGTGCCCCCAGCAAACAGCAATTAATCCGTTGTCTCCAAATCGGTCAGAGAGGCGAACGGTAAAGGTCTCGAATTGCTCGTCACTCAATATTGCTTCGATCTGTGAGCGGCTGGCACGGAGCGTCGTAAGATTGAATTGGTTGCTCTTATTGACCAGTTGTGTGACGCGAGCCAGTTCCGAGTATCCGATCGGCGCAACGACAGCTTGCTGCTCGAGGGACTGGAGGTATGCGTTGTAATCACCGGTCGTCGTCAGCAGTTCCTGGCGCTGATTGTTCTGCCGATAGTTGGCTGTCTTTGAACGATCCTCCGCACTCACGACAACCGTCTCGAGCATGCCGGAATCCTGCAAGATTCGCGGGTACTGCGATGGATCCTCGGACATCTCGAAGACGGTTACTTCGGGCGTCCAACTGCGGACGATCTCACGTTCTACAGGGTTGTCGTCGACGAAACCGATCGCATCCATCCCGATGTTCAACTCCTGAGCAATGGCCCGGATGTTGTCGGGTTTAGGGTTCCAGTTTGCAACGAAGACCGCGAAGTCCTCGCGCTTCAAGACCATCTCCTCGTGCTCTAGGAATGGGGCAAGGGCGTTCTCTTCTTGGTTCTTGCTGCAGACCGCGAGGAGGATGCCGCGATTCTTGAGTTCAAGTAGGTAGGTCTGAAAGCACTTGAAGGCTTCTCCCGCGGCATCACCTTCGCCGATTTGGAGTCCATCGACGCCATCATCACCCACGACTCCACCCCAAAGCGTGTTGTCAAGGTCCAGAACCAGGCACTTCAGAGATCTGCCACAAACGGCAGCGACGATGCCGGCCAAACTGCGCACATACGGGAGCAGGCAGTCGAAGGAGACGGCCTGCTTCGCGTGGAACCAGTAGCGCTGGTCGTGCCAGTTCTTAACGCCGAGGTAGGAGGACAGTGCCGAGACATCGTGGATGTGAACGCTGGCCGGCGCGTTGTCCGCGAGAGCCAAATTGACTCTCGCAATGAAGTTGTTGCGGCTGCATGGCAGTTTGGCTGCATGGTTCCCCAGCGAGGAGTGGGGCATGGAATGGAAGTTGTCGAGAATGATGTCACTGCCAGTCTGTGCGTGATAGAGCTTCCAAAGTTCCAGCCAATGCAGCGCAACCTGTTCGGCGAATTCCTGAGCAGTCTGGAGATCCTCGAAAGAGTCCGGCACCATCGGCAATGCCATTGCTGTGGTGGCGACCAGGGTGATGTCCGGAGCAAACTCCAGGAGCGGTGGGCTCGCGTTCATCATCTCGGCGGTGTATGTGCCGAACGAGGCTGCGTAGATTTCACAGCCGAGCCCGTGGCATTCGATCGCCAACTGCAGCGGCGCGACCAGTGTCTCCGTCGTCGCGCTCGACAGGATCGCCAGCCGAACGGTCCTCGCGTGTGACGGGGTTCCGTCCTGTAAGAGTCGCTTGCGACGCCGTAGCAGTCCCAGGAACTGGGCGTACCCATCGGCCCGTCGCGCATCCCGGTAGAACTGATGCCAGTCGGTGGGTTCTCGTGAGGGCATGGAGTGTCCTGTCAATTGGGCTGCCGTTATCGCAAGGTCTGCAGAAATCCATTCACATGCTCGGTCAGCTTTGTCGCGCCGAGAGGGGTTGCATGGATGATGTCGTAGAACTCGTCTGCGGATAGTAGCGTGCGGCAGTTCAAGAAGGGAGTATCGCCGAGACCTTGGTCGAGGATCTCGAGATATTCGTCATAGCGATCTGCCTGGTACTGCTCGACGCTGAGCGGATGTTCGGGCAGGTTTACGACCACCAGCAAAGCATCATGCCGCTCGATGAACTCGCGGAGACGCTTCAGCAGACGGATGATCGAGTCCCGGTCAGTCGCGGGGTCCCAGAGGTAGGTGCGGCCCCAGAGACCTTCCTTGCTGCTCACCCCATGTTCGAGCGACGTGAGGCTCAGCGGCGTGAGGTGAGCATATTTGTACGGCGATGAGCTGAGCTGCAACCACAGCAGTGCGGAGTTCACAATGCCCAATCTCCGGACGACGTCGAGCGCGTTCTTTAGTTCATCGGCGGCGAACTCGGTTGCTCGGAACATCATCTGCAGGTCCCCGATATTGGCAAACAGAGCTTCCGAGTCGTAAGAATCACCAAGCAAGTTGATAATCGTTGCGTATAGGGTGGTCCTGTAGCGATTGCGCTGGGTGAAGAAGAACCTCACTTGCCCCAGCCAACTCTGCAGCATGGTCTTCTCGGCGAGATGCATTTCGCCACCCTCAGGTCGAGCTACGAAATGGGGCGAATAACGCTGCAGCGAGTACTGGAAGGGTGAGGAGTCGGTGAATGAGCTGTAGTTGTGGATGCCGGCAATACTCCGGGCAGTCACCCCGAAAATGATCGTCGAAGGCACATGCGCTGCGCCATGAACTCGCTCGATGTATTCGAGGCCGAGGACGGTGTCTTCGAGGGTCCCCTCGCTAAGCGCAGCAACAAAAACTCTCGCACCAGGAGTTTTCGGGTCGATGCCGTGGCCCAGGACGTTTTCGCGAACGGCAGAGGGGCCAACCAGAATGACGTCCTCTCGGTTGGCCTGATCCAGATAGGAGTCGAGCTGGTATCGCAGCCAATCCTGCTGTCGGAACGGATGGCCACGCTGTGTGCGCTCCACCCAGTCGGAGAGCATGATCAGGCAGAAGTTGAGCGTGATGTAGATTCCCAGCGTGATCGCCAGGACAGCCACGACGAGGCCCAGCTTTCTAAAACCCGGTGTAGACGAAGTCGACATTGGTTGCGGCGAATAGGAGGTAGATCAGAGTCAGGACCACGATGGCGAGGACCCGTACAGCGATGCGGCGATTCATGGTGACACCCCAAAGAGAATACTCACTGCGGTCAACGCCTCTGACACGCTCAGGTCAAAGAACAGGTACGCGAATGCCGCGGCATGAAAGGTAAGGAAGATGCCGAATGCGCGCGCGACGAAACGCTTTCGCCATTGACGGACCCGACTCTTGCCCCACTTCTTCGTGATCATCCAGTCCCAGCTTCGGAAGACGATCTGGAACAGACCGTGGATCAATCCGAATGCGAGAAAGTTGCCGGTCGTCCCGTGCCAAAGCCCGGTCACTAGCATGGTAACCAGCAAAGCAGCATTCATGGCCAACAGTGGATGTCTGGTGAGGGCACGCATGGTCAGTCCGCGCTTGTACAGTGGAGTGAATACGTAGTCCGTCAGCCACTGGGTCAGAGTACGGTGCACTTTCAGCCAGTACTCGGAGATATTCGTTGCGAGAAATGGCTTGTCGAAGTTCTCGGGCGGTCGAACCCCGATCAGGCTGCCGACTCCGATGACCACATCGCAATAGCCGCTGAAGTTGAAATACAGAAACGGGTAGAAAGCGTAGAACCCGACCAAGATCCAAGTAACAGAGAGATCCTCTATCGGGCCCAGTTGCGACAGTGTCAGTGGGAGGAGAGCGGTCCCGATGACATAGGCCTTGATAGATCCGACGAGAATGCGCACGACCGCACCAAGGTGAGAGTCAAGAGTCAGTGGTATCGCATCGCGCCGGCCTTCCCATTGCTCGCTAAAGTCCTGAAAGCGTTGGATCGGGCCGGACAGGATCGTTGTGAAGCCGAGGTTATAATTCAGGTATGTGAGCAGTCGGCAGTCACCCAGTGTTCCGCTGCGAGCATCCACGATGACATGCAAGGTGCGAAACAGGATGAAACTGAGACCGATAGTCTTCAGAGCTTCGGTTCGCCAGTTGTCGGGCACGAACCAGGCGAGGAACGTGTAGTCGCGCATGTAGACAAAGCTTGCAACCATTAGCACCAGAGTCAGCGCGAAGCTCCGATCCGACATCCTCTCGACCTTGCGCAACAGTGCGTATCCGACCATGCAGAACAGCACCGTCGACAGGGCACCGATGGGCTCTAGCAGCAGGAGGAATAGGAATGCGAGGTTTCCAAGGAGGAAGGTCACATCCCGCATCCGCCCTCGAAGCAAGTTGGCGACTAAGACCATGCTGAGGACGAACAGCATGACTTTTGGGGATAGCAGGCTCATCGATTGGGGGCATCCTGCGAGCAGCGAATTTCGCTGCTAGTTTTGAGGCGCTGCAAGGGACGGACATCGTCGACTAGGCAAGATTCGACGTCCGGATGGAGGGCCATCACGATGCTCGAAGGGTAGGTAGACGATCCTCCCATGTCGAGCTATCCAGCGCGCCAAGCGGGTTTTACTGTAAAGCGGAGACCTTAGTCCAGATGGATCTACGAGGACCTCGACGCAGGCTACGCCGAGGCCAACAAGACCGGTTAACCGCTGCTGAAAGACAAGGGGTTGGGGTGTCCCCGTCAGCCTGCATGGCGAAGGTAATGTGACCTCAGCGTTGGCGGGACCAGGTTGTGTACGCGTCGCTGAAAAGCTGCTCGAATGACCGTCCCGGGGTTCTTGGCACTCAGCGGCGTGCAAGCAGCTCGCTACTTCTCTTCCCGCCGTTTGAACTCGAAGTCCGTCGCCTTCGACCCGTCCATTAGCGAGATCGTCGCTACCATCCCCTCTTCCGTTTTCAAGTAGCTGATCCGCTGCGGGAAATCGTGTTCGGGGTTCTCGAACACCGCTTCATCCTCCGTGATCGTCACAGCCCGGAACAGGGTCGGAGGATCGCCTCCCGGCTGCACGATGTACGCGATCCTTCCGCCGTGCGTCGCGATCCGGATGAACTCGAAGAAGAACGTCCGGCCCTTACCGTAGGTGTGCGAAATCCCAATCATCGTGGTCCCGGCGTGGGGCAGCCATTGCTCGATGATTGTCTTGTCGCCTTCCTTACGCTCCCAGGTGCCCACAAGCCAGGCGAGCTTCGGAGCATCTTCGGAGGTGACCGGATCCTGCTCGGTATCCTGCGGATTGGCCAGCGCGATCAGGGCGATGCATGCGGTGGCGAGCTTTATTGACGTCATCACGAACTCCTTCCGGGGGGGTGAGGTGCGGTACGGGGCCTAGCATAGTCCCGCGCTCGAGGCGCGGCTAATCTATCCAGATTGAGCCTTCTCGTCTTACCGCATCTCTTCGAGCAGCTGGTCGACGGCAGCGTCCATCTCTTCGCCGCGCACATTCTTGAAGCGGATCACGCCCTTGTGGTCGATGACGTAAATGGTCGGCCAGCTTCTGACTCCCCACTTGATGGCGATCGGACCGAAGGTGCCTTTGGGCCCGTTCCAGAACGACCGCCACGAGATGCTGTTCGCCTCGGCTTCATCGGAATAGTACTTTTTGTCGGGGTCGGTGTTCACACCGATCAGCGCAAATGGCTTGTCCTTCAAACGCTTCACGAGCGACCGCTCGTGTGGGAACATCGCCCTGCAAGGGCCTCACCAGAAGCCCCAGAAGTCGAGCACGACGACCTTGCCACGGTAGTCGCTGAGCTTGAAGGCAATGCCGTCCGTGTCTTCGCCGACGATCTCTGGCACATCCATGCCGATCTGCAGGCGCTCCTCGACGAAGCGCGGGGCGTTGATGCGTTCGCCGAGCTCGGTGCCCGCGGCGAGCTCCTCGACAAGGGCCATCATCTCGCCACGTTTCGCTTTTTCCTCCTCGCTGGCGTTCGGACCGCGCCCCATCCGCTCGGCGATCTTGTACATCGCCCAGGCCCGGACGTAGTCGTTCTTCGACTCGTAGGCGAACTTGCTCAGAAACACTTTCCCCTTGTCGGGGCCGAGCTGTCGCGACAGGTTCAATCCGTTCTCAAGCAGCGGAATGACCGCAATGCTGTCGAGGTGATGCTCCAGGACCTCGTCGATGACCCTCGTGACGATGCCATCGTCGCGGGTCCTGACTGCCGCCCAAACGAGTAGAAGGGCGCGATCGTCACCCTGGTACTTGGCCGCTTCTTCCAGTGCCTTGTTACCGAGTGCAAGGAGGTCTGGCGGTGGCGCGTCCGCGAGGAGCGCATTCATCTTCTCCCTGTCGTCGTCCTTGCGAGCCTCTCGGTAGGCCTCTGACTCCCGGACGGTCGCGCGTGCGACTTGGGACTCGCGCTTTTGCTTGTGCAGTTCGGCGGTTAAGTCCTCGGCCACTGCACTCGCAGCCGGTCGCTGGCCGACGTCCTGCGCCGGCAGCAGGGTGGGGAACAGGAGCGCCAAGGCGCAGGGCAAGGAGATTCGCATGATCTCAGGAGTATACACGGGCTGCGAGCAGCCAGGCAAACGGGCGTACTCCAGCATTGGGGGGGCAGGCCCCTAACGCTGCCCGCCGGCACTGCTCTTTGGCTTCGGCAAGGCAAGCTGCTGGCCTTGCTCGCCAACAACCCGGCGCAGCCAGTCCTCGGAATAGCCGACGCCGCGGGACCTCTGGCCCTCTCGCAAGTAGCCATCGACGTGCTTGCTGAGGATGGCGGATGCGAGCTCATGCCAGTCCTCAAACAACTGTTCTGCCGTGCCAACTGACCAGTCGGTGAGAAAGCGCCGGGCCAGTGCCTCGTCCTGCTTCATGAGCTCTGCGGCGGCGCGGTCGATCGCCGGCATCATCGCCATGTAGCGCTCCTCGTTGTCGGTCTGTGCTGCCAGTACATCGGGCAGCACGCGCGACCATCGATCGTAGGTGAGGTTCGAGACCAGGTTGAATACCCACCAGGCTGAGTCCCAGGAGAACTTTCCGTACTCGCCGGTCGTGTACGCGCGCGGCAGCCGGGTCATGCCACAGTACAGCGGCGTGAAGCAAGAGGTGTAGGGATCGTCCGGCGTGAACCAGTAGACGCCACCAACCGGATCCGGCAGCCAAGATCGACACTGCGCCAACATCACGAAGCCGGCCTGCTGGGTCGAGATAGGCCGTTCCCATGAGTAGCTCTCGCCGTCCAGGCTGAACTGCAGGCCGCGTGCCCGCAGTGGGCTGCCGAATGGGCCAGCTGCCAGGCCCTTGGTCATGTCGTATGCCGTGCCCTCGTAGTGGTCTCGCATCAGGCCCATCACGTCTCGAGCCGAGAGCTTCTCATCCACCTTCACAAACAAGGGGTAGGGCTCGGCAGCTTCGACACCGCGGTGGAAGTCCGACGACAGGTTCATGCTCGGCGCAGCGCGACGCAAGACGCTCCAGATTCGCGTTGCACAGGCGCGCTTGCTGCTCGCCGATGGATTGGGGTGGTATGCCTCGCGCCAAGAAAACGGTCTGCCGCCATCTGGGTCGTAGAAGCCCTTGTCCACGGCGAAGTCGACCACGTCTTTGGCGAAGAGCCAATTCTCCGGATCATCCATCGGGAACGCGCCGATTCTACTCATGTTCGCCGACGCCGAGATGTAGCCCTCTGGCACGCGGGCCGCGACCCACAGAGCCCCCTTCACCCCTGGACCCTTGCCGATGATCTCGAGTACCCATGCCTCGTTCGCATCGGCAACGGCGATGGTCTCGCCGCCCGATCCGTAACCGTACTCCGTGCACAGAGCGTCGATGACTTCTATCGCCTCGCGCGCAGTGCCCGCCCGCTGCAAGGTCAGCCACATCAGGCCGTCGTAGTCGAGTAAGCCATCGGGATTGCGCAGTTCCCGACGCCCACCGGTAGTCGTTTCGCCGAGGGCGACCTGACGCTCGTTCATCAGGCCGACCACCGAGTACGTCTCGGCCACTTGCCGGTACTGTCCACGCACCTGGTCGTTCTCCCAGGCAATCAGATCGACGAGTTCCCCTGCCTGGTGCTTACCGCCCTGGTGGTGAATCAACTTGGGCATAAACGCGGCATCCGCCGAGTAGGTGATCATCACCGAGCCGTCGACGGAGGCGCCGCGACTGACCATGATGCTCGTGCAGGCGTCGAAGTTCTGATCGGGTACTTGGACAGCCTGGGCTGCGAGGGGCGCGGCGACGAAGAATGAGAGCAGGGCGAGAGAAGTTCGGGACATTGGTTTTCCTCCGGTCGGCGCATCATAGCGATTGCGGGCGGGCTGGTCTTGCCTGGGTCAGAGTACGGAGCCAGTATGGCCTTCAGGACCCCCGTCGAGCCTGATCGGCAATCGTCGATAGCCATTCTCGGACTCGGGACTGGACGGAACTCGAGCTTAAGGGAAGATACGCGCCCCCCTAACTAAAGGACCCATGCTCAAGACCAGCATCACAATCCTGTCCCTCTCACTCCTGTTCAGCTCCTGCAGCAGCGAGGCTGAGGCCAGCCCTGCGAATCCTAACTCGACGACCGTTGCCAAGGTCGCGGGCGCGGAGATGCATCTCCACGACGCCATGTGCGGTTGCTCCATCGAGGGCATTGGCAAGTGTGGCAACTACATCATGATCGAAGAAGAGTACGTCCCACTAGTCTGGTCGGAGTTGGGCGTCATGGAGTACTGCAAGGACAAGAAGAACGGCGCGAAGATCGAAGTTGCCGGCGAGATGCAGGACGGGAAGTTCGTCGCTTCGGCCTACCAGCGGGTCAACTAAGCAGGCTTCAGCAGAGCGGGTGAGAGCTACTGCCGCCCGAGCCGAAGATCCTCAGGTGCCGACTCGGTACTCAGGAGAATCTTCACAAGCCGGGTGGCATCACTCTCATCGAGCAGGGAAGCGCAAAGATTAGCCGCCTGGAGCGGCGCAGTTGACTGACGCTTCATCAGCGCGAGGGCCTCGCCCCCGTCCGCCAGCAGGTCCGCCACGACTGCAGGGCTCAGAGCTCCGACCTGAGGCAGGAGGGAAAAATCGGCCAGGGGATGCAGGGCATTCAGCAGTTTGGGGCCAACGAACTGCGGGACGAGAAAGTCCGGATCGACCCGGTCCATCAAAGAGAGTGTGCAACGAATCAGGAAGGGCAAGACCGGGCAGCCGCTGCGAAAGACACAGAGGGCATTGTGCACGTTGCGCTTCGCCTTGAGCCTGCCTTTTCCATCCGTCTGTACCCAGACTTCCTGACCGAAGGCGCATGAGCCCTCAAAAGTCAGCTGCATCTCAGGATCGAGTACGAGCAGATCCGCATCACACCATAGGGCCTGGTCGAAGCCTTCCTCATTCAGCGCCTTCTGCAAGAACGCGAGCCGGGCATAATCGGTGGCTATCTGCTTTCTGTCGCCCGCCTTCTCTAGATACCAGTCAGGGACGACAGCGAATATCTCATCACCCGTGAAGCGGTAGGAAAAGCCTCGCCGGCATGCCCATTCGCGAACGCTGTCCAGACAGAGCTCAATCCAGTCCGGCGCCGGTTCTCGGCAGGATTGCAGCACAAGGGTCTTCATGCACGCATGGTTGGTGATGTGGTCGACGATATTGTGTTCATGGCGGCCACGGACGACGCGACGGCAGGAGTTTTTCTTGGTCAGTTTGAGTCGCCGGGATCTAGCACCGGGTCAACTTGCTCGAGGAGGACCCCTCGGCTTCTCCGTTTGTTGGCCAACAGGGACAGCAGCAGGATGGGCAGGCTGCCGATTGCCCAGATGGCGAGGATTGAAACCCAACTGAGGAATTCGAAGATTGTCACAACCCGACCAGATTCCCCATCGCGAGTCCAGGCGGGGACAAGGGATCCCTTGACCTCGACCAAACTCAGGCCTGCTGCAGGGTTGGTCTCAGCCTGA
This sequence comes from Planctomycetota bacterium, assembly GCA_021776805.1. Lineage (GTDB taxonomy): Bacteria > Planctomycetota > UBA1135 > UBA1135 > UBA2386 > JAJFFD01. The sequence goes on from JAJFFD010000028.1 coordinate 16,253, forward strand.
TCTGGCGAAAGCAAGGTGAGAACAAGCATCAAGGCGCAAGCGGAAAGGCAGAGCGCCGACCAAAGGATGAAACCGACCTTGAGAGTCTTGGTCATGTTTTCTTCGAAACAAGGGGTGGAGGGTGAGGTTGGGATCCAGAGGGCCTGTAGCAATTGCTGACTTGTTCTGTCGGGCCTCTGGCAAGTCGCTACTTGTGACCATATAGGTGCAGGCTCTGTTGCGTGTTTTCGCGGAGGAAGATGGGATTCCGTTCTCGTCGGCAGCATCGCCCTGCCGTCAGGACCTGCTCGATCGTTTTGCGGACCTGAAATGGCTGATCGGTCTCGAAGTCAAGGCGAGGGTCCACGCGCTCGTAGTTTCTAACTCGCGCCTGGCCCTCGAGTCCGAGCGTCACAACGTTGCCATAGGTATGCGCGTGGGTGCAGATCATCTGTCCGGGATCGATCCGCCATTGCAGCACGATGAAGGGCCTGGGCCCGAAGTTCGCCCCGATGAAGGCAGTCTCGTCGGTGCCGCTCGACCGCTCAGAAGATGGTGTATATGAACGGCTGTGGCTCCAGCACGATTGCTCCGACGCTCAGAATCCACGCGATCACGAGCGCCGGTCCCCAGTGCTTATGATGGCTCGCGATCGCCGCGTAGCCCACGCCCACGAGCGCTACGACTTTTGCGACCAGATTTCCTACGCCCATCCAGGTAACCAGCGCGGTGAATGCCTGCGAAGGCTCCTGGGTCTGCATGTACACCGTGATGCCCCAGAACACGGCAACATGCATCATTACTGCTGCGATCCCGCATGCAAGTGCGCGTCGCGCGGGCCTGTAATGCAGTTCCTTCACCCGGTCAGTGTAGGGGAAACGTGGCGGTTCCTGCAGTCTTCCCGCCCGTCTCTCCTGCGATTCGTCCAGCTAACTCACGGTTTCCCTGATCTTCTTTGGCGCATCATTCCTATGTGATGAGGGAATTGAATCTCTGGTGCGTCACATGCCGTCTGCAGCTCTTCGAACACACGCCGCCCCCTAAGTTGAAATCTGCCCTGGGAGAAGCCCGTCCGTGCACCGCCGCGAAGGGGTCATGCGTGAGTCATGCGCCGTCGACCTGCGAAGGACGAATGGCGCGAAGTAGTACGGTCTCCGGATTTGGGGCTCACACGAGAAACCCGACGAGATACTGTCTTGGGCACCTATGACGTCTAACGCGATGCCCGAACGCATTGGTCCGTACCCCGTGGAGCGCGAACTCGGGCGAGGAGCCGGTGGAGTCGTGTTTCTGGCGCGGGACCCCGCGCTCGATCGCCAGATCGCAATCAAGCAGCTTCCGCCGGGAACCGGGGAGAACCCGGAGCTGCTGATGCGACTCGAACGCGAGGCTAGGGCGCTAGCCGCATTGAATCACCCCCACGTCGCGGCGATCTACGGCCTGGAATCCCACGACGGGCAGCGTGTCCTAGTGCTCGAATACATCGAGGGCCAGTCCCTCGACGAGTCGATCCGCAAGGGCGACCTCTCGATTCCTGACATCCTGGACACGGCTCGCCAGATCGCAGACGGACTCGAGGCGGCGCACGAGGCCGGCATCATCCACCGCGATCTCAAGCCAGCGAACGTGCGCATCACGCCGGAGGGGACGGTCAAGGTTCTGGACTTCGGCCTGGCCAAGGCTTCGATCAACGCCAGGGATGCGGATTCCTGGGACGGAACATCGATGGGTGTGGTCGTCGGAACGCCTGGGTATCTCAGTCCCGAGCAAGCGCGCGGTCGCGCCGTCGACCGGCGAGCGGACGTCTGGGCGTTCGGGTGTGTGCTGTTCGAACTCCTCGCGCGGCGGCCGGCATTCGACGGGGCCAACCTCCCCGAGTTGTTGCACGCAATCGTGGAAAGCGAACCAAACTGGAATGCGCTGCCAGCGAACACGCCCGATTCCGTGGTATCGCTCATCCAACGCTGCCTCGAGAAGGAACCGCGAAAGCGACTGCGTGACCTCGGAGATGCTCGCCTTGAACTCGAGCGAGCCCTCACGGAACGTGCATGGTCCGGCGGCGTACGGGCGAATGCGGGCCATCGACGTGATCCATCTTCTGCGTGGAGTATCCCGATCGCCATCGGCCTGGTCGGCATCGGCGCGTTCGTGAGTTGGATTTGGAACCCTGCCTCCGGCGCCCCGGCAGATAGCTCGACTCGCTTCTTCAGCGTAGTGCTCGAGTCCGAGGGCATACAGTTCGACAGTACGGCAGAAGACGGTAACGACAGCTTCGCGATCTCCGCGGACGCCCGACGCATCGCGATACGCAGCCTGGCGACACGGGCCGATGGAACCAAGGCGGCGCGGCTGTACGTGAGGGATCTCGACGATTGGACACCTCGCCTTCTCCCCGGCTCAGAAGGCGTCCGTTTCTTCGATTTTTCCCCCGACGGGCAACAGGTCTGCATGGCGGTACCGACGACGTCGGAGTCGGAGTCGCTGCGCCTGGTCAGGGTGCGTGCCGATGGCCAGTCCCCGCCGATACCAATCTGCGAGTGGATCAATCGCGACCTCGCATGGCTACCGAGCGGCGAGATCGTGAGCGGACTCGCCTCACCGCCGGGGTTGCTGCGGGTACGCGTCGCCGATGGAAAGAAGAGGCAAACCAAGCTGAAGATTCAGGGCTTCGAACACGCCTATGCCTGCGATCCGCTGGGCGCATGCGGAGCCGATGCGCTGCTGGCCTCCTTTCAGACCTACGGGCCGCGAGGCTACCAGATGATCGTCGCACGCATCGACCTCGCCACCGGAGAGACGACTCCATTCGTGAAGAACGCCTCGGTTGCCCGGCTTACCGCCGATGGGTCCATGATCCTGTTTTCGCGCCGAAACGAGTTGCTCGCCGCGCGCGTCGACGCGGGGGCGACTCGAGTCGTCGGCGAACCCGTGAGAATCTGCGCTGGCCTGCGAGCGACCGCGTCCTGGAACCACGCACGCTTCGACCTCGCGGTGGATGGCACCGTGTTGTTTCGTAGTGGTGGAGTCATGGGAGACCAGCGCACACTCAGCGTGATGAGCGCGGACGGCACAATCACAGCCTGGGGTGCAGAACCGCAATCTCTCGAAGAGCGCCTCGAAGCGTCGTGGGACGGCAAGCGTCTTGCCGTTACCCGCGCCGGTGGAGCGGCCTTGTACGAGGTCTAGGGCTCGGAGTTCGCCACCCCTCGGCTCCGCCGGATCGCAGCGGACCCGCGTGCCGATTGCCACAATGCCATCCTGTCCGCTCGTGGCGAGTTCGTGGTCTTCGAGCGCTCGAGTTCAGATGGCAAGAACGGCCACCTTCGCGTGCCGTTCGACGGTTCGGTGACACCTCGCGAAGTCTGGATGTTCCCGCCGGGCACAATCTCGTGTTCGCCGGTCGAGGTCGCACCCGGAGGGGGCAGCTACCTCGCGATCCGACACACAGGAGACGGAGACGAGCTTTGGATCGTTCCACTGGGTGACACGGAGCTCAAGCCACGGCTCGCAGTCGAAACCGTCGACAAGATTGGTTGGGCGGGACACTCACCCGATGGAAAGTGGATCGCCTACCTCGCATCCGACCAAAACCTCGCCGAAGCGTTGGTGCGACGCCTGAATCCGACCACCTTTGAGCTCGGTCCCGTGATTCGCGTCCCGCTGTCGGGGGATCGACCTCGCAGCGTGAATTGGTTCAAGGAACCGAACGCAAAAGGGCAACCCGAACTCTGCGTGGCGTACAACTGGGATCGATACAGCGCGATCGCCATGACGGTGGAGGATCCGCAACCGCAGTTTGGCCCAGAGCAACGAGTGTTCGACATCCGGTCGATGCGGGCGATCACCGACGAGCTACTCCCCGGCAAGCGCCTGATCTTCGTCGTGCCCGGTCCAGGAGAGAAACCAAGTTCCGAGCTGCGCCTGATGACCAACTTCGTCGACGAGATTCGGGCACGACTCGAACGCTGACGGGCCGCGCCCCATCCGCTCGTCAATCTTGTACTTCGCCCAGGCTCGGACTTGGTCGTTCTTCGACTCGTAGGCGAGGGGTGGTGGTTGATGGGGGAGTGTCTAGAATCTGCGTTTGGATCGGTTATCGGCCCGTTCGCTTACAGAAGATCCAGACATGCTGTTCTGTGTCTGCACAACCCTGGAATCTTGATGCCCCGTTCTCCACTCGCCCGCGACATCACCGATGATGAGATCAGGACCTTTGATGAGGATGGGGTGGTATGTCTGCGCGGGTTCTTTTCCGAGCAGTGGATCAAGGACATGCGAAACGCGGCTGAGGACTGTTTGCAGAGGCCGGGCGATTTGCATGCCGAACTGGCGTCCGAGCGAGGCGAAGTAGGACGGTTTTTTCACGACACATTCATATGGCTGCGGAATGAAGCCTGTCGGCGCTTCGTCTTTGAATCGCCCGCCGCACAGATTGCTGCCTGCTTGATGCAGTCGCAGAAGATCAATCTGTTCTTCGACCAGTGGCTGATCAAGGAGCCAGGGACAGCGACGAAGACACCTTGGCACCATGACATGACTTACTGGCCCATCGATGGATTTCAGATATGCACGCTGTGGCTGGCGCTTGATCCGGTTACGGCCGAGAGCGGGGCGGTCGAATACGTAAAAGGCTCTCACCGCTGGGGGCAGAAGTTTCGCCCGGCAAGCTTCGGGAGCGGCAGTCAATACACCGAGGACATTCCTGAGGTGCCCGACATCGATACGATGCGCGGTGAACTCGAGATTGCTCAGTTCAATCTGGAGCCCGGGGATTGCACTGTCCACCATGGACTGCTTGTTCATGCTGCTCCGGGCAACCTGACATCCAGTACCCGGCGACGGGCCCATACCTCACGATGGGCCGGGGATGATGTGACCTTCTTTCCGCGGGACGGCTTGCAGGAAATGCCACCCATTCCGCCTGAACTACAAAGCGGTGATCCAATCGATTCCGATCTCTGGCCACGTATCGTTGGCTGAGTATGGCGCAGATTACAGGAGTCCTGTGGATAGCCGCGGTGACTGATTGGTGCTGTCTCGTTGGTCTGTTTGTGGGGGTGGTTGCTGGGAGGAGTCGAGAATGTGCGCTTGAATCGACTATCCGCCGAGTGAGTAGTTCTTGAGCCTGGCTCCATACGTACCGTGCAATCTTGCCATCGGTATGGTCACGGGTATGGCGATTGGCTAGACCATGAACCTCGTAGCGAACCAGCAAGTCAGGAGAAGCAATGAGCGAAGCCGAAAAGGAAGCAAGCAAGAAGGAAGAGCAGCAAGGGGTATGGATCGGGGTTGGCATCGCTCTGGGCTCAGGTGTTGGCGCCGCGATCGGTGCAGCCATCGACAACATCGCCATTGGTGTGGGGCTAGGTGTCTCCTTCGGTATTATCTTTGGCGTCGTGATGAGTCAGAATGCCAAGAAGAAGGCGGGTCGAGGTGACGGTCCCGACATGCGATAGCCCTGCCTCGTAAACAACTTGTCTGGTTGTGAGCGGCGCCCTGATTGATCGAAAGTGGAGTTTGCCAGCGGATATCCGTGAAGAGGGAACATCCGGGAGATCTTGCTGAGGACTGTCGAGTCATGATGTGCACATCTTCCGGTGTAGGGAAGAGGATGTGCCGCTGCGCTGGGCCTGGATCACCAGGAGCGATCGCTCTCATAGCCAGCGTTGATCAGCCAGTGGCCATAGAGTTCCTTGAAGCGATCCTTATGGACTTCATTGAACTCATCCTTCCACTGCGCAAGCCGACCCGAGCGCAAGTGCGCGCCGGCCTTGACGTCTCCTAAGGACCTTTTGGCCTGAGACTCAAAGGAGACTCGCTCAACCGATTGCATCAACTCTGGGATCTGATCTTCTGCAAATCCCCAGTGGCGGAAGAGTCTCGGAAACCAAGCACATGGATCCGTGATCAAGTCCTCGTACTTGAGCTCCATGAAGCCAGGCTGTCCGTATTCCCACGCTCCAATCGACCCGACTGTCCCTCGTGACACATACTCCAACTCGAACCAGAGCCCATACTCTTTGGTACGTTCCTTCAGGCATTGCTGAAAGCTCTTTCCGCCGTGCTCTTCCCTCGGAATATGCAACCATTCCTCGGAAGCATGCAGGTGGTAGTGATATCCGGAGACCACCACATCGCGTAGATCTCTTGCGACATGCGATCCTATGAAGGCACCAAGGCTTGCGACATCGATTCTCAACGCGTGCGGCTCGAGATAGATGTCCGCATCCGGTGGGATCTCAACTCTCGCCGTCGAATCATCTGGGGCGCGATAGAGCGTTAGATCCTGGTGCTCGGCGATGTCAGTCAACAGGTTGCGAAACCATGTGGACCCTGTCTTGTGGTGCGAACCATGAACGATCAAGCGATCCAGCTTTCGAGGCATAATCAAGAGTACGGAGTCAGGCACATTCTTATCGGAAGTTTAGCCCCGGGCAACGGGGGGCTTGCCGGTGCGCAGAAGCGGCGAGCGGTGACTCTGCCAGGGGCTAAACTTTCGATGAGAATGTGCCTGACTCCGTACTTCTTCCGTACTTCTGGATGGCGAGCTGGAAGCCTTGAATGATCGATTCGGTCTACCGGGGCCGCTTCCTGCGTCGATCGCTTTCGACGTGAATGGCAAGATCGTGGATCGCGAAGAGAACGCTGCAGATCTCGGGCGCCTACGCGAGATGATGCAGAATGCACTCGGCGGAGGGTGACTTCAGCTTTTCCCCTGCAACTCTACGTCCTGGCGAGCGCGTGCTATCCAGATGGCGACAACAGCCAGGAAGGCCGCCAACAGAGGAATCGCCAGCAGGCCGAGCTCCGGATAGCGAATGGTTGCAGGTAATGCGCCGGCGCTGACGATGGCGAATGCAACCCAAGTGATTCGGTCTCGGCTGCCCGAAGCTGTGAAGGGCGCCAGCAGAATCAGTAGGAGGGCAGAGTGGAAGATGACGAATGCCGGTGGGCTCTTCTGCCAAGCCTCTTGCAGTGACCACTCAAAGCGCCAGGCCCAGACCAATGCCACATGTGTCAGGACAACGCCGGCTGTGATGAAGCCCAAGCTCCGTAGGCGCCTGCCGGCAATGCGAAGTGCGCTGTCCTTGGCGAGGAGAAGGTAGCCGAGTGCAGCCAGGCCAAAGGTGATTGCGTCCTCATCCATAAAGGTTGCTCTCTGCCAGCTCCAGTACCTCTGCCGTGTCTGGAAGTCTCATTGGTCACATTGAAGGGCCTGCAGACGTCTGGATAGTCACTCCAGTACTCGCCCTGGCCGGGAAGGATCGAGAACTCGAAGTATACGCGGATGGTGAGACCTCCGATGAGAATGCGGCTGACTCGGTGCTCACTGGTGCGGTTTTCGCTGGTTGGGCATCGACTAGATGAGTAGCTTGCTGGTCCATGAGTCCGACGCTGCAGGAGAGTAACTTGATGAACCGGTGCCAAGTCTGCGTTCTGTTCCTTGCCCTGATGCTGCTCCCGAGCTGCATGTTCACCAACACGGTGATCCCCCTCGATACGGATGTCGAGAACACCGATCTCGGCAGCAAGGTGGGAGAAGCCAGTAACCAGAGCGTGCTATGGTTGGCGGCCTGGGGTGATGGAGGCATGCAAGCGGCGGCCGAGGACGGTGGAATCAAGACGCTGATGCATGCGGACAGGCGAGTTCTTAGCGTGCTCTTTGGCCTGTATACACGCACGACAACCATCGTCTACGGGAACTAGCAGGATGCGACGCCACCTTGGTATTGCGCTCCTGCCCCTGGCCTTCGTGTTGACCAGCTGCGGCATCATCTACACCAACATCACCGAACCCCTCGACGTCAACCTGAACAACACACCGGTATTCGACAGCGGGTCCGAAGGCGATACGAAGGAGATTCGTTACTACGTCAGCATCGAATGGGATAGCAATGGCATCGGTGACATCGCCAAGAAGAAGGGGCTGACAGAAGTGCACTATGCGGACATCAACACCCTGAGTGTGTTGGGAGTCTGGACGCAGCGCACTGTGACGGTTTACGGCAAGTAGACGACCGCAGGTCCCAAGTGCAGGTTGAAACGCCCGCACCCACTATGCCAAGCGCGAAACTCGCGAGAGCCACTTGAACATGGCCGATAGACCTGGGAGCTCGGTCCCTTACACTCGCAGCATGTCGCCTGAAACGCTCCCGCTCTCGCGTAAGAAGAAGATCGTTTTTCGCCTACTTGCGGTCACAGGATCCATCCTGTTCCTGTGCTTGGGGCTTGAACTCATCCTGCGTGTCTATCACGGTAGCATGACGAGTTTCGACCCGCTGATCCGCAACTCCTGGGAGCGCGTTCGCGACGAGACAGGTCATGCGCGTTATGACTCAGAACTGGGTTGGCTTCCCAAGTCCGAGGGCGCCTGGCCGAATGGAGCGCGCTTCCACATGGACTCGACTGGATCCAGGAGTCATGCTTCGGTCGCCACGACTGGTGAAGGATCCACTCTCACGCTTGGTGACTCGGTGACCTTTGGGGACGAAGTCGAGGATAGCGAAACCTGGCCCGCGCAGCTTCAGACCCTGATCGGTCGGCCTGTCCGGAATGGCGCGGTCTTTGCCTACGGAGTCGATCAGGCGGTCTTGCGCGGTGAGAGGCTCCTCGAAGTTCATTCTCCCGCGCAAGTAATCCTCGGGGTGATCAGTCACGACATCTCGCGCGCTCAGTACTCGTACTACTACGCCTGGAAACCCTTCTTTCGATTGGTTGAGGGCGAGCTTCTGCTCTGTAACGTGCCGGCCCCTAGGGATCCGGCACCTCAGGGTGCCCTGCCGGGAGTTCGCAGAGCTCTCAGCTACAGCCACCTGGCCAATAGCATACTCAGCCGACTAGCGGCGGGCTGGTGGTCTCCAGGTGGAATAGCTGAGGAACACGAGAATGGCGTCGAAGTCTCTGCCCGACTGATTGAGCGGTTGGCGAATTCCTGCAGGCAGAATGATGTGCGCTTCCTTCTCGTGACCATTGGGGTGCCTGCCCACTTGGGTGGAAACGGAAATCTCGTTCCTCTGGCAGAGCGCGTTCGAGACTCAGGACTGGAGGTGCTCGATTTGGCTGCGCCGCTCGAGAAGCTCGAAGCAGAGCAGCCTGAGACAGTGGCCGCCTTCTTCGTCAAGGGCGGGCACTACTCCGCGATAGGCAACGCCTGGCTGGCGACGCGGATCGCAGAAAGACTGCAGGGGCGCTGATCGAAACGACTGGGAGTGGCCTGCCCGAGCGCCGCCCTGGGGTGTGCAGAGGCAGGCTGCTCTTGTAGCCAGGATCAGCAGAGTACGCCGCCTGAGAGGCATCTGTCCGCCTGAGGAAGCGGCACCGGCGGCAAGCGAAAGTTGTCGGCTGCCAGGCCGAACTCTAAGGTGTCGTGCCCAAGTCCCGGAGCCAACCAATGTCCAATCACAGCACCCATCTCGCGATCGCCGGCGCGGCCGTTCTCATTGCCGCCTGCCAGTCACCCTCTGATTCCATGGATCAGGCGACCTCGCAGGCCATTGCCTCCGAGAATCCGTTGATCGCTCCTTGGACAGGGCCCTATAGCGGCGTGCCCGCATTCGACGCGATGGACCTGAAGTACATCGAGCCCGCGTTGCGGGCCGGCATGGCGATCCACTTGGACGAGATCGAAGTCATCGCCACGAACCCTTCGCCGCCGACCTTCGAGAACACCATCGTGGCGATGGAGCGCTCCGGCCGCGATCTCGAGCGCGTGTTTTCCTACTGGGGGATCTGGAGTGCCAACCTCTCGACCCCGGAGTTCCGCGAGATCCAAGCGGAAATGGTGCCAGTGCTGTCGGACTACAGTTCGAAGATCACCCAGAACGCCGGACTCTTCGAGCGGATCAAGACAGTCTACGAGGCGGACAACTCGAGGCGTCCTGCGGACGAGCAGCGCCTGATCTGGCTGACCTACAACTCCTTTGCCAAGAACGGTGCCACCCTGACCGGTGCCAAGAAGGAACGCTACGCGGAAATCAACAGGCGCCTCGCCGAACTGCAGACCAAGTTCGCTAACAACGTGCTGCACGACGAGGAGAGCTATGTGCTCTACATCAGCAAGGAGCAGCTCGGAGGCTTGTCCGATTCGTTCATTGTGGCGTCAGCAGCGGCCGCCACCGAGAGGGGCCGCGAAGGTGAGTACGCGATCACCAACACGCGCTCCTCGATGGATCCCTTCCTGACCTTTTCGACAGAGCGCGACCTCCGCGAGCAGGTGTGGCGTACCTACTACGCGCGCGGTGACAATCGCGACGAGTACGATAACAACGCGGTGATCGCGGAGATCCTCCAGCTCCGGGACGAGCGGGTAAAGCTGCTCGGCTTCGATAACTACGCGCAGTGGCAGCTGCAGGACCGGATGGCAAAGACACCCGAGCGCGCGCTAGAGCTGATGGAGGCCGTGTGGCCTGCGGCGATCGGACGGGTGAGCGAGGAGGTCGCCGACATGCAGGAAGTTGCGGATGCCGCGGGTGCCGGGATCACGATCGAGCCCTGGGACTATCGCTTCTACGCCGAGAAGGTGCGCCTGGCAAAGTACGATCTCGACTCGAACGAGGTCAAGCAGTACCTGCAGCTCGACAAGCTGCGCGAGGCCATGTTCATGGTGGCGGGAAGGCTGTTCAACTTCCGCTTCGAGCCGGTGCCCGAGGGCAGCGTGCCCGTGTTTCAAGAGGACGTGCGGGTGTGGGAGGTGACGGACCAGGATTCCGGTAAGCACATCGGTCTGTGGTACCTGGACCCCTACGCGCGCGCGGGCAAGCGCTCGGGCGCCTGGGCCACGATGTACCGCGGCCGCGAAACTTTCGACGGCGAGCGCACCGTGCTTGCGTCGAACAACTCGAACTTCATCGAGCCTGCCCCCGGTGAGCCGGTGTTGGTGTCCTGGGACGACGCAGTGACCTTCTTTCACGAGTTCGGCCACGCGCTACATTTTCTTGTGGCGGACATCAGGTATCCGACACTCAACGGCGGCGTGCGCGATTACACGGAGTTTCAATCGCAGTTGCTCGAGCGCTGGCTGTCGACCGATGAGGTGATTCAGGGCTTCCTGGTGCACGTGGATTCCGGTGAGCCGATTCCTCCGGAGTTGCTTACCAAGATTCAGAACGCTGCGACTTTCAACCAAGGGTTTGCGACCACCGAGTACCTCGCGTCGGCACTGATGGATATGCGTTACCACATGACGGACCCCACTGGAATCGACCCGATCGAGTTCGAAAAGGCCGAGTTGGCGAGGCTCGGCATGCCCAAGGCGATCGTGATGCGGCACCGCAGCCCGCAGTTCAACCACATCTTTTCCAGTGAAGGCTACGCAGTCGGCTACTACGGCTACATGTGGGCAGATGTGCTCACTTCGGACGCGGCGGAGGCATTCGAGGAGGCGCCGGGCGGATACTACGATGAGGGCATGGCAGCAAAACTGGTCGAGCACCTGTTTGCACCACGCAACGCGATCGATCCGGATGATGCCTACCGCGCATTCCGCGGCCGCGATGCTCGAATCGAAGCGCTAATGCGTGATCGCGGCTTCCCGGTGCCGAAGGACCCAGGGAGGTAGGGCGGCGCGGTTTGGACTCTTGTCGAGCATGGGCGAAGCAATCCCAGTGAACAAGCCTAGCGCGGGAACTCGCGGATCAAACGGAAGCCATCGTGCACTCGGAACTCCTTCTTGACCGTGTGCAGTTCGATTGCTTTGCCCTGCCAGTTGCCCTTGAAGACGATTGCGGGTACTTCCGCATCGATCGGCCCGCCAAAGTCGGCGCGGGTCTTGGGTGCCGGATTGCGCACCTTGCGCGTTACTGTGCTGCGCTCGATTGTCCAAACCTCGCCATCTTGACCGCTCCCCCGTGCCGTCAACGTTACCTGCTTGGCATCGAGATCCTCGCTAAGGTCGAAGGCGTAGGCCTGGCCGAGCAGCGTCCGCGCCAAGGCCATGTTGCCGCGGTCGAAGGCCAGATAGCGCCAACGCGAGGAATCACTCGAAGGAACCTGCTGACCGTCGAGCAGCATGTTCTCGACTTCCCAGAGCCCGAAGAGTTCCGGCTTCTGCATCATTGCAGCGAAACGCGGATTGTTCTCGGCCATCGCGCTGCGTGACTCGTGGTACTGCCAGACCACGCCGACGGCCCAGAGCCAGCCGAGCGCCGCCAGGGGCCAGCCGATCCAGCGATTGTGCACGACGCGGATATCGACCGGCTCGGAAGGTCGGTTGCGGATGAACAAGGCCCACAGCTGCTCCTTGAACGGCGCCAAGAGGAACACCGCGATGAGCAACAGGTGCGCCGAATACAGCTTGACCGGCACGCCATAGAGGAAGTTGAGGGCGCAGACGTTGGTCATGACGCCAACCGTTACGAAGCATCCGAGCAGGGTCGTGCGTCGGTGCAGTAGCAGCAGAAATCCCAGCACTTCACCGGCACCGCTGAGGTACTTGTAGCCCGTGCTCACTCCCATGAAGGTCCACACCATGCCCATGGGTGAATGGTCGCCGATTTCGCGCGTCAACCCACTGATCCCGGGCTCCGGAAACTGAGTCATGCCGTAGAACTTCGCCATCCCGTAGCCGAGCATCTGCAGCGCCACGTACCAGCGCGCCAATAGGTGCAGCCAACGACCTAGGCGCGGGTAGCTGCGACTGCGATCGAGTAGCGACCAGAACGCGGTCAGCATGCCGGCGACCACGACGATCGCGCAGAGCTTGACAAAGTCGTGCATCGTATCGCCGCTACCGGTCTGCTGGTGGTAGACCTCGAAGAGGGGTGTGCCGTCACTTAACCATTCGGCTGACACATCGCTCAACCACGAGGTGAACTGCAGGCACCAGCCGTGATCCTCGCCGATCTCGCCGCCGGGCCGCATGTCCATGCTCGTGCCGCGCGCGGTGTTCAGCCAGCCGAAGACCGGACCCGTCCACGACGTCAGATCGACGTCGAAGAGCGACAGGTCTTTCCCCCAGGTCGCGACCTTATCCAGCAGGAAGCGAATCACACTCAGCAGGTTGACGAGTGGGTTGCCCTGCGGATCAGTGAAGGCATAGAGCAACCAGTGCAGGCAGAGGTAGCGGAACAGGAGGCGCTGCCAGGCCGGCCAGCCCTTGGGTTCCTCGGGGAGCGTAGGGGGGGTATCGGTCACCGTCACACTGTACTTTGCGCAGCGCGATCGGTGCAGGTGGCTGGGCCTTTAGATGGCAGCGAAGCGTGTCAATCTTGGCAGCTGGGGTTCCCGGCCGTCCGCAGTCGTGGAGTATTGCGCCGTTGCCATGAGCGGTTTCGCCGATCAGGCTGGGGCAGGGGAGTCTTGAAGGTGGGTTTGGATCGGCTATCCGCTCATCTGCTGACAGTTCGTAGAGTGATTCCAGGTGGTGGGACAGTCTGACTTACACGCAAGAAGTCGGCGGCGCGCACACCCAACCCTAGCGATGGAGGTGACTCGCTTGTTGTGGCGACTTCAGCTGGCGGTAGCCCAACTAGAGGCATTCCTCGGGCGTTGTCTGTTTAGCGGATCCTTGACACTCACTACAAATCGATCTCATTCAGGATGCCAGTGCGCAGCCGCAGCGGATACTCAAATAAGACTTTGGAATGCCGCATCATTACCAAGGTGCTGGCATCTTCACTGACATGAAAAATCGAAGCGCCTGGGATCGGGTCCGCCCCGAAGAATCCTTGCGTTGTTAAATTGAGCCCGACTGCTTCGAGCGACATTTTCTTGCCGTCAGCATCATGAATCACGAAGCGATCACCGGTGACGGCCACATAGTTACGGATGCGGAATCGAAGCTTGCGCGTGCCCACCAGACGCATGGGCATGGCCACGTCGTCCACATCATGTCGTTGCCTGATGACCGCATTGCCCGATACCGACAGGTAGACGTGCTCCCGCGGACAGTCGGAAAGTGTGAATCGGCCGTCCTTGTCGGTGAGAGCCGTATCCGAACGCGAGATTGAATGATAGCCTCTGCGGCCCCGCTCGCCTTCTGTCATGACGCGCACCTCGGCACCTGCGATCCCGTTACCCTTGCGGTCCACAAGCACCCCTTCGAGTAATTCGAAGAAGGGCAATGGAGGTGAGGACAAGACCAGATCCCTTGTGCCCGCTGCAACTGGGTCCGACTCGATCACCAGCAAGGAGTCGAGATCGATGGCGCGCAGGACATAGTCCCGCTGAAGAAGACCATTCAACGTGAATTGACCGTCCGCATCCGTGAGCACCGGCCTAAAACGTCGGTTACCAATGAGACTCTCGATATTGTTGGGCTGAATCCCCTCAGGCGCACCATTCCCCAGCAACACTCTGACGCCTACTCTCCCCACGCCATCTGCATCCACGACTCGGCCAGAGATCGACAGAGCCGCCCCTCCGAGCCGCAACACCACTTCTTCATTTGGGCGCGACCGGTAGCGAGCACCGAAGTCTGTTTCGATTGCGGCCTGCTCACCAATAATATAGGCCAGCAAAGGCGAATCCGGCTCGTAGTACGCGGATTGCATACTCAACGCAAACCGTCCGGCTTGATCTGTCTTGCCGCGAACCTGCCCAAAAATCACTTCTGCACCGGCCGCTGGTGAACCATCTGCGTGGTAGACGATCCCCACTAGACCCTTCGGATCTACAGCCATCTCGGTACTCAGCGTCAATCGCACCGGGCCGGAAACATCCGTAGCTAGAACATGCGCCGAAACAAACTCATGGAGCGTCGCCTGGATCCGCAAGCCGGCGAGTCGCGGCACCATGCCAAGGTCGAAAAACCCGTCCGTCGTGCTCCGCACACTTCGACTAAGTCCTGGGCCATGCCGAGTCAAGTTCTGCGCCAAACCAGGCAGGCGATTGGACTCGTAGCTGAATTGAACAAATGCGATCATGCCCTTGCCAGATTCGTCGACGACCTGACCGGTGACCTGCACACCGGGCCCCGCAAGGAAGCACTGCTCGCCCGCATCCGCATCCCAACCTGAACCACAGACCAACCAATCCCGATCACCAAGTACTAGATCGGCAGCCCGGATCTCTGCAGGTCCGACAAACTCGAAACGCCCGGCGGCGTCCGTGACTGTTCGTAGTGCCTCGACAAGCTCACCTCGCAACAATGCCTCCGCCTGTTGCTCGAAGGGCGCAAACAGAGCAACAACCGCCTTCATCGCGGATTCAGATGATCGCAACTCGGCGAGCCTCTCAGGAGTGCTGGTCCAACTTCGGCTAGACCCTGACAACTTGTTGCCTACGAGGCGCGGCCACTGCCAGCCTTCGTAGACGACAGGGATGCCAGACAAGGCTTGGCCATCGAGCGAGAACAACCTACCGCGCACAGAGACTTCTGGTGCAGTCACCGATGCCTCAGGCAGTTCTTCACGCTGCGAGGCAATTGGCGGCGGCAGGTCCGGCTCGACAGCCTTAACCTGCGATGGCACTTCGTCCAGATCGAGTGGATCTCCAAGGGATTCGATGAGCGACAGCGACAGGAATACTGTCGCGACCAAGGAGATCGCCGACAGGGTCCACTTCCCCATGGCGAGAGCTCCCAAGGAACCGAGAATAGGAACGCCAATGACCGCTTGTTTGTTTCTGAGCAAGGGCAACATGGCCGTGCACCAAGCCTGACGATCACCGTAGCTGCGATCGAGTCGTTGCCGGATGCGCTCGAGACCACGCTGCAATTGCGTGCGCACGGTCGCAACCGGACGATCGAGCTGCGCCGCGATCTCATGCGCATCGAGGTCCTCGAAGTAACGGAGCAAGATCACCGAGTGATACGGCTCCTTCAATTCGAACACAGCATCGACAACCCGCTTGTGTGCCTCTGCCCTTTGCGCAACGTCGGCCGGATCCGCAAGCACCTGATCACTGCGCGCAACCACTTGTTCGCGCTGCTTGCGGCTACGATCCTGGCGAGCCAAGGAACCGGCGGTGTTGCGCGCAACCTTCGCTAGCCAACTTTTCGGTCGACTGAGGTCCCTAGGCGGCCTTTCGATCGCCTCCAACATCGTTAGCTGCGCGACGTCCTCGGCGCGCGTTGGATCGGCCACCAGGCTGCGCGCCAGGGCTCGCACCCAATCCTGATGGTGAAGCAGAGTCTCAATGTTGGGTAGGGATGCAGTCATGGCCTCTGCGTGGTGAGTGAAGCCGGCGTCGGATATGACTCAGCCAACCCTGAAAAACTGGCCTAGAAGCCAAGGCAACGATAGCCCATGTGCTAGGCGAGGTTTGTGGTGAAGCGGATTGGTGATGCAAAGCAAGATTCGGGGGTTCACGGCGGTCAGGTCTCGGGCATGCGGTGGCACTTTCTTCCCCTGATCGAATTCGATCCACTCATCGGCGCCTTCTCGACCGGTGACGTCGTCACGGCCATCGTTTCCGATCAGGTAATGGCCATCCATGAACTCTGGGACTACATCACTGGCAGACGGTGAGGATTTGTGCTTGCAGCACATAACCCCGAGCGAAGAGGCAATGCCAGCTTG
Organism: Planctomycetota bacterium; assembly: GCA_021776805.1. Taxonomy (GTDB): domain Bacteria; phylum Planctomycetota; class UBA1135; order UBA1135; family UBA2386; genus JAJFFD01. The sequence goes on from JAJFFD010000028.1 coordinate 32,689, forward strand.
GGCTAGCTGACCGCCGCCGGATACGCTTGGGGCAGTCAGTCAGGCTGCGCTCAGTCGGCGCACGACGATTCCACATGCAGATCACGCCCATTCACCGCATCCAGGGTCCCGGACTCTTCTCACCCTTCGATGGGCGAATGGTCACCACTCATGGCGTCGTTACCGGCGCCACGCGCAAGGGCTACTTCATCCAGGATCCGGATGGGGACGTGAATGCGGCCGTGTCCCACGGGATATTCGTCTACGAACGCCGAAACAGGCCGCCGGTTGGCAGCCTGGTGGAAGTCTTGGGCAAGGCGGTGGACTACCAACCGGACTCGAATGCACGACCGACGACCCAGATTGTAGAGCAAGGGACACGCGTGCTAGCCGAGCATGGTCCGGGCATCGAGCCGGTCTGGTTGACTGCGGAGCGAGTGCTCGTTCAGCAGCAAGAGCTGGCTGATCTGCTCAACAACTTGGAAGGCATGTTGGTGGGTGTTCGCGCGGGAGCAATCTTCGTGGCCCCGAGCAACCCCTTCGGGGACTACGTACTGGTGCCCCCTGATGCGGACCTGGTGCGTACCCGGCAGGGAGGCGTGTTGATTGATCCGCATATTCCGGAGCGCTGGCTGCCAGGCTTCCGTGTGCTGGACTATGCCGCGGCGCCGACGGTCAATGTGGGAGCGGAGTTGGTCGAGCCCGTGCTTGGGCCTCTCAACTTCCGCGTGGCGTCCTACCAGATCGCGATGGCGGGGCCTCTGAAGGTGCGGCCTGTGCAGGTGGAGCAGAGCATCACGAGCCTGCGCGGTGAAGGATCCCGGATCACCGTGCTAACCCTGAATGGTTTCAATCTCGATGTGTGCAAGGAGGATCCGGCTCGGGTGAACGATCCGGGTCGAGACGTTGATGATGACCTGGGGGATGGGCGTTTCTTGGCCCTCGGTCAGGCCATCGTCAGGGACGCGGCTTGTCCGACGATCGTTGCTCTGCAGGAGATTCAGGACAACGATGGGGCGGAACTGTCGCAAAGAGTAAGGGCGGATCGCACCTATGCAGGTCTGATTGCGGCGGTAAAGAGGGCGGGCGGGCCTAGCTACGCATGGCTCGAGATTCCCCCCGAGGAGGGAGCCGACGGCGGCCAGCCAGGGGGCAACATTCGTAATGCGTTTCTCTATGACCCGGGCCGCGTGCTGCTTGTCGAAGGCAGCCTGCAACGGCTGGGGTCCAAGTCACCTGCGTTCGAGGGTTCGCGCAAACCCCTCGCGGCGCGTTTCCGACCGGTGCGGGGATCGGGGGAGCTGGAGTTGATCAATGTTCACCTAGCGTCGAAGCGCCATCAAAATGGGCTGTTCGCGCCTGAAGAGCCGGGCTTCGATCCGCGCCTCGCCCTGCGTGTGCAACAGGCCGAGGTGATCGATGCGCACCTGGCACAGCTGCGGGCGCAGGAGGTGGATTACTATGTCACCGGTGATTTCAACGACTTCGAATTCAGCGATACTCTGCGCGCTCTGACTGGGGACCACAGTGTCAACCTGGTTGAGAACGTGCCCAAGTCTCTACGCTTCGATTACAATCACCGCGGCATCTCCCAGGCGCTGATGCATGGAGTGGTGGCCAAGCGGCAGCTGGCTGGCCGTACTGTCGAGTACGAGATCCTGCACGCGAACGCTTTGGAAGGTGCTCAGCCAGGACGGAAGGGAGGGAAGGCGAGCGACCACGCCTACGTGATCGCTCGGCTCGAACTCGCCTAGAAGTACGGAGTCAGGCACATTCTTATCGAAAGATCGACCCCGGGGCATTGGCGGCGATCGAACTAGCAAACGTTGCAGTTCAAGACCTGCCACTCGCTTTGCAGGGCTCGAAGTCTCGAGAATGACCACCGCCACGATTGGTGCGAAATGCAAGGTCGCTGGCAATTGCCCGGGGCGATTCTTTCAGTAAGAATGTGCCTGACTCCGTACACTATCCGCGGTGGTGGTATGCCGACAGGGTTTGCAAGCGCGTATCGTCGACAGCGCCACCGACTGTGAAGTGGTATAGGACTTGGAAGCGGTCGTCCTCGTCGCAACCCACCACCTGGTGGGTCATGTCGTCGAAGAAACAACCGATGCCTGTCGAGCGTACCCCCTCGGCTTCGGCTTCGAGGTAGATCGTCTGACCAACGAGCCCGGCCTCCCAATGCAGAGCGCGGTAGAACCAGGGGCCATCATTCGCGAGTGAGTCGCGAAATTCACCTAGCATCGCGATCGCGAAGCAGCCATCCGCGGCGATGTCCTGGTTGCATGACGTCGATTTGGCTATCCGACGTGCGTCCGCCTCCCCGAGAAGGAACAGGGGCAGGTGATCGGGGCAGCCCTCCGGTTTCTTCCAGGCAGCTTCCTCTCCGATCACCTCGCGCAGCATCGGGGTCGCTGAGCGCTGTAACACGTAGATACCTGCCGGCATGCCTTCGACACGGTGCACGAAGACTGCGAAGTGGATCCTAGGTCGCCATGGTAGGACGTCGTGGGGGATGCGCCGCGCGCCGGGGAGACAGGCGTCGAGGATGCGGTAGAACGCGGCACGATCGATCGTGGTCTTGCCGTCCATCGCTACCGCGCTGCGGCGGCCGCGAATCAATTCCGCGGCTGGTGTCATGTTGGGCTTGGGAGACAGGGTCGGTAGCGGCGGGGATTGCTTGCGATCGCCCACCCAGGCAGCAGTCTTTTTGCAGGCCGCGGCCACGGCGTCGATCACTGGCCAGTCGTGGTGATCGGAGCTCAGCGCATTGCGAGTTCCAACGAGTGTGAGTTCCGGATCGTTGACAGAGAATCGATCCAGATCCGGTTGGTGGTCCCCTGAGTGAAGGAGCAACAGACAGTCGGGATGCTCCGCCTCGATCCCAGCCTGATCAGCGATCCCTAGAAGTTGCGCAAGCTCGACATCTGAGACCGAGGTTATGAGCTCTGCGCGCCAGCCAAGACAGGCCGCTGCATAGCGTACAGCGCCGATCGCATGTCCGGCATCGTGCTGGCAGTAGCGGTACGCGCGTTCTCCGTACTTCCAAGACTCGCGCCAATGAATCGAGGTGAGTCCCAGCAGCAGGCTCGGCCCGCCGACACTGCCAACGAGTCCCCTCCAGGTCTCATCGCTGAGCCGCGCGCGCTCCTCGAGTCCGTGCTCATGTGGTGAGTAGTGATAGAGAGCTGGTGTATCCGCGAGGCCCGCCTCAGGTCCGCAGAGCAAGTATCCCTCTGTTGGATGGAGGTTGCCGCTCGACGGGTTGACGCGGAGAGACCATGTTGCGCCAGGAATCGACTTCCACGCGGACAGGGCAAGGGACCAGTAGAAGAGACGATCGATGAAGGAAACATCGAGAGGCTCGGATTCCATGCGGCCGACTTCGCGGATGTCCCCGTAGTCGGGACCGACCGTGCACCCACCGGCTAGGTGATGAACTGTTGCTCCCTTAAAGCGGCGAAACGGATCCGGTTGGGTCGCCCAATCCATGTAGCCGAGGGATGCCGCGTTCCTATGGGGCTGATGCTTGGTCCGTTCGTGGTACTGCTGAGGATCGATTGCTCCTGAACTACTCCGATCCGGCCGGGGAAGCAACGATGAACCGGTCGAGACCTTGCTGTATCAGCCTGTCATCTGTCACCAGATTCGACCCTCAGCACTTCATCCACCCTCTGGCAGCTGCGATCGTTCAGGCGCCGGACTTGCTGACTGGGGATTGCAGAAGGAATGTGGCGGGGTCTGCAAGTTGCAGGTTCGTTTGCTGCGGCATCGGCTACCGTTTTCGTCATGACTCTGCGTCTAATCGAGCTAATCCTCCCGCAAGATCATGCGGATCGACTCAAGGAGTCCTTCGATGCGACCGACTTCGAGATTCACGGCCTTTGGACCGAGAATTTGGATGATGGCAGGAAGCTGGTCCGAGTCCTGGCTTCCGCTGGCGGCACTGAGGCGGTGCTTGATGACTTTCAAGAGCGCTTCAGCTGGTTGCAGGACTACCGAGTCATTTTACTGCCGGTGGAAGCCACACTGCCGCGTCCGAAAGCGTCTGCGGAGGGCGACAAACCGAAGCGAGTCGTCGGGCGCATCAACCGTGAAGAGCTCTACGCGGACCTGCAAGAGTCGGCCAGACTCAGCCCGGTGTTCATGGTCATGGTTGCCCTCAGTACCGTAGTTGCAGCGGTAGGGTTGGTACGCGACAGCAGCGTCATTGTCCTCAGCGCGATGGTCATCGCACCCCTGCTCGGTCCGAACATTGCGTTGGCTTTGGCCACGACGCTTGGGGATCTTGGATTGGCCCGCACGGCCTTGAGAAGCTCTGCGGTCGGATTCTCGCTGGCCCTTGTCTTGGCGGTGGTCTACGGCTTGCTGGTCGAGTACCAGCCGGAAGCGGTCGAGATCGCTTCTCGTACACGGGTTGGTATGGGTGATCTGGCTCTGGCACTGGCTGCCGGTGCGGCGGGCGCGCTGAGTCTTACCAGTGCTGCGCGTGGTTCGTTGATTGGAGTGATGGTTGCCGTCGCCCTGCTACCACCGACGATCGTGACCGGCATGCTCGTCGGTGGTGGTCATCTGCGAGCAGCCACTGGCGCTGCCGAACTGGTGGCGATCAACCTGGTCTGTCTGATTCTGGCCGGCATCGTGACTTTCCTCGCACAAGGCATCCGGCCGAACAAGTGGTGGCAAGCGGAGGTCGCCAAGAAGGCGACGAGCAATGCTTTGGTTGCCGGCATCATTCTGCTCGCGCTCCTGTCCTGGCTCGTCTTGCTGCAGGTGTAGGGTACGGAGTCAGGCACTTTCTTATCGAAAGAACCACCCCGGGCAATGGCGGCGATCGAACTAGCGAACATTGCGGTTCAAGACCTGCCACTCGCTTCGCAGGGCTCGAAGTCTTGAGATTGGCCACCGCCTCAGTCGGTGCGAAAGGTAAGGTCGCTGCCCATTGCCCGGGGTGGTTCTTTCGGTAAGAAAGTGCCTGACTCCGTACTCTGACTCCGTACTCCCGTACTCGTACCCCATGTCCCAAGAATGCGAAGATCCCACGACAGCAGATTGGCCCTGGTGGCTTGCCTACGTGGTTTGCTTTCTCGGACTCGCCGGCTACCTGGTTACCCTATTTTCGGCCGGTACTCCGCCAGCGTTCATCGGGCGCATTGTGATTCTTGCTCCCCTTGCTCTTGTCGTCATTCACCTGATCGTTTTGTGCGCGCGGGGGGACTTCAAGCCACGCGAGTCGATCCCTCCGCAAACGCTGAAGGCCCGCCTGATTGCCTTGTCCATTCTGTTCGCTTTGGCAGGCATCTTAGTGATTGCCTATTTTGCGGAAGGTGTCTGTCTGATTCCGGCCGGCGGTGGTGGAGGGCTTCTGCTAGCGGGGCTAATCGAGACTTCGCTGGCCAAGACCAAGCGAAAAAGCGCAGACTAGCGCAGGTTCTTCTTCACGCGCCGGGCTAGGAGCTAGGCACTTTCGGTTCTAGTTGGCCACTGATGCTGGGCTCTCATCTAGCTCTGTATTCCCCATCCAGACGCTCAACAACTCGAATCCTACAGCCAGTACCACCGCGCCGATGAAGAGTCCCACGATTCCCATGCTGAGCGCGCCACCAATGGCGCCAAGTAGGATCACGAGCATGGGAGTCTTGAGGCCTCTGCCGAGAAACAGTGGCTTGAGGAATGAATCACTAACGCTGACGATCAATGCGAAGACGATGAAGATGACCGCCGGAACCGTGTCGGCAACAGAGAAGTGCCAGGCTGCGATCGGTCCCAGGATGAGCAGGGGAGGCAATTGCACGATGGCGACCACGAGTACGGCGCCCGCCCACAGGCCGGCACCCGGGATCCCTGCAATGGCAAGTCCGATCGCGCTTGCCAGGGCCTGGATCGCTGCAACGCCGAGGACACCTTTGAAGACGCTGCGAACCGTGCCGATGGACATGTCGGTCAAGGCCTTGCCCTGGTCACCGCCGACCAGCTTGTTGGCGATGGATTGAGTGGTGCGATAGCCACCTCCCGCAAATAGGAAGAACGCGCCTGCAAGGATCAGGGCGAATACGAACTGGAAGACCGTCGCGATCGTGTTGCCTGCCAATGAGAGAGCCTGCTCGCCCACGTATTTAACCTGATCATCGTAGCGATTCAGGGTGGCCTCGAGATTCGATGCAGCCTGTGCCCACATGGCATAGAGGCTGTCGCCAACGAGCCACCAGTCCTTCACGCTGGCATCCGGTGCTGGGATTCGCAGGGCGCCGCTTGCAGATTCCGCAGCCACATACTTGAGAGCGCCGACGGAGGAATCTGCCAGCATCCAAGCCGGCAGAACGATCAGAGCCAGGCCCAGGATTGTGATCAGAGCGGCGGCGAGTTTGCTCCGTCCGCCGAGGCATCGAGCCAGCGCCTGATGGGTCGGGTAGAGCGAAACGCTGATGATGATTCCCCAGACCAGAACTGGGAGGAATGGCCTGATGATTTGGAAGCAGACGTACATCAACAAGGCGACGGCTGCGATTTGCAGAAACGAGGCCATGGCGTTTGTGGAGAACCTCTTGTCAAAATCCGGGCTATTTGCAGTGCTCATGGGTTTTCGTTCCTCAGGGCTCCCCCTCTCCGCCAGACTCTCCTGCAGAGATCGATCGAATTCCATGCTCAAGACTACGAAGACAGGCCTTTGGGTGATCGCCACATCGTTTGTGGCTCTGGGAGTGATTGGTAGCCAGCTCGAGGATTACGAGAAGGTCGCCCAGGAACCCCCTGCTGAGCATGGCCAAGGGCTGGTCGAACTTGCCGCCGGGGAGGTATGGCGGACCGTGGCGAATGAGCCCATTCGTTCGGTCAACGGATACCACCAAGCGACCGCGCTCAGGGCCCGCTTCCTCGATGAGGATGGCACAGGGACGGCCCTTGTTGCAGCCGGAATCGACGAGCGCCCGATCTCGAGAGCCAATGAGGTCTCGTTCATCGACTTCGATCCGAAGCTCTTGGAGGAGGCTATTGAGCCAGCCTTCACTGTGAAGATCCCGGAAGGCCTCGCCGGGCATTCAGGAAAGATCGAGCTGGCCGGCGAGCTGCTCATCGCGTCCGCCCAGGTCGATACCGCGGAGAATCGCTTTGAGGTGACGACCACGAGTCGAAGCTTCGAGAGCCAGCAGGAGGTAACTATTGTCGGGCTCGATGATCCGCTCGAAGGGGTGGGGCCCGCCTCGGACAGCGCTAGCGATGAGCCCGTCCCGCCAATGTGGCTCGTGGTCGGTCGCAACATCCTCGTCGTCACGATGTTCCTTGGAGTCGCTCTCCTCTTGCTGGGTGGTGTGGGCGCGAAGGTGCTCTTGGGGAGCCTGGCGGTGATCTTTCTCCCCATCATCATCTACACCACCTTCATCGAGGAGGAATCTGAGGCCTCGACTTCGCCTCCGCGCAGTGAGTCAGAAGACGCGCGCGATGCGGGTCATCGTGTCAAGCGTGATCTCGTGCGTCCTGGGGACGTCGTCGAACTGAAGCCCGAGGTCGGCGTCTCGGCTGTCGACAGTTTCCACCGAGTCGCTCACATCTCCGCTTGGTTGAAAGGAGTTGGGGGCGAGCAGATCGAACTCGAGGCAAAGCCGACCGGCAACAAGCCTTGGTCGAATCCAATAAAGGTTGGCTACCTGCGAGTTGGTCCTCTGTTCAAGACTTCTCGCTTCTCCGTCAATCCGGTCCTCGAGGTGACGCTACCTCCCGCGGAACGCATCGACCGTGATTCCGGCACGCTCGTTGTCTCTGGGGTTTTGCTGTACCCGGACATCGGTCGTCTCGAGATCCTCAATCCCCTCGATATCGAGTACGAGATTGGGGAGAAGGTGTTCTCGCTCACCCGCGCGCTCAGCTTCTCCGATCAGGAACTAGAAGCCGAGGCGAGGGAGGGACCGGGCTTCATGACGAAGCTTCTGTTCAGCATCTCCAGCTTCGGACTGATCTTCCTGGCGGGAGCCACGATCCTGTCGATCAAGCGAAGAGCCTTCACCTAAGCCGAAATCTCGTGCGCTTCCCCTGAGCCCCTCGGCAGCCGGATCTCCTCGATCATCTTGACCACCTCATCCGGCGGGCGCGGCGTCATTCGCGACACCACCAGGGCCACCAGGAAGTTGATCCCCATGCCCACGGTGCCGATGCCCTCCGGTGAAATCCCCCAGAGCCAGTTCGCTTCCACATTGCTCGCTGGGTCCACGAACTTGAACCAGATGATGTACAGCGCCGTGAAGCTGATCCCCGTCACCATCCCAGCCACCGCACCCTCCCGGTTCATGCGCTTGGAGAAGATGCCCATGATGATCGCTGGAAAGAAGCTCGAGGCCGCGAGGCCAAAGGCGAAGGCCACCGTCGCTGCCACATAATCTGGCGGGTTGATCCCCAGGTAACCAGCGATCAGTACCGCCACCGCCGCGCTCACCCGCGCCGCGATCAGTTCGCCCTTCTCCGTGATCGTCGGCATCAATGCGCGCTTGAGCAGGTCATGGGAGATCGCCGAGGACACCACCAGGAGTAGCCCAGCCGCCGTCGACAGGGCCGCTGCCAGGCCACCTGCTGCCACCAGGCCAATGACCCAGGCCGGCAAATCGGCGATCTCCGGATTGGCCAGCACCATGATGTCCGGATCGATGGTCAGTTCGTTGGCCGCAGGATTGCCCAGGTACTGAATCCAGCCGTCGCCATTCTTGTCGTCGAAGGTGATGAGCCCGGTCTGTTCCCACTTGCCGAACCATGGGGGCATCGACGCGTACTCCTGATTGGCGACCGTGTCGATCAGGTTGGTGCGAGCAAAGACTGCCACCGCCGGTGCCGCCGTATACAGGATGGCGATGAAGAGCAGGGCCCAGCCTGCCGAAGATCTCGCGTCGCGTACTCTGGGCACGGTGTAGAAGCGGATGATCACGTGGGGCAAGCCCGCGGTACCGACCATCAAAGCAGCGGTGATGCAGAACACATCGAACATGCCCTTCGATCCGTCCGTGTAGCTGGCAAAGCCCAGTAGCTCATGCAGATCATCGAGCTTGTCCAGGAGAAAGGTGCCGCTGCCCGTCTCCATCATGCCCATGCCCAACTGTGGCACCGGATTGCCGGTCATCATGATGGAGATGAAGATGGCCGGCACCATGTAGGCAAAGATGAGCACGCAGTACTGGGCCACCTGGGTGTAGGTGATGCCCTTCATGCCGCCGAGGACCGCGTACATGAAGACGATGCCCATGCCGATCATTACCCCGAAGTGGATATCCACCTCGAGGAAGCGGCTGAAGACCAGGCCCACCCCACGCATCTGTCCGGCCACGTAGGTGAAGGACACGAAGATCGCACAGAAGACCGCGACGATGCGCGCGGTCTGCGAGTAGTAGCGATCACCGACAAAGTCGGGCACGGTGAACTTGCCAAACTTGCGCAGGTAGGGGGCAAGGAGAAGGGCCAAGAGCACGTAGCCGCCAGTCCAACCCATCAGGTAGACCGAGCCGTCGTAACCGGCGAAGGAGATCAGCCCGGCCATTCCCAGGAAGGACGCGGCGGACATCCAGTCGGCAGCGGTGGCCATGCCGTTGGCCACCGGGTGCACGCCCTTGCCAGCCACGTAGAACTCGCCGGTGGAGCGGGCCTTCGACCAGAGGGCGATGCCCATGTAGAGGGCGAAGGTGAGGCCGACGATGACGAAGGTCCAGGCTTGGACGGTCATTCGGCGCTGTCCTCGTCCTCAGAGACTCCGTAGCGCTTGTCCAGCCGATTCATCAAGCGCACGTAGATCAAAATCAGCAGTACGAAGACATAGATCGAGCCCTGTTGCGCGAACCAAAAGCCGAGCTTGAAGCCGGAACCAAAGAGGCGAATCTCATTGAGCGGTTCCACCAGCAGGATGCCGAAACCGAAGGAGACGGTGAACCAAACTAGCAGCAGGATGGTGACATAGCGGATATTGGCGGTCCAGTAGGCACGGCGATCGATCATGACCGAGCTCCGCTGAGTACCTGATGCAGGGCCTCCTGACTCGGCGCAAACCAATAGGCGCCGCTGCTCGGCTGGGAGTATTGCATGAGCCGATCGCGCTGCTCATCGCCAGTGCTGCCCATCATGCGAGCGAGCAGATAGTCGAAGCGCTCGCGTTCGCAGGTGAAGGCGATGAAGTACAGGCCGTCGTCATGCAGATCACCAAAGGGAGCAGACTTGCGGTAGATCTTCTGGGGGACGCCATCGCGCTTGGCATCGGTCCGGGCCACATGCGAGTCCGAGGGCATGGCATCTCCCTCGAGTTCGATGCTCTCCGCCTTGGTTCGGCCGATGATGTTGACTTGTTCTTGCTCGGAGAGTTGCTGCCAACCGGCGAGGTCGTGCACCCATCGCTGGGTGAGCATGTGACTACCACCGGCAGCGGGCTGGCCCTCAGGAATGCAGGCGACCTCGATCCTCGCCTCGCCCTTGGGGTTGGCACTGCCATCGATAAATCCCGTCAGGTCGCGCGAGTCCAGGTAGGTGAAGCCAGGAACACTCAGCTCCATGTTGGCAAGGCTCTGCAGAGCATCGCGGATGCCCATGGCCGCGGTGAAGGCATGATCCCGCTCCTCGCTGGAGATGTAGAACAGAAGGTCGCGTTGGCTGGCGGGCATGCGACGGTTGCCCGCTTCGAGGGCGGCAAAGTTCGCGAGGCCCTTCGGTTGGAGTTCGTCGGACGCCAGGTCTTGCCAGGCCTTTGGACCGAAAGCGATGAGGCTGCTGACCTTCGTCAGGTTTTCCTGCCAGCTACGGAGCGCCGCACAAAGTTCAGCGGATTTGGTTGCCGAGCGCAGTGCAAACTCCAAGAAGTGGAAGTGTCGGCCGTCTTCCTTGAGGAGCGCGGGCTGAGGACTGCTCATGCTTGGAGGTTAGCAGGTCCTTGGAGCTGGATCACGGGTGAGGATGTGGTGATCAGGGGCTTGGGTGCGCGGGAGTGTGGTCTGCGCAGGTAGGCAGCTCAATTGGGAAGGAATAGGCTCGAGTGCTGATGGACCACTTTTCTCGTACAGGATTCGCTGAACCCGGTGTCCTCCTCCCTGCATGGAGAAACCGATGACCGCGCAAGATCTGGAAGACCTCCTCAAAGAGGAACCGTACCTGCGCAGTCTCGCCAGAAGCCTGATCGCAGGCGACGAGGACGACCTGGTCCAGCAGACCTACCTGCAGGCTATGCAGGAAGGCGACAAAACGATCCGCTCCCCCCGGTCCTGGCTAGCGCGCATCCTGCGCAATCTGGCCAGCAATCTGCA
>JAJFFD010000029.1 GCA_021776805.1 Planctomycetota bacterium
CATGGCCGAGTTGTCGAGGGGGTGCTCAGTCTCGCCGAGCCCTACCGGAGCACGGTGCTCCTGCGCTACTTCGAAGATCTGCCACCGCGCCGCATCGCCGAGCGCCAAAAGGTATCAGTCAACACGGTCAACACTCGCCTCGCGCGCGCTCACGCTCTTCTGCGCAAGCGCCTGCAGGGTATGCACGCCGATGACCGGCGCGCCTACTTGGCGGCCCTCCTTCCCATCGCACGTCCGCGCTCGGTGGGTTTCAGTTTGAGCATCGGAGCCGCCTTCATGAAGACCAAGAATGCCATCTTCGCCAGCATCGCCCTCGCCGCCAGCATCGCTATCGCCTGGCCCTTCGTCATGGGCGAATCGCCTGCCGACGCCAGCGGTACCAATCCTCTGCCGGTAGAAATGGAAGGAGTCGCCCTCGAGACGGAGACTCAGACCATCGCCGAGCGCAGTGCCGTGGAGATACCAGTCGTCACGGCAGTCGACTCGCCAGCAGCGACGGAAGCACGTCCACTCCTGCAGGGACTGGCACTAGACCTGAATGCGGCGCCCGTCGCCGAGCTAAGCATCTTCAGCGAAGGCGCCTTGGGCACCCAGCTCGCTGAAGACGAACAGAGCCAGGCAGAGAGCGATCTCAGCGGGCAGTTCCACATCCCCCTGCCCGAGGGACCACGCCGCCTGCGGGCGGAGAAGGCAGGGCTCACCACTCTCTTCTTCCCCCGCATCGGACCGAACGACTTGGAGAACGGATTGGAACCCATCCTGGTCGTCGTGCCATCAGTTTCCCTCGCGGGACAGGTGCATGATGAACAGGGACGTCCCCTGCCCAGCGCCAGCGTGAGCATCAGTCTGCCCCAGGACTTGCGTACGCGATTCAGTCGAGTACTCGAGCACTCCAGTACCGCGACTTGGGCCGTGAAGACCGAGTCTTCCGGCCAATTCGAGCTGACGGATGCTGGCTACGTCGCCGGCTCGACCCTCCGCATTACCTTGCAAGGCTTCCTACCCTTCAGCCAGGAGCTCTCGGCAAACTCGGACATGGCGATAGCCGTCACCCTGCGCAAACCCAGCGCCGTTGATGGCGCCATCGTGGGGCAGGTGGTCGATGCGGCGGGCAACCCGGTCGCCGATGCCAAGGTCAGCCTTGGCTCGGCAGAATCTCGGAGCGACGCAGAGGGGCGCTTTCAATTGGCCCTCGCCGATGCGGGTAAGGCCGATGAAATGCAGGCTATCAAGCGGGGCTATCTGCCGGCCAGCAAGCAATTGGACCGGGAGCAGGAGGGGAATGCTGAATTCGTTTATCTGAGCATGGGTGACGAACCCCTGCACATTCGCGGCCGAGTGCTGGATGCCAATGGCGAGCCGATCGCAGGTGCCAAAGTCTGGGCCCAGAACCCGGGCGTCGTCAGCAGTTTAGACGGACGGATGGCGTCCATGGAGGGTTATCTCAACGGCGGTCTCACCCGCCAGGAAATGCGCGACAAGTTCTTCAGGAATGGCGAGCTGATCGGCGATCCAGTGGAGCTACGTGAGAACACGAGCACCGCAATCTGGGGTTGGGCCAAGACCGACGAGAATGGTGACTACGATCTTGGTGGCCTCCTGGACAAGCCTTACGGCCTGACCGCGATCCTGCCAGAGAGCCTGGTGCAGGTGGACGCCGGTCCATTTCAGGCAGGCATGGTCGGAGCGGACATCCTTGTCCCGGCCGCCGCCGTGCATCCACTAGTTGCCGGTCAACTGGTCTCGCGCAACGGTAGTCCGATCCCAAATGCGAACATCTCCGCCCAATGCGACCCCATGAGTCTCGGCACTTCAGGTGGCAGCAGGACCACCGTGCACGCCAGCGGCAGAAACGCGGTCAGCGATGAGAACGGCCGATTTCGCATCAAGAACCTGGGCACGAGTCGGGTCTATCTGCGCATCGACGGGGATAGCGTACTCCCCATCGAGTATGGACGCGGCCACGAAGAGGGCATCACCGCCGTTGCCGACCAACCCATCGACAACCTGCGTATCGTCGTGCCCGTACGGATCCACTTCCGGGTCGAGTTGAGCGACGCGAATCTGGCGGACCAAATCTGTGCTTTGGATGCAGAAGGCAAGCGCCTGGGAATCAATCAGATCACGCCGAACGGGCGCACCACTCGACGGGCCTTCGACTTGCAAGGTGGCCAATCGGAAGTCCTTTCCGTGAGCGACGCCGTGAGCAGCTTCGCTCTTCTCAAGGGCGATGAAACTCTGCGCACGATCCCATTTTCGCCCAGATACGGCGAAGTCAACGTCATCCGCAACTGAGCGACTGCCATGCGTCCAAATAGAGTTCTTTTCGTGGCCCTGGCCTGTACCCATTTCCTGGCCGCCCAGGGACGCAGCATCGCGAAGGACGAGCTCCTGTCCGACTTCGCAATCCTGCGTTCAGCACTGGAAGAGGGTCACGCGGGGCTCTATCGCTTCCGCAGCAAGTCCGAGATTGACGCCCACTTCGATGCGGTCCAGGCGGCCATCGACGGGCCGATGGAAGAGGCCGAGTTCTTTGCCCTCTTAGCTCCGGCAATCGCGGCCATCCAAGATGGACACGGTCGACTCTCAGTCTCTTCTGAATTGGAGAATGCGATCTACGCCGGCAACAACTTGCCTCCATTCCAGCTGCGCTTCGTCGATGGACAGGCCTATGTCTTCCTCGACCTGAGCCCTGATGGCGAGCTCCCGCGTGGTGCCCGCATCACCGCCTTGAATGGTCAGCCAATGGAGGCCGTCATCGCCAGAATGCTCGCGAGCATCAGTGCAGACGGCAGCATCCAGACTTCCAAGTACCGCCAAATGGAAGCTGCTGGCTTCTTCGGACTCCTCTACTGCCTGCTCTTCACAGAGAGCAGGGATATCAGAGTCACTTTCGAGATGGCCGGAGAAGCCGCGCAGGTCATCACCCTACCCAGGGCGAACGTAGCCAGCCTGCGCAAGCTGCGGGCCGAGCGCTACCCGGAACTGAACCGACCCGAACCGGACCTTGCACTCAGCTTTGCCGAAGAGGTCGCAGTCATGAGCATTCGAGGCTTCGACGGCAACGTCAGCAGCGCCGATCGCCGTGGCTTCAGCCAATTCCTCAGCGACTCCTTTGCAGAACTCGCGGAGCGAGCCTGCCCAGCACTGATTCTCGATCTACGTGGCAATGGCGGCGGCCGTGACGTCTATGGCCTCGAGCTCTTCCGCTACTTCTGCGGTGGGCCCAGCAAGTACTACCGTCGCCTCAGTATCAACCAGCCCGAGTTCGGGTTCCTGAAGCACACGAACAACGCCGATCTCCGCATTCCAAGGAGCTCTCTGCGCGAAGGCGAAGACGGTCGTTTCGAACCAACCCAGCACCCGAACCTTGGCACTCACCATGCACTCGAGCCTACTTTCATGGGCGAGGTCTTCATTCTGATCGATGGTGGCAGCTTCTCAACCACCGGTGAATTCACATCGCTCATGCACTACCGGCAACTCGCACGATTCGTCGGCGAGGAATGTGGGGCAGGCTACTATGGCAGCGCCAGCGGAACGGTTCCTGTGTTGACCCTACCGGCCAGCAAGTTGCGCCAGCGCGTGCCCCTGATTCGCTACGACCTGGCGGTATCTGGCTATGAACCTGCCGACCGGGGACTGATCCCCGACCACCCGCAGCAGGCCAGCATCGACGAGCTGATTGCCGGCGAGGACCCGATCCTGGCCTACGCCATGGAGCTCGCCAAGGATGTCTAGACAGCTAGCCTCTGGCTGCGGTCAGGAGGAGCACCTCCCGACAACCACCGGCCCTCAACAGCGCCGCGCATTCCCGGGCTGTTGAGCCGCTGGTGTATACGTCGTCCACCAGGATCACGCGCTTGCCGCGAACTGCCCGCGGACGTCGTAGACCAAAGGCATCCGCCACGTTGTGCGCCCGGGAAGTCACCCGCGGATCTCCCTGCGGCATAGTCTCGCGCATTCGTCGCAGAACTCCGGGCAAGAAGGTGATGCCTGCCCTCTGCGTCAAGCCCTCCGCCAACCAGGCGGCCTGGTCCATCCCCCGTGAGCGAAGCTTGCGCGGATGTAGGGGAACTGAGACCAGGGCAAGGCAACGAATACTGCGCTCTCCCTGCCGCTGACGCAGCAACTGACGCATGGCAGGCAACATGGAGCGTACAAGAAAACAGCCAGCCGCCGCGTCATGTTCGAACTTCAGACGCCGCACCAAGGCACCGGCGCTGCCCCGATAGTCGAAGGCGTGGCGCGCCGCCGCGATCCCAGTGAGGCAATCGTGGGAGTGGGGACAAGAGGGAGCAGCCGCAGGACGGATCCGACCACAACGCGGACAAAGAGGCGGCAGCGGACCGACCAGTTCGTCAGCACAGTGTTGGCATAGCTCCCCCCGCGCGATGCCCGCCGTACATGCCGCACAGCTCGGGGGACAGATGAGATCGAGCAGAGCCTCGCCGCTTTCGCGCAGGCTACGGCGCCAGGGAATCAGGCCAGTGGAATGCACAGAGACCTGTGCAAGTGACGGTCCCGCAGTAACCGCGGAATTACCTTCTAGGCGCCGCGCCCGGGAAGAACGCCGATGTCCCGCAGCTTTCGACCCTGATCACCACCACCGACGTGCGCCACATTGGCGGCGGCTCGTGCATTCGGTGGGAGATCGAGGGCAGAGCGCACCTTCTTGATGTACTCGTCGATGGACTCCTCAGGACTCTGCGAGATCCCCAGGTACTTGCCGATCTCTTTGGTCAGAGTCATGTTCTCGGCAAAGGACCATTGCGGATTGCGCTTGAAGAAGTCACGCAGCAGTCTGCGGAAGGATCGCCTCGAGTAGACCCAGCCGACAAAGTAGACCAATCCGGCGAAGGCGATGATGGAGACGCAGATGATCGCCGTCGTCAGGTAGGCGGAGAGGGAACCGAAGAGGGCGAAGACCTGCAGCAGGAAGCCCGTATTCAGGAAGAGGAAGCCGATGGCCACCTGCATCTTGTTGAGGGAGTAATCCCGCAAAGCCACCATGCTCCCGGCACCCACGCCAAAGAACTCCTCCATCACCTTGCGGGGTCGCCGAAAGATTATGGAGTTGGCCAGGAAGAAGACGCCAACCAGATTGCAGGTCAGTCCAATGACTGCCAGCTCAGTCGATTCCATAGGCAATGAAAGCAGGCTGCGACATGGGCCCTGACCCCTGAAAGCCAGCGTGGCCTGCATGGGAAAGGGTCCGAAGTTCCAGGCATCTGCAGGGAACCCCACCGCGGTATGTTGGAAGTGTAGGCCCTCAGGAGCCAAGTCGCCAAGCCGCGGACCTGGATTCCACCCATTGATTTTGTACAACCTCTGCTTTTCCACCCGTTTACGGAGCAGGACATGGATGAGGAAAGGATTCGCGAGCTCGCTGGCCTCTGCCGGCTGAAGCTGGGCGAAGAAGAGCTGGTCCGAGCCCAGGAACAGATCGAGGGCCTCCTCGAGCATTTCTCCCTCCTCAGCGAGGTGGACACGACTGGAGTCGAAGCCTCCCCCTATCCCCAGCCAATCCCGCACCGATTCCGTCCCGACCGTCCGGCGCCTGTGCTCAACCAGGAAGAGGTCCTGGCCAATGCCCCGGCGCAACGCGAAGGGCAGTTCCTGGTACCCAAAGTGGTCGACTCGTGAGCTCGGATCTAACCGCCGCTTCGGCCATGGAATTAGCGGCCATGGTTCGCAAAGGAGAACAGTCGGCCACGGCCATCTGCGCAGCCTTCCTCGATCGCATCGAATCCTTCAACCCGAAGCTCAATGCATTGGTCGAGGTCTTCAGCACGGAGGCTCGCCAGGCCGCCGAGGCTGTGGACCAGGCGAAGCTGCGCGGTGAAACCCTCGGTCCCCTCGCCGGTGTGCCCCTGGTCATCAAGGACGTGTTCAACCTTCGTGGTCAACTCAGCACCTGCGCCTCGCGCATCCTCGAAGGCTATCGCTCGCCGTACACCGCGACCGCGGTACAGAAACTCCAGGACGCTGGCGCCATCATCATCGGTCGCAGCAACATGGACGAGTTCGCCATGGGCAGCTCGACAGAGCATTCTATCTATGGCCCCAGCCGCAATCCTTTCAATCTCGAACGCAGCCCGGGCGGCAGCAGCGGTGGCTCCGCGGCTGCAGTCAGCGCCCGCTTCGCCCCTCTCGCCCTCGGCAGTGACACCGGCGGATCGGTACGACAACCCGCCGCCTTCTGTGGCATCCCTGGCTTCAAGCCAACCTATGGTCGCATCTCCCGCTATGGCTTGATCGCCTTCGCCAGCTCACTCGATCATGTCGCCCCCTTTGCCCGCAGCGTCGAAGACCTGGCCCTCTGCACGGGCCTGCTCGCCGGCGAGGACGAAAAGGACAGCACCTCACTGGCAGAGCCGGTCCCTGATTACCTGGCGGGCTGCAGCGACAGCATCGAGGGCCTGCGCATCGGCATCCCAAAAGAGTACTTCGCTGCGGGCTTGGATCCGGAGATCGAAGCGCTCACCAAGGCTGCGATCCAAGAACTCGAAGACCATGGTGCAAGCACCCAGGCGGTCACCCTCCCGCATACGCGCTTCGCCATCCCCAGCTACTACCTACTTTGCACCTCTGAGGCCTCTTCCAACCTCGCCCGCTATGACGGCGTCCGCTACGGACTACGCCGCGGCGGTGACCGCAGCTTGGATGAGATGTACGCCGAGACCCGCGGAGAAGGCTTTGGCTCGGAGGTCAAGCTGCGCATCTTGCTGGGCACCTTCTGCCTGTGCAGCGGCTACTACGACGAGTACTACTTGAAGGCCAGCAAGATACGCACCCTCATGCGTCGAGACTTCGCCAGCGCCTTCAAGAATTGCGATGTGCTCGTCACCCCGACGACTCCGACCAGCGCCTTCAAACTGGGCGAGAAGCTGCAGGATCCCTTGAGCATGTACATGAACGATGTGCTCACCGTCTCCGCCAACCTCGCGGGCATTCCGGCGATCTCCGTGCCCTGCGGATTCACCTCCGACGGCATGCCCGCCGGCTTGCAGATCCTCGGGCCGAGCCTGGACGAAGCGCGCGTGCTACAAGTGGCGGCCGCCTACCAGAAGGCCACGCAACATCACCTGCACGCGCCGGACCTGGAGACTCAATCGTGAGCGCCTACAAGACCGTCATCGGCCTCGAAGTACACTGCCAGCTCAAGCTCGCGAGCAAACTCTTCTCCCCTGCCGAGTATGCCTTCGGCGGCGAAGCAAACAGTCGAGTGAGCGCCGTGGATCTGGGCCTGCCGGGGGTGCTCCCCCGCCTCAACGAAGACGCCCTACGAGTCGCCTTGCGCGCCGCCATCGCCCTGGACTGCGAGATCAACCTGCGCACCAAGTTTGACCGCAAGAACTACTTCTATCCGGATCTTCCCAAGGGCTACCAGATCAGCCAATTCGATGAGCCCTACTGCCGCGGCGGCCGAGTGCCCTTGGGGGATGGACGCTTCGCCGAGCTGCACCACATTCATCTGGAAGAGGACGCGGGCAAGAACATGCATACGGACCAGGGCAGTCTGGTCGATCTCAATCGCGCCGGCGTGGCCCTCATCGAAATCGTCGGCATGCCCGATCTCTCCACCCCCAGAGAGGCCCATGACTTCCTCGAGAACCTGAAACAGATCCTCCAGTACGCAGAGGTCTCCGACTGCGATATGGAGAAGGGCTCACTGCGCTGCGATGCCAACATCTCGCTCATGCCTAGGGACGCGACAGAGCTCGGCACCAAGGTAGAGATCAAGAACCTGAACTCCTTTCGCATGGTTGAGCGAGCTCTCGAATACGAACAACGTCGACAGCAAGCCCTGCTCGCCAGTGGCGGCGAGGTCAGCCAACACACTCGGCTCTGGAACGACGAGCGCGGTGAGACCAAGGCCATGCGTAGCAAGGAGTCCACCCAGGACTATCGCTTCTTCCCCGAACCGGACCTGCCGCCCATAAACATCAGCGAAGAACTCATCGCTGAACTACGCGCCAGCATGCCTGAGCTACCAGAGGCTCGTCGCGCTCGCTATCGCGAGTTAGAAGGTCTCAGCGACTATGACATCGATGTCCTGACCGCCGACCGGCACCTGGGAGAGTACTTCGAAGCCTTGACCAAGGCCGGAGCCGCCGCAAAGTCCGCCAGCAATTGGCTCATGGGCGAGGTCTCACGCGTTCTCAATGAGAACAACCAGAGCATCGCGGACTTCGCCATCGAGGCCCCTCGGCTGGCAGAGCTCATCCGCTGCCAAAGCGAGGGCAAGGTCAACCGACTCTCCGCCAGGAAGGTCTTCGAACGCATGCTCTCCCATGCTGAAGGTGCCATGGCCGCCATCAGCGCCCTGGGCCTGGAACAGATCTCGGATTCAGGCGAACTCGAGAGCGTGGTCCAGGCAGTCATCGATGCCAATCCCAAGCCCATTGCCGACTATCGCTCTGGCAAGGAGAAGGCCCTGCATGCCCTCAAGGGCTTGGTCATGAAGGAAACAGGGGGCAAGGCCAACCCGAAGCTGGTGGGCGAGATCCTTCTGCGCCTGCTCTCCTGAACACAAGCCGCAGAATTAGCGAGAAAGTCGAACCCATCGCAGTCATTCTTGGACTGGCCCAGGCCCAGCAACCCTCTCTCGGAAGCGAGCTGACGCAGGGCAACAAGACTCCTTCGGGAGCGGCCACCTGCTCCGCGATAGAACCCATCCCGCCTATGGAACACTCCCTCGTTCTCGACCATGTCACCAAGAAGTTCGGTGACTTTACTGCGGTCGACGACCTCTCTTTGCAGATCCCGAAAGGATCGATCTACGGATTCATCGGGCCAAACGGTGCCGGCAAGACCACCACCCTGCGCATGGTGATGAGCATCTTCTATCCAGACAAGGGTCGCATCACCGTGCTCGGCAGTGATCAACCTGAGTCGGTGAAGGATCGCCTCGGTTATCTGCCGGAAGAGAAGGGACTCTACAAGACCATGCGCGTGCAGGAAATCGTCGCCTACTTCGGCATGCTCAAGGGCATGGAGGCGGGCATAGCCAAGGAGAAGGCCAAGCACCTGCTCGAGGAATTCGGCCTCGGAGACTGGCTCAATGCCAAGTGCCAGGCCATGTCAAAGGGCATGGGCCAGAAGGTGCAGCTCCTAGGCACCTTGATCCACGATCCAGAACTGATGATCCTGGACGAACCCTTTTCCGGCCTCGATCCGGTGAACATGGAACTCATGCGCGACACCATCCTGCGCATGAAGAATGAGGGCCGCACGGTGATCTTCTCCACCCACGTGATGGCCCAGGCCGAGGAGATCTGCGACTACATCTTCATGATCCACAAGAGCAAGAAGGTCTTGGATGGCACTCTGAGCGAGGTTCGGGCTGGAA
Organism: Planctomycetota bacterium; assembly: GCA_021776805.1. Taxonomy (GTDB): domain Bacteria; phylum Planctomycetota; class UBA1135; order UBA1135; family UBA2386; genus JAJFFD01. The sequence continues at coordinate 9,356 of JAJFFD010000029.1, forward strand.
CCGAGAAGGGCATCCAAGTCGAGTATGACGGGAATGGAGCGGTCTTCGAAGAGATGCGGCGGGCGGGCCTTGTGCATCGGGTCAACGACTCGGGCAAGCAATGCGAGCTATTTGCCAATCCGGGAGTGGATCACCAGGAGATCCTGAAGCGTCTCATCGACCGGGTGGAGGTACGGCGCTTCGACCTGAGTGAACCTTCGTTGCACGAAGTCTTTGTGCGCGCCGTGGGAGGTGAAAGCGATGAATAAGGCAATGCTGGTAGCGAAGCGTGAGTTCGTTGAGAACCTGCGTACGAAGACCTTTTGGATCGGGATTCTGTGTTTCCCGGTGATCATCGTGCTTGCGATCTTCATCGGTAGGATCCTCGAGGACAGCAAGGATGTGCGTGAGTACGCCGTGCTCGACTATTCGGAGGGTCAATGGCTGTCGAAGGCAGCAAAGCAAAACGCCGCGCGAAGTGACCTCAACCGCATGCGGGAGAAACTCAAGGCCAACCTGGAATCAGAGAGCGGTGATGCTGAGAGGCCAAATGACATTGAGTCGTTCAAGACTCGTGCCAAGGCGGCTCTAAGCGAGTTGGCCAAGAACGACGTGCAACGCGAGTTCTTCGAACGCACTGTCGATCTCTTCCGCCAGGAAGACTTGGAGAAACCTCCCGAAGAACGCATGGAGGCTCTTCAGGGGAGGATGGGCAATCTGACTCCCTGGTTCCTCTCTTTGAGTCCTGAGCAAGGAGAACAGCTGGGCGAACTCGTCAGCGGTAATCTCGACGTACAGAAGTACCGCGAAGTAGCCAATCCACAGCTAGGCGAAGAGGCGGAGAACGAACTCAACCAGCAGCTCAACGCGGGCAAGATCTTCGCCTACTTCGTCATTGGTGAGAATCCAGAGGCTTCGAACGAGGATTCGCGATACGTCTCGAACAACGTCACGGACAACGATCTGCGAAGCTGGTTCAGCACCCACGCTACGACCGCGGTCCACAAGAGGCGTATTGCTGCCCTGAATCTGACTCCCGAACAAGCCGAGTCCATCAGCAAGAGGTTTGTATTCAAGGAGAAGAGCGTCACCTCCACCGGCGAGACCGCAGATGTCGGCAATCAGGACAAGGCCAACCAATTCGCACCGGTAGCATTCGTCTACCTACTATGGATTGCAGTTTTTACTGCGGCTCAAATGCTCCTCACCAACACGGTAGAGGAGAAGTCCAACCGGCTCATCGAGGTCCTCCTCTCCTCGGTCTCCCCAATGCAACTGATGGCCGGAAAGGTCATTGGCATCGCGGCTACGGGACTCACCATCGTCGTCTCCTGGGTGCTAACCGCCCTCATCGGTGTGCAGTTCATGCCTGAGATCGGCGAGCTGAACCTCAGCGCAATCATCGGCGACCCCCTCTACTTGACCTCCTTTGTAGGTTACTTTCTCGCCGGCTACCTGCTCTACGCCGCTGTCCTCGTCGCGATGGGCTCTGTATGCAACAGCCTGAAAGAAGCTCAAAACCTCATGCAGCCGGTGATCATTCTGCTCATCGTCCCCCTGATCGCGATGATGTTCATCGTTCAGGATCCGAACGGGACGCTGGCCAGGATCCTGACCTACATCCCCCTGTACACCCCCTTCCTGATGATGAATCGGGCGAGCGGACCACCGCCGGCATGGGAGTACGGTCTGAGCACGGTGGTGATCATCCTCAGCCTGATCATCGCCTTCTGGGCAGCGGCCAAGGTCTTCCGGGTGGGAATCCTCATGACCGGCAAGCCACCGAAGCTGCGGGAGATCTGGCGCTGGTTGCGAGCTCCGGTGGGAACCGTACATCAGCAAGTGGACGCTGGCGGCAGCCCGGATACACGGGGCTGAACTTTGCCATCCCGATCTTCTTCATCGGGAGCATCCTCTTTGCCAATTGCGCGCCGACCTCCTCCTACCGGGGGCCGGCGGATCCAATCGTCTACTTGGAAACACCGGCGCCGCGCATTCAGCCCATCGTCGGTGAAGCTCCTCCGAGCACGGGACACGAACGGGCCTATTCCTTTCTAGTGGGCAGCCACTTCTACGGCAGCCCCTACGAGAATCAGGATGATCCGGCGCTGGCCCTCGCCGAGTCCATCGACATCGTCACCAAGGACTCGGACCGCTTCCTGTTTTCCGTGGGCGACATGGTCTATCGCGGTACCGACGAACACTTCGACAGGCTTACCGGCTTGATGGAGCGAACCGGACTACCTACCTACAACGCTCCTGGCAACCACGACTGGACCGATCCGGATCTCTATCGCAAGCGCTTCGGCAAGAGCTATGGTTGCATGCGCTACGGCACGGCGCTCTTCATCGTGCTCAATACTGACTTGGATCCGTGGATGATCAAGGACCAGCAATTGGCCTTCTTCAAGCGGGCTATGCGCTTCGGCATCGACGAGCCCTTCATCCGCCAGATCTTTGTCTTTGCGCACCGCCAAATCTTCACCCTGCGCAACCCGCGCTACTTCAGCCTGCTCCTGCACGGGAATGCCGCCGACAACCTGGAGCTGCGGGAGAACTTCGTCGCTGATCTGCAACCTCTCCTCGAAGAGGCCACACAGAGAAAGCGCGTGGTCTGGTTCGCCAGCGACATTGGGCGCACCAAGTACTACAACCCCTTCTACGATACGGATCCAGAGAACGGCATCACCTACATCGGCTCAGCTTTCTTCGAGAGTCCTCGGGATTGCATGGTGCGGGTCAAGGTCGCTGAGTCGGGAGAGCTTGGCTTCGAAATTGTAAGCCTGGCAGAGCCCATCAACGAGAAACTCGAGGAACTCGACATGGCCTATTGGAAGCGGCTGATCGACGTAGACGAAAAGGCCAAGCAGAAGTAGCTGCCTCAGGCTTCCAGGATCGAATTCAGAGGGCCATGGCTAGCGGCGGTTGCCAGGACGAATTTCGAGCAGCGCCCCACTTGCAGACGCAGGCCGCGGAGGAGTTCGCGAACCTCGACCTCGTGCTGGCTCGCAGCCTTGCATTCGATGATCAGCAGACGAGGCAGAGCGCTCGGCCGCGACCAACTCACACGCCAGCGATCGCGCAGATCACAGGCGGCGAGATCCCGATCAACGGTGACTCGTAAGCGACCATCAAAACTGCCGAAGTACTGCCGCCGATAGCGAATCCACTGCACAGGCTCGAGACCGGGAGCCAGATGGACACGGCCAGAGGGCGGAATCGCTGCCATTAGCCGACGCATGAAGCGCAGCCGATCGAGACCGCCTACTTGAAAGGGATCCTGCAGTGGCAGAACCTCCTTGCGCCCAAGCTGATTGCGCCGCAGCTTGCGTTCCAATCGCCCACGCACCTCACTCTGATCCTCGCCGTACCAGCGCAGCCTGAGCTTCTCGCGCTGCGAAGTACCGGCGAGATTCTCCTGCAAGGCAGCGCCCTCGTGTGTGTCGAAGTAGATGCTCTGCACCCATCGCTCCGGATAGAGAACGCGCAGACCAGCCGGCTGGGCCTTCAGATCGGCGATAACCTGAGCCTGCGCACGCTCCTCACAGACCATCTTCACTTCGAAGCGCCAACCCTCCAGGCTGGGAACACTGCCAGGAGCTGCTTCCTTCTGGCTCATTTGCCCAGGATCCTTCGGCGGTACATGTCTTCCACATCGACCTCGGTGGTCGGCTCGTCGACGCCCTCGAGTCGCACACGACAGCCGGTCTGTACCAAGCTCTTCAGTTGCGTGTTGTCGAGAATCTCCAGGCCACTGACCTCCATGCTCGATGGACCGTACTCGTCCTTCTTGATGTATGCAGCCAGCATGAAGTGTTCGATGTCGCCGATTTGCAGGCCGACCATGCTGAGCTGGGAGGAATCCTTGGCCGCCAAGCCGATGGCGGCGCCCTCGATACGGCAGTCCCTGGCTTCGACCCGGCTATCCTCACCAACCGAGAGAGCCTTGTCGCCGATATCTGCGAAGTGGCAGGCTTCGATCAGCAATTGACTGCCGCTGAGATCGATGGCATCGCCGCCTGAGCTTTGAAAGCGGCAATCGCGGACGAAGCCAGTGACGAAGTCGCCGTCAAAAAGATCGGAGCGAGCGCCAAGAAAGCTGACTCCTGTCATGCCCAGGTCCGCGCCGAAGACGTTGAGCGCATCCTCGGCTTTGATGTCCTCGATGCGTGAATCCGCAATCTGTAGAGCCGAACGATAGAAGGTCACCGCTCCCGGACTCTGCCAGGAACCACGACTGATGCCTGCTGCTCCGCGCACTCGCAGATGCTGCAGGCGACTCACTCCCTTCGCACCCTGCACGATGAGTCCGGCCCATGCCCCCTGACCTTCCTTGCCGCTGAGGACAATGGGCTCCTCCGCGCTGGCGACGAAGTCCAGGGCAGATTCGCTGCTCAGGACTGCCCCTGGGTCGAAGTGCAGGCTTGTGCCTTCGAAGGCATGCAAGCGGTGGCCGCTAGGCACGAGCAAGTCCCCCTCCACCTGCCAAGTACCTCTTCGAATACTGAGCAGGTCCCGTTCCAGGTCGTAGGCCAGGAATGGATGCTGCGCCAGGGCTTCTTCCAGGCTCGGTGCGGCTGGCCGCGCGTTACCCGGGCCAGGCGGCAGCCCACGCAGGATGCGCAGCTTCTCTTCGCGTCCCGCCGATTCACCGACCATGCGGTAGCCAACCTTCAACTCGAGACGGACCCGCTGATCAACTTCGGGAGCTTCGCGGGCACCTTCTTTCAGCGCCTCCACTGAGCGCAGGAAGGCCAAACGCCGATCAACAGGCAGGCGAAAGCGCAGTCGCCGGCCTTGTCGGGCCAGGAGCACATTGCCATCCGCCCGCCGCAGACTTCGCGCGTCTTCCGGCAGGACGCTGGCGGCGGTCAGGGAGCGACCGTTGCCAAAGGTAAAGCCTTCGATGTGCAAGGGCACCCAGCTGGTGGCCCAGGCCTGCACCTCGAGCATGTCGCCAGCAGAGCCAAGCCCCCCCGGCAAGAGCTGACAGTCGAAGTGAACTGGCACTTGAGGACTGATGCTCGCCCGCAGCTTGCGCGCCGAGGGCAGCAAGAGTTCGAAGATGATGTCTCGCAGCGCTGACCCCGCCAATGGCGTCTCCCCCTCGTCTTCGAGAGCCATGCCGAAGCGCAGCAGTTCGCCGCCGAATTCTGCCTGCAGCTCCGACAGATATGCATCGCTGGTCATGCGTCGCAGACTGGCAAAGAGCTCCTCGTAGCAAGCCTCGCTACTGAGGAACTCGCGCATCTGTGGCGAACCAAGGAGCACATTCAGCTCGGCGCTCATCATGATCGCGCCGGTATCGAAGGCGATGGGTTCGAGGCGATCCAGGACCGGATCGTGGTAGAAGCGCCACTGCATCCAATTGCTGCCATGGGCGGCATTGATTAGACAGTAGAGGGCCATCCAGCGCCCTAGCTGCCGCGCAGCGAAGAGCTCGTCGATGCTCTTACCCTGCAGTTCTTCGAGTGCCTGCAGAGCACCAAAACCCGAGCCGACTGCCGCCCGCTTCATGCGCTGGAAGTCACGCATCTGTTCGAGGGCACGCTGCAAGCGGCTATTAAGTGATCCCGTGCTAGTCAGGCGCTTCTCGTCGAAGCCCCCGATCTCGGCAGCTTCCATGGACTCTGCAAAACGCACGCTTTCGGGACTGCTCTCACCCTCGGGAATCCCATATTGCAGCCAGTGAGTCCACAGAGTCTTCTCGCTGAAGCGGACGATTGGCCCCTCGCGCCTGCCCTGAGACTCGAGCATCTCCTTGGTGAAATGCTCCTCAAGGTAGTACATCCCCGAGGGACGACCGTTGATCTCGACGCGCACGAAGGTCGAACGCGGCGCCAGCACTCCCTCGCGACGGGCCATGGCCAGACTCAACCACTCCAGCAGATAGCCTCGAGTCTTGGGGTGCTGGATGGAGAAGCGACTCATACCCAGCAAGGTTCCTGCCTCCAACTCGATGCGCAGGGACCACTTGTCCGTGTCCACATGGTCGGTCCAATCGCCCTTCAAACGCAGGCCTGCAGAGTACGAATTGTCGGCGATACGAACCTGCCCTTCGACACGATCCTCAGGTCGATCACTGATGATCTTCGCCTGCATGGCGCGCTCTCGCGCCGCAGAAAGAACAGCCACCCCAGCCCGGTCGATATCGATCTGCAGGAGCGGCAGGCTTTGCAGGGCTTCACCAGGGTTAGCAAGTTCAGCAGAAACCGGCTCTGAGCTGAAAGGACCCTGAGCAAGATCTTCGAATTGCAGTTCCCGGCGATAGTCCTGTCCGAACCAGAAGCCGAGGAAGAGGCCAGCCAGAAGGGTGACTAGGAGTAGAGGCATTGCGCCTCGTCCCGCGCCCCGCGAGGCCTGCTCGTCCTTGATCAACATTTCAATCCAAGCCGTCCCGCTCGATGATGCTCACCTGAGAACCGGGCAGTGCTTCGCTCAGCACCTGCAAGAGGCCCGCTGCCGCATCGGCGCCGGCAAGCTCAACCACCAGGGCACAGTGCAATTCGTCATCCTGAGAATCGACTCGCCGAAGATCCACCTGGGAACAGCAAGCTTCAACCGCCGGCAAGACGCTTCGTAGGGCGACAGCTGCCCGATCCTTATCTTCGCCAGACAGGGGCACCATGATCTGCAGGACGCTGCGCAGGGGTGGGGCCTTACGACCGAAGCCATGCCGCATGGCCATGAAGATCAGCAAGAGTGCAAAGATGATCACCGTCGCCGGCGCCTGGTTAGCACCGAGCCCGACACCCACCGCGATAGTCAGGAACAGATAGGCAAGTTCCTCCGGCTCTTTGATCGGAGTGCGGAACCGAATGATGGAAAGAGCACCGACCAGTCCGAGGGAAAGCGCGAGCGAGGTCTTGACCACGGTGATGATCAGAAAGGTCGTCACCGTCAGCAGAACGAAGATCCGCGAGAAGCGGGTCTTGTTGCTCAACACCTGGGCAAAGCGAGCGTAGTGCCAGGCGAGAATCTGACCGAGGACCATGGCCAAGGTCAAACCGACGAGCAGCTCCTGAGCCGTCCCCTGACTGAGGCCTTCGAGACCGAAGAGATCGATGGCCTGGTTGGCAGCCTGGGATTGCGCCCATGGCCTGCCCAATAGACTTGCACTGAACATACTCAGGCCTCCTCGCTGCTCTTGCGGGCCACGCATTGAAATCCGGAGGCCAGCCGATGAATGGAATTCTGATCCAGACCATCGAAGGGTTCGGCATGCCCAGAAGCCAGCCTTTCGATGGCCTCAGAGATGCGCATACCCAGAATCTTCTCTCGCTTGTTCTGGTCCGCCGTCCCCTGCACGAAGCCATTGAGGATCATGGACAGAACCACGAAGGGATGTTGGTGCGGGCCCACGTCCAGATACTCGGCGACAAAGCCCGCCTGCTCGAGGATGAGCTCCAGTCCAGAGCGGGTCATGTTGAAGTAGTGGTCCGGATAGCCGTGGTAGGGCTGCAGGAAGGCCACATCCAGGCGCACTCGTCCACCGGGCTTGAGAACGCGCGCCAACTCACGCACATAGCCCCAGGGATCGCGCACATGCTCCAACACTGCTTCTGACAGAACACAGTCGAAGCTTGCATCCGCAAAGGGCAGCGCCTCTCCATCCGTGACCAGGTCCACCTCCGGATAAGCCGCCAGATCCAGATGTACTACGTTGTAGAAACCCAGGCTCGGACTGCCAGAGCCGCAGTCCAGGACCCAGCCATCGCGGTACTGCTCGATCAAAGAGAGGCACTGCTGGCCATAGGGATTCTGCGAGGCGGGCACGCCCTCGGGAGAGGCATCGTAGTCCCGGCTCAAGGCCAAGACCGGCTTGCCGGCATGGCTTGGATAGCTATGCGCACAGCCAGCGCAGAACAGCGCATCATCCCGATCGGACAGCTCGCCACGGCACTGGGGACAACGCAGGAGAGCGCGCACCCGCTTACTCTTCTCCTTGCGCAGTTCCTGCTCTTCCGCGCTGCTTGGCGTGCGCTGGGGAATCGGCCGCGGCCTGGCCAGTGAATCGTCGCCATGCACCGGATCCCCCACATGCAGGAACTCAGGCTCCCCTGATTCACCGCGGCTAGCGATGGAGGTGCGTCCGGACTCCGCGTCCTGGAAGACCAGACTGCCATCCACCCCCAAGTCGAGCTCGAGGCGGGCTCGGTCCCTGTTCATGGGCCGAATGAAGCGCCGAATCCCCTCGGCCTCCGTGCCCGTCTCCAGAACCAGATTCAGCTCCTGGGCGGCGCTGATCTCTTCTAGTCCCAAGATCGCCTCCAGATGCTTGCCCACCTTCTCCTCTAGCCGCTGCTCGGCATCGGCCTCGGACTTGTGCGAGCTGGCAGCGAGGATCACTCCACGAAAGTCCAGGTACGCAACCCAGGCCTCAGCTCGACGATAGCTGCCGAGAGCCGAACAGTCCTCACCCAGGCGTTCTCGATACCAATTCACGCTCCTTGGAGTCTACTCCAGAGAGCGCCGCTTGCAGGCATTGACGTGGAAGCCTTCCCGCGGCTTTCTGCCCATGACATGGGCAGGTCTTGCAGACCTATTCCCGCTTACTCCCTACTCCCACTCGATCGTCGCCGGTGGCTTGCTGGAAATATCCAGACAGACCCGGTTGATGCCGCTCACCTGATTGATGATGCGGTTGCTGATCCGCTGCAGCACATCCACTGGCAAAAGCTCCCAGTCGGCTGTCATGGCGTCCTGACTGGATACCACCCGCAAAACACAGGCCTCCTCATAGGTGCGCTTGTCCCCCATGACTCCCACGGACTGCACCGGTAAGAGCACAGCAAAGTACTGCCAGAGATTCGAATGCAGACTCTTCGCTTCGATCTCCTCGCGCATGATCGCATCCGCTTCACGCAGAGGTGTCAGGCGCTCTTCGCTGACTTCGCCGAGACAACGCACAGCGAGGCCCGGCCCAGGGAAAGGCTGCCGATCCACCAGACTCGGGGGTAGTCCGAGCTCACGACCGAGGGCGCGAACTTCGTCCTTGAACAGATCACGCAAGGGTTCAACCAACTGCATGTTCAAGTCCTTCGGCAGACCGCCCACATTGTGGTGGCTCTTGATGGTCGCCGTCGCCCCACCATGGGCGGCAACGGATTCGATCACATCGGGATACAGAGTCCCTTGCCCAAGGAAGTGCGCGTTGTCCAGGGTCGCTGCCTCCTCCTTGAAGACCTCGACGAAGACCCGACCGATAATCTTGCGCTTCTTTTCCGGGTCGGTCACCCCGGCCAATTCACTGAGGAAGCGCTCGCGTGCATCCACCACCCGCACATCCATGTGGTAGTCATCGCAAAACAGCGACTCAACCCCTTCTCGCTCACCCTTGCGCAGGAGCCCATTGTCCACGAAGACGCAGTGCAAGCGCTTGCCGATGGCACGATGCACGAGCACCGCAGCCACGGACGAATCCACTCCACCGGACAGACCGAGAACCACCTCACCACTCTCTCCAACCAGCTTTTGGATCTCTGCGACTTTGCGCTCGGCGATGCAACCTGGCTCCCAGTCCGCCGAACAGCCGGCGATGTCCAAGACGAAGTTGCGTAGAATCTCTGCCCCGAACTCGCTGTGGCTCACTTCGGGATGGAACTGCAGAGCGTAGATGCCGCGCTCACGGTTCTCTGCCGCAGCCGCTGGACAAGGTTCACTACGCGCCAGGATCTCGAAACCCTCTGGCAGCGCTGTAATCTTGTCGCCATGGGACATCCACACTACCGACTCGGCAGACACTCCCTTTAGAAGTGGCGACTCGGCCACGAGATTCATGTTGGTGCGACCGTACTCTCGACCTTCGCTCGACGGCTCGACCTTGCCACCAAGTTGGTCGCTGATGAGCTGCATGCCGTAGCAGATGCCGAGCACCGGCACGCCCGCAGCCAGAACCTGAGGATCCAACTTCGGCGCATCCGCGTCGTAGACCGAGCGCGGGCCACCGGAGAGGATGACCGCTGTAGGTTGCATGGCAGCCATCATCATCCCGGTTCTCTCGGGGACCGTAATCCGCGAGTAGACCCCCATCTCGCGAATACGACGGGCGATGAGTTGGCAGTATTGTGTGCCGAAGTCGACCACCAAGACTCCCCCCTTCATGCCACCTTCGGTCCTGGCATCGCCGCCATTCTGACCGCCCTGTCCTGCGCTCACTCCACGTCTCCCGTGTAATTGGGTGATTCCTTGGTGATCGAGATGTCGTGGGGATGGGACTCGCGCATCCCCGCAGTGGTCGTCCGAATGAAGCGGGCTCGCTCTACAAAATGCCCCAGGGTCTCAGCGCCGCAGTAGCCCATGGCGGAACGTAGACCACCTACCAATTGGTAGACATAGTCAGCCAAGGCCCCCTTCGTCGGCACCATGCCCTCGACGCCCTCCGGCACGAACTTCATGGGCTCCTTGACATCACCCTGGCCATATCGATCGGCGCTGCCTGCGGACATGGCTCCCAGGGAGCCCATGCCGCGCACAGCTTTGAAGGTGCGGCCCTTGTAGAGGATTATCTCTCCCGGTGATTCGTTCAGCCCAGCCATGAGAGATCCGAGCATCACCGAGGAGGCGCCGGCGGCCATAGCCTTGGCGATGTCACCCGAAGTCCGGATCCCGCCATCAGCGATCACCGGGATGCCTGCATTCGCCGCTACTTTGGCGCAATCGAAGACTGCCGTGAACTGGGGCACGCCCACGCCGGTGACGATCCGCGTCGTGCAGATGGAACCCGGGCCGATGCCGACCTTGATGCCATCCACTCCGGCTTCGATCAGGGCCTGAGTAGCCTCTGCCGTAGCCACGTTTCCTGCGACCACAGGGATCTCATGCTTGGCCTTGATGTTGCGAACAGTCTTGATGACGTTCTGCGAATGGCCATGGGCCGTGTCCACGACAATCACATCAACTTCCGCCGACACCAGCTGGCTCACTCGCTCCAGATCGAGAACACCAACCGCCGCACCCACTCGTAGGCGACCGCGGGAATCTCGAGCCCCCTGCGGATACTCCTCGAGCAGGTTGATGTCCTTGATGGTGATCAAGCCGGCGAGGCGCCCGTCCTGGTGCAGAAGGATGAGCTTCTCCACCTTGCGCTGCTGCAGAATCTTCGCCGCCTCCTGCAGAGTGGTTTCCGGCTTGGCTGTAACCAGATCGGTCTTGGTCATCACATCACCCACCAGAGTGCTGCGACTCTCGACGAAGCGCAGGTCCCGGCTAGTGAGGATGCCCTCCACGCGCATATCGCCATCGACCACGGGCAGACCACTGATGCGGTTGCCCCGCATGAGATCCTTGGCCATGCCCACCGTAGCGTTGGCACGCAGGGTGACGGGATCGAGAATGACTCCGTTGGCGCTGCGCTTGACGGTCTCCACTTCCTTGACCTGCTCGGAGATTGCCAGGTTCTTGTGGATGATGCCGATTCCGCCCTGCTGGGCCAAAGCCACGGACATGCGTGACTCGGTCACCGTGTCCATGGCGGCGCTGGAGATGGGGATTTGCAGGTCCACACCTCGGCAGAATGCAGTCCTCGTGGACACGTCTGCCGGTAGCACGTCCGAACTTTGCGGCACCAGCAGAACATCGTCGTAGGTCAGGCCTTCGCCGACGAATCGTTCCAAGTCGCTTTCTCCAGGGAGGAAAGCCGAAGATTTATACCCGAGAGGGGGGGTGCTGTCCAAGGGGGCGATTCGAGGTACGGAGTCAGGATCGGAAAGGACCCAGGGAGCTCGATCAGGCTGGCCAGTAGCGGACGATCACCTGCCCACGGGGATGACCCCAGTCGCCGATGTACTCCGGCCGCCAACCGTTCTCGCTGCCGAACTGCTCCATCTGCCCGCGAGTGTAGAGGAAGCGTTCTTGATCATGGGGCTCGCTGGAATTCTCCACCTCGGTCTCGGTCTCACGGAAGGTGGCATAGAAGCGGCCACCATCGGCAATTGCCGGCCGGAGCTTGGCAAAGCAGCTGTTGATGATCCCCGCAGGCAGATGCGTGAAGAGGGACTGAGCCAGGGCAAAATCTGGCCTCGCCGTGAACTTCTCGAATTCGAAGCTGCTGGAGACCACGAAGCAGGGACGCTTCTCCTGATTCAGTTCCTTGCCAATTTCGTCCGCGATCCCGGACTCGATCAAGCTCTCTTCCTTCTCTATGCCCAGGTAGTGGCCGGCCTCGAGATAGGGGATGAACAACCGCCCCCCACGCAGGCTCCCACAGGCGACGTCGAGCAGATAGTGCTCCGGGCGCAGCCCTTCGGCTAGCAGGAGATCGAACTGCAGTTTGCCCACCTCGTCCCAGAGTCCACCGACGTATTCCCGGTGGCCCATGCGCTTGATGCCGCGCTCGCCATGGCTGGAGCCCGGGTCGCGCAGGCGACTGAAGAGCCAGCTGGCACCAGGGATCGACTTCACCATGGACTTGATGCGCTGCATGGACATCGAGCAGCTGAGTGTTGCCCTGCCATCGCTGTTTTGCAAGCGCTGAATGGGACGCTAGGGAGCATGCAAGGTCCGCACCAAGGCCAGGCTCAATGCCCAAGCGCAGTCGCCTCACCTCTTCGGCAACTTCAAGAGCAACTCCCCCGCCAAGTCTGAAACCGCCCATTCTTCAGCGATCTTCTCGCCCTCGAAGCGGGTGACGTGCATGTCCCACCATTCAACCTTTTGTCCGGAGGCCGGTATGCCCTGCAGATCGCCTTCGTGGGTTCCGCTCAGACAGCGCTGCCAGACCACCGTGTCACCCGCATCCATCAGCAGAGCGATCGCCTTGACCCGGATATCCGGAATCGCCGCGCGCAGCTGCCGGGCAAAGCGCCGCACGAAGTCGGTGCCCGCATAGTCTCTCCCAGCCGAATGGACCAGGTAATCGGCGGCAAAGATATCTTCCACCGCAGCCAGGTTGCCGCTCGCAAGAATCTCGTCATTTGCGAAGCGGATTCGTTCTTCCTTACTCTTGGCCATGAGGTTCCTCCTGTTCTTCTCGCCGAACATGATCCCCTCAGGCCCAGCCGCTGTCGAGCGTCATGCTGACGGATGGGCCAATGACCACGAACGCCTAATGGCCCTGGACTAGCTCCCGGCCGCGAACCGCTCCGCCATCTCCCAATGGATGCGGTGCATCATGCCCTTGGGCCAGAACTCATCACTGGGCGCCGCCACGCTGCTGTGATCCCGTCCCGGGACCAGAATGAACTCCGCGTCACTGCCGAGTAGCTCGAGTTCGTCGGCCAACAACTTGAACGGGCCCTCGAGGCGGAAGGTGTCAATATCGCCGCAGTAGCAGTGCAGTTTGCCTTCGAGACTCTTGCCGATCTCCGGCCACTTCTCCCGCAAGAGCAGGGAGACATCGTATTTCTTCCAGGCTTCGGCAACGAAGGGATCGATCTCCCCGGTCTCCAGATCGAAGATCATCATCGGTCGGCCATCCTCTCCTCGCGGACTGAATACCGCGTTGAAGCTGGCGAACTGTCCACCGTAGGCCTGTTGCTTGAACTCGCGCTCGACGAAGGAGCGAATCGATGTGGTGAATTCACCATTGCGGCGCATCAACATGATCTCTTCTCCCTGCGGATCCATGTAGACGTTGTCGAAGTCGTAGATATCGATGCCGGTGAAATCTCTGAAGTCCAAAGAGTCCGGGGCCGTGGACCAGGTGCCATTGAAGAACTCGGGGTAGGTCACCTGCAGCCAGAAACTGCTCCAGCCGCCGCTCGAGTGCCCAGTCAGAAAGCGTCCGCGGGGTGCAGAGAAGGCGCCGAACTCCTTCTCCAATGCCGGAATGAACTCGCTGGTCAGCGCCTCCCCCCAGGGCCCGTTGTTGACCGAGTCAGCAAACTCATGATGTCCGAGCGGGCATGCTGCATTTAGAAAAACGTAGATCATCAGCGGCAGCTCGCCGCTGCTCACTCCAGCGACCAGGTTCTTCTCTCTGCGCCAGGCGCCGCTGTGCGTACCACCAAAGCCATGGATGTTGTAGGCGACCGGAAGGCTCTTATCTGCTGTATAGCCTGGAGGCAGGACCACACCGGCTTCGATGGAAACCGAGCGACCCCAAAAGGCACTGAGCAACTTGGACTCGAGAGTGAAGAGCTTGCAGTTCTCCGTGTCAGCAAGGGGTCTCCGCTGAGCAGTGGTCGAAGCGGTGCAGACTAGGAGGGTGATGCTGACAAGCAGCGTATGAAGGCGGAGCATGCGGGGATCATAGCCCTCACAGCCGACGCTGAGGCAGCTCGCTTCGAGGATCTCTAGCCAAGATCCAGGCAGTTCTCCGCATCTGGCGGGAAGACGCCATGGAGACCTTGCTGAGCTCGAGTGATTCCAGCGAGACAGCAGCAAAGAAGAGTGAGAGCAAGAAGTTTTGCTTCCTGCTCTCTGGGCTCTCACTTCTCTTCGAGCATTCGCCTTGCACGGGGAAGGGCGCGATCCTTGACCATGCGCCAATCAGGCTGGATCTCGAGGGCATGCTCGAGTGCCGCCACCGCCTCCTTCACCTTGCCGGCGCTCATCAGGTAGAGACCGCTCTCTCCCCAGACCTCGGCTCGCCCCCAGATCGGACCACTGCTCTTTTCATCGCTCTCCAACATTGGCATCTCCCTTGCCTCCTTGAATCGACTGAGAGCCTTCTCGCGATCACCGCCGTGCTCTGCAGGCAGGGAGAACAGGCTCATGGCATCCAAAAGGACAACCCGTGGATTGTCTGGCCCTAGCTCCAGGGCGATCTCCATTGCCATGCCCTGCCGCGGCCCGAGTTCCCGCGCCATCTGCGGCGCAGTGCCGATACGAAGAAAGCAAAGCCATGCCAGAAGCGCCTGGCTGTCCGCACTCTCCGCTTCGATCTCAACAGAACGCGACAAGGCCGCGATGGCTCTGTCGAGACGCTCGCCCTTCACCCTGGGATCGATACCGGCTTCTCTACTGAGCCACCAATCCGCATGGGCCGCGTGATACATCGCATCCGCGCCTAGTTCGGGATTCTCGAAGAGCTTGACGAGTTGCTTACGCGCCGCACGCATGCCGTCGAAATCGACCGCGTAGATGGCGCGCATGAGTTGATCCCGTGCGCTGCGGCAGGCGTCTTCGGATTCAGCGACCGCCTCTGCCTGCTCGGAAACACGTTCCTGAGCCGGCAGAGTTGAAAGCAGGGCGAGGGCAACGGTCGCTGCGAGCTGAAGGGATGACATTCTCATTGAGACTCCTGGTTTGTGAAAACAGAGTCTCTACGAGGAGATGGGTAGAGGCCTACACGAGCATCGCCAGACTGCAGGAGGGAACCGATGAAGGTTCCCAATTAGAACGAGCGAGTGGTGTTCCTAGCGACCAGCAGCCTGTCCGGAGTCTGGCAGCGGTTCGAGGCCGAAGGTCAAACGCCAGGCATCGCTGGTGAGAAGCGGCCCAGTGAGCTGAGTCGCAGTCGCCTGAACTTCGACGAAAAGCCCAATCAGCTCGGGCACATCCGGCACGGGGCAGGGCAAGAAGTTCCCATCCGGTCCTGGTAGGAAGGGACCGATCATTCCGCCACCTTGACCTTGCATCACCGCATTGGCATTCAGGTAGAGCTCGCACTGCCCCACCGGCGTAGGCTGAACTGCCGGGATGAATGAGAAGTACAGCATCAGCAGGTCGGAGCTCGGGCGAAAGCCGAGAACGAAGCCGAACCTCTGGTTGCCGAGGAATGGCAGGTCGAGGATATCCAGGGTGAATCCCTGCTGGCCGGGAATCGAGCAGGAGTCGGTGAGCTTCTCGATCTTGGCAGCTTGTGCCTGTGTCGGAGCGGCAAAGCAGAGGGTGGAAACTGCGGACAGGGCAACCGCAACGAGGTGGCGTCTCATGAACATGCCTAGGTTTTACCCCTAGATGAGATAACTGGCTATCACGACTAGGACCCAGCTTGCCAAAGGGCTTGCTGTGGAGCGTGAGTGGTTTTCGCGGTGAGCATCATCGACGACTCAGCATGCCTACCGGAGAACAGCAAATCCTCTGACAAATCCGGGGACGCTAGTCTGTCCTGCTGCGTTATGGCTGCATGAGCGGCGAGTTCGGCCCAAGCATTGAGGAGCTCCTTGGTCACAGCAGCTGGCTGAGGACCCTGGCTTGCCAACTCCTACGCGACTCAGGGGAAGCGGAGGACGCCCTGCAAGATGCCTGGCTTCGGGCGCTCAGCTGTCCACCCCCACATCGAGCCAACCCTCGAGCCTGGCTGGCTCGTGTGCTGCGCAACACAGTGGCGACGAGACAGCGCGCGACCCGAGCCCGACGCCGGCGGGAGCAGCAAGCCGCTCTCCCCGAGGCCATGCCCAACAGCTCCGAGCTCGCAGGAGAAGCAGAGCAATTCGCTCAACTCATGGCTGCGGTACAGACTCTGCGAGCGCCTTATCGAGAAACCGTGCTGCTGCACTACTTCCATGGTCATGACAATGCGGAGGTGGCGCGACGTCAGGGAGTGAGCCGCTCCACGGTGCGCAGCCGCCTGTCTCGGGCTCATGAGCTCTTACGTGGCGAACTGGACCGTCGCAGCAGTGGCGAGCGACGCATTTGGGCTGTGGCCTTCGCTCCTCTCTTGGCGGGGAAGCTCCCTCGCGCCTCGTTCGCCAGTCTGTTCGCGGCAGCAGGAGCCCTCAGCTTGGTTCTGGTCCTGACAACAACCCTCTTATTGACCGGTGAACCAGAACTGGAGAATCCGCAATTCGGCGATGCCGAGACCAGCATCGCTACATCGCTGACGAGTCCCCCTCTACAAGAAGAACCCGCTCGCAGTGCTCTCCCCGCAGGGGCCTCGACACAAACCTCATCAGGATCACCGGCGATTCGCAGGGGACGCCTCCTTGACAGCGATGGCCAAGCCCTGCCCGGTCGTAGTCTGCGCTTTATCAGCACAGAAAGTGGGCAAGATCAGTTTCTTGCATCGGATCTACAGGGTCGATTCCGAATCGATCAATTGGGTCTCGGCGCCATCACTGTCAATGAACCCGACTTGACCACCGTCCTCGGTGGATTTCTGCGCGGCGATGGATCCGATGGCGAAACGACCGTGGTTGCCGCAGCCCGGATGCAGCTCCATGGATTGGTGACTAACTCCGCTGGCCTGCCTTTGGCAGAAGTTGCCCTGGCCTTCGAGCTTCCGGAGGGCTTGCGAGAGAGCTTCGCTATTCCCCTTGATCAATCTGGCGATCTGCGTTGGCGGGAGAAAACCCGCGGCGATGGAAGCTTCACCTTTGCAGAACTGCCCCGCATGGCGGGGCTTCGCCTGCGTGCATCCCTGGCCGGCTACCTGACCAACTATGTGAGTCTCGAGACTCTTCAGGCATCGGCCGGTCATCTCCGAATGCAGGCGATCCCTGGCGACCGCCCCCCTGCCCCCCACTTGTCAGCTGGGAGCCGTCGAGGCCGTGTCCTCTACGATGATGGACTGCCGGCGGAGGGCGCCCAGCTCTGGGCCTTCGCGGACCCTCCCATCGCGATGCTCATGCCCGGCAGTGTCGAGCTAGACGGGGCTGGTGAGTTCCGCCTACCAGACATGCCCGAATCGAACCTCCGCCTCGTGCTCGTCGATCCAATCAGCCTGCAAACCCATAGCTGGTATCGAGCAGCGGGCAGTCCTCTCGACCTGGTGCTCCCGCGAGCGACCCTGGTCGGAGTCAAGGGAGTCGTCATCGACCAGCGAGGGGAGCCAGTGCCCGGGGCGCAGGTGCAACTTCACAGACCTGTTGACTCCGGGATGGACATGCTCGCGGGATCCCTGCGCACGACCTGGAAACCCGGCCTTGGCAGCAGCCACTCCTTCTCCCTCGGGGAACAGCTAGCGGGTAGCGGCATGCAGCTATCCTTCGCCGCGAACGGGGCTCGCAGCAAGACGGATGAGGACGGTCGCTTCGCATTCGACAAGGTCATGCGTAAGGGTCTGCAAGTCCGTATATGGGCTGCCTCCATTGAGGAGCGCATCCTGGAGGTCCCGGAGGTCGGTGATCTCCAGATCTCCGTCGAGCAGCGCAGCCACCTGCAGATCATTCTCGAATCTGCCATCCAAGCAGATCGTGCCCAATTGCTAGATGAAGATGGGGAGGTCTTGCCCGTTCGCCTCGAGGCCGGACTCGTGCACCGTCGCTATCCCCGCGGCTTTCCGATCACCGATGGCCGCTCCGAGTTCGTCCTGGTTTCACCACGTGCTCGCAACCTGCTTCTCTTCTTCGAGGGTGAGGAACGCCAGCGCATACCGATCACTATCGAGGCCGGGACCAGTCGCGTCCTTCGCCTCTAGCACTTCCAGAGTCCAAGTCATGCACCAGATTACAGCTATCCTTCTTGCCATTTCCCTAGCCATGAAAGTCCCGGCGCAGACCGAAGTCCCGGCCCCTGGAGAGATGGCTCCTGAACTCGGACTCACCGCTATCTTGGGCGAAGGCCAGAAAGAGCCCCCGAGTCTGGCCAGCCTGAAAGGCAAGGTCGTCGTACTCGAATTCTGGGCGACCTGGTGCGGTGCCTGCCTGGCCCACATGCCGTCGGCAAACGCCCTCGTTGAAGAGTTCGCCGACGAGGACCTGGTCTACCTGACGATTACCGCCGAAGACATCGCGACGGTCGAGAGATTCATGGAACGCCGAGGGCGCCGAGGCCTGATCGGAATCGACGCTAGCGAGACCGCCTTCTCCACCTACGACCCGGTAGCCGTCCCCCACATGGTCCTCATCGATCGTGAGGGACGGATCGCCGCCAGTACTTACGCGAATCAAGTGACCGCCCCGGTGCTGCGCTCCCTTCTCGCCGGAGAGGACTTGGATCTGCCCATCAAACGCAGCTCCAGATCGGACGCCACGGAAGATGCGGTCTATGCGGAGCCACCGATCGGCCCAGAAATCACCGTGGAGCCACACTCGGGTACCGCGGGTAGATCGCTCCGCAGGGGAAAATGGCAAATCGTCGCCGTCGGCATGCTGCGAAGCCTCCTGATCCGAAGCATCTACGATCTTCCCCTGGCCCAGATGCGCCTTGAACTCCCCGGCGATCCCAGCTGGACCATCCGAGCCGCCGTGCCCGAGGCCCGTCAGGAGGAGCTGCTGCCCATGCTCAAGGCGAGCATGGCAGAACGCATGGGTTATCACACCGAGGTCATCGAAGAAGAGATGGAATGCACCGTGCTGGAACGCATTCCCGGGGCCGATGCGCCAGAGGTCAAAGAGAAGCCAAAAGGCATGACTCGAAGCATGGGGCCAAATCTCTATGGCGAGGCAGTGAGCATGTCTCGCCTGGCCACACATATCAGTCGCATCACCGCTGGCGAACGACCATGCATCGACGAGACTGGACTGACGGGCAAGTATGCCATCGAGCTGGAGGTCCACGACAAGGACAGCTTGGTCGAAGGCCTGGCGCGCCACGGCCTCAGGTACCGTAAGGAGCGGCGCAGGATGCCGGTGACCGTCTTCAAGCCCAGCAAGTGAGTGAGAGCGGAGGATTTCGCCTAGCTTCGCTCTCTTCTTCAGGAGCCAAGATCGCTATCCTCCCCCTCTATTCATGCTGCGCAACCTCTTCCGGTCTGGTCACGCCTACGGTGACATCCAGAGCATCCTCACCCAAGTCATGCCCAAGGGGGCCTGCCTTGACTTGCCGGCCGGTACGGGCGTCAATTGGCAGGGTATCGAAGCAGCGGGCTTCAGACCATGGGCGGCCGATCTCTTCCCCAAGACCTCAGCCCCGCCCGGATCGCCACGGGTAAAGGTCGACTTCACCGCCGACCTGCCCTTCGCTGACGAGTCTTTCGCGGCGATTCTCTGCAGCGAGGGCATCGAGCACCATCCTGCTCAATCCGGATTGATCGCTGAGTTCGCGCGACTGATACAGCCCGGTGGGCACCTATTGATCACCACTCCCAATGTGCTCAACCTTCGCGCACGATTCTCGCACATGCTCACCGGCCACAGCCCGGCAAACCGTGGCCCGCTCTGTGAAGTCTCTCAAATCTGGCCGTCCAGCGACGGCAAGGGCAAGTTCATTGGGCACGCACACCTGATCGACTACTTCGAGCTTCGCTTCATCTTGGTCACCAACGGTTTCCGCATTCGCGCCGTGGATACTGCCAGGTACAGCCGCTCTTCGCTTGTTCTGGCGCCCCTTCTATGGCTACCCGCATGGATTGCCACGGCCATGTTTCTGCGCAAGCGCCTCAAGAAGGAAACCAAGCTACGCGCCGAACTTCTTCAGGGAGTGATGTCACCTCCGCTGGCCCTGGGCAAGAAGATGATCGTCTTGGCGGAGCGCCTGCCACATGCCGGTGCGAGTCAGTACGCAGGCAAGACAGCAGCCAGCTCCTTCAGTCAGGCTGCATCATAGAAGCGAATCGCGCCAGCGAACCAACCTGGCGATGTCCTTAGGACCCGTACGACAACATCCACCCAGCAGGCTCGCGCCCGCAGAAACCCAAAGAGTCGCAGCATCCTCGAGATTGGCAAAGATGTTCTGCCCACCCCAACTGCGCTCCTTCGGGTCATAGACTTCCCCAGAGTTTGGATAGGCTAGAATCGGCTTGCTGGTCACCTTCGCCATTCTGCCGATCAATGCGGGCATGTGCTCAGGTGAGGTACAATTGACCCCCACGGCGACGATTGCCGGGCAGGCATCGAGCGCCTGGGTGCAAACTTCAATCAACTGGCCTTCACAGTTGCGTTCCGCATCTCGACAACTGAATGCGAGCCATGCAGGCTGGGTCACGCAGGACTCCAGGATTCCGGCGAGGATCAGGGCTTCGTCCAAAGAGGGAATGGTCTCGATCGCGATCAAGTCGGGAGCTGCCCCCTGCTCCGCCAGCTCATTGATCAACTCGATGCGCTGACGATGAAAGTTCTCGATCTCTGCCGCCGAAGCAGAGTACGCACCGCGATACTCGGAGCCATCAGCCAGATAGGCACCGTAGGGCCCAATGGACGCGGCAACCAGGGGCTCAGGCCCACCCGACTCGCGGACAAAGTCATCGCGGGCCTGCAGGGGGATGCGAATCGAATCCAGATAGAGTTCGCGGGCCTCAGCAGGCGAGAATCCGCAGGCCATGAACCCAGGGACAGAGGCCTGGTACCCCACGCTCGTGATGCAGTCTACGCCGGCACGGAGATAGGTCAGATGCAGGTCTCGAATCGCCTCGGGTGCATCCATGAGCAGGCGAGCAGACCAGAGTGAGTGCTGCAGGTTCTGACCGCGGCGCTCGAGCTCAGTGGCGAAAGCACCATCCAGTATCAGAGGGCTGTGTTTCGTCAGTCTTCTTGCGATCGGATCTTTCAAACGCTCAAGGCTCCATCTCGATGCATGCCTCGACTGCTGGCATCCCTCAAGACGCTGCCGCAGCGGCGGCATTCTCATCCGTCTCAGCTTGCGCCAGAAGAGAAGCTCCTAGAGACGATCCACGGAAGGAGCTGAGACAGGGCACACCTGAACCAAATCCGGTCATGGCGTTCGTCCAGAGCTGGGCTCCAGTCAGCGGATTCAGGCAGTAGGTATAGCCACGAACCGAGGCAATGAGGCGTTCACCGTCAAGCAAGAGAGCAACGAAACCGCTGCCCTTGGGCGACTTCCATTGCCAAACAATTTCACCGGTCTCCCGGTGCAGGGCTGCTGCTCGTGAGTTGAAGCCGACGAAGACCAGATCCGCGACGGCAACCTTGGGCGATTTGGAGTGGCTTACCATGGCGGTCACCTTGAAGAGAAAAGGCTCCACAGGCAAGACGCTTACGAGATTCGAAGCCAGCCCCTGCGGCCGCCTATTCCCATTCTCCGAATCGCTGACGCCATGCATCCAGCCGAGCACTGAGTTGTACTCGATGCGTCTTGTAGTAGATGGCTCCAGCAACTAGCGCTGCACCGATGACCAACACCAGAAATCCAACTGCGGTCATGCGACCGGTACGCTCGAGCCCAGCGAGACCGCGATAGACAATCGATCCGAGGCTAACAAGCAGCCCGGCGAATCCGAGACTGAGGTAGATTCTGATCCGGAGGAACCCGCCCAGTCCCATCGCCAGCAAGGCCAGGATCAAGAGGGTGAGATTGAATCCGATTGGGTAACGGGGATCGATCACCGCGTAGTACCCGGAGCTGCCGAGCATCGCTAGGACAGTCACCATCCGAATCCGACCGCGTTGCCCCGCACTGATCCGCTCGCGAAACAACTGCAGGAGCAAGAGAATCCCCAGGCCGACAGGCACAACGTAGGCGTGCAAAACGCTCAGCTCGAGCTTCGTAGCAAACACGATCAGAACGAAGCTCACGAAGCCCAGCACGGCGAGAATGTTATAGGGGGAATGACGATCGTCTTTGCCGAGGAAGGCGAACATCAAGCTATGCAGCCCGACGACAATCAGCGTCACGTCTGTCCCAAGGCCATTGACGAGAGTCACGCCCATGGCGACGACCGGCAACACAAGCAGCGAGACTGCAATCGGCTGATTGACCATCCTTGGTTGTGGTCCAGCCGCCTGCTTCAGTCCGGTGAGCAGAACCGCTGTGATCAGGCTGGCCCAGACATCGTACTCGGGCTGCCAATACTCGGTGGTCAGCAGAAATTGACGACGGACCGCGAGGAACATCGCCGCAAGGCAAAGCTCCATCAGCGCAAAAACGATCGCCGATTGCAGCCTGTGAGCCACACACCAAGCGATCCAGGCGAGGGCGGCGTAGAGCAGACAGAGCAAGCCCAGTTCCCGGTCTGCAAAGGCTTGACCGTAGTGGACCATCTGCAAGCAGCCGACGGTCAACAGAGTGCCAAGGGCATTGGCCAAGAACAGCTTCGTTCCTGTTCTTCGCAGAAGATTCAGCAACTGGTGAATCAACATCGGGGCAGGGCCACCGAAGTCTTCAACCCGACCCGAGAAGCGGCTTTGGCAGAGGTGAGCCAAAACACTTGTGACCAGGGTGGCTGCAGTCGCCAAGAGAACTGGCCAGGCCTCGAATGCCATCGACCATCTCCCGTTGGTCACGGAGACCTGTCCAAAGTAGGCCAACCAAGTCGGAACCAACAACAGCAACCAGGCAGCAAGCCGTTCGTCTTGCAGACTGGCGAGTACCCCCGGCCGAGGGATCCAGGGTGCAGTCAAGCCAAGCAAAGCAACTGCCCAGAGTGCTGTCGACGAAGAAGGATCGTGGTAGATAACATGCGCGAAGATCGTTACCGCAAGCCCACCGAGCACGAGACCACCACCACGTTGGCTGCCGATGGCTCCGCGAAAGAACCAGAGAGCAGCGATGGCAATGCCCCAGAGGGCCAACAACACCCAGATAATGTCCTGACGATCCAGGTAACTCGCCACGAACAGATCCGCATGGACTGCGATCAGAACCTGCACAGCAGCGAGCACGAAGTACCACAGCCGGCGGCGCAGAACACCGTGATGTAAGGCAATGCTCGCTGCCCCGAGAAGAATCGGCGCCACCGCCTGTGGATCATCGCCATGGTCTTTGGCCGCGAGCAATGCCAGGATCTGAGTAGCTGCAAAGAGGCTGAACCCCCATGAACTGCGGAGCTGCGCCCAATCCTCATCCCCGACACCACCGAGGGACTGCAAACCTGCACGGAGAGGTGAGCGCTGCGTCGTGGCAAGGGACCAAAAATGGGCCATCACAATTCCGACCCACGCGCCGGCGATGATGTGGTCAAAGGGTCTCAGGTCCGGGAAGGAAGTGACCGCGAAGTAGCTACCAACGATCAACGCGAGTCCGCCGTAAAACGCCAACCAGTAACTGCCCCCAAGCCGAAACATGCGCAGGAGGATCAAGCCGATCACCATCACGTAGGGCGAGCCGTGGTGGTAATGCTCAGTCTGAACGACAGTGTCCGGGAATAGCGCGACCTGGAAGGCAGCCCGTGCGGCATAGAGTCCCAGCAGAACGCAACCGAGCCCGGCAGCTGATGTCCGGTAGCGCGAACTCACCGACTGCCCGAGCCGCCAGGCCATCTCCGCTCGGACGGCAAAGTAATAGAGCGGCACACTGAGCGCGAAGAGGGCGAGCTGGGGTCCGCGCAGAGCAGGGATCAGAAGCGCTGCACACCAGAGCGCAATCGTCACGCCGAAGTGGTAAGCCGATTCACAGAACTCTGCGCGGTACGACTTGTCGGAACTCTGCAAGCGTGCAACTTGCCGGAACGCGAGCGCTGCGGCGTAGGCGATGACGCCAGAGAATCCGAATCGGAAAGAGGAGATATCCTGGAGATTGTGCCTCACCAGGTAGTTCGCAACGAGCAGAAGGAGAGTGGCTCCAGCAAGCGCCATAGTCGCTCTCTGGGCAGCTTCCCGGAGATTGGCATCGGCGAGTCTTCTGCAGCCCAGGGCAATCGGCATCACGGTCGCAACCAATCCCAGACAGATTAGATGCACTTCGGAAATACCGTTCGGATCCCCCAGGAGTGAGTCCCCCAAGAAGAGCCGCACCGCTTGCACGTTGCCGATCGCGAACAAGACAACCGCGCCATAGCCTGGCCAAAGCTGCTTCCACAGCCTCGCACTGAGCGCCAGGGTCAGCACTCCAAGGTAGGGCGCTAGCAACTGGGCAGAATCCCCACGCCACTCAGGTGAGACTAGAATCAGAAATGTGGCAAGACAGGACCCTGTCGTCCCCGTCGCGAGCAGCCAGTCGGAACGGGATCCGCAATAGGGCAGGACTGGCCAAGTACCATCGACGAGTTTGCTGGCCTGTGCCTGGATCGCCAGACCAAAGCATGCAAGGCTGCTAACCGCCGCTGCAAACAGTGCTAGATGCCAGGGAGTCAGTAAGAACTCGATGCGTTGCCGAGGGTCCCCTTCGGCCAATCCAGGAATTGCGGTCCAGGCGTAACCGAGGAGAGCAGCCGCAAGCAGCGCCGGTCCGGAATTCCAGTTCCGACCGCAGAGAACAAGCAGCAGCAACACCATGGCGCGATGCAGATCGTCGAGTCGCCCGGGGGAGTCGAGCTCCATGGCGAAGAGCCCAACTAAGGCAATGGTGACCAGAAGGGATCCGACCTGGAATGGTTGGACGAGACAGTGGAAACCCTGGCGCGCAATCTCGCTGCGCTCGAGCAAGATGTGCCCAAGTTGGACGGCGATAAGGAAGACGATGACCGGACTCGCGAGACTCCCCCATTCTGATTGCCGAAGGACCCCTGAGAACCAACCGCTCGTTGACCAGATTGAGAGCAGCAAGGCGAGAGTGAGAGCAAAGAGAGTGGCCCCGTACCTGATCTTCTGAGAGCGTAGAGCATGCCAGAATAGCTGCACCGCAAGGAAGGCTGCCAAGCAACCCAGGCTCGCATCCGGGGTCCTCGAGGCGGAGAAGACCAGGACAAAGGAAGAGACCAGAATTGAGCCAGCGGCGAGGACTCTGAGGGTCGGGATCGTCAGAATCTTCTCGAAGTCATGATCGCGCAACTCCGATCGACTCCTGTAGATGCTGTAGAAGACCGTCAAGAGGATCAATAGTTGCAGCAGAGGCATGTCCCAGCGCGGTGCATCCGATAATTCCCAGTGCAGGAATCCGAGACCGAGGCCGAGCCAGATCCAACCCAGGTGGGTGGCGACTCTTGCCTCCCCGTGCTTGCGGCAGTAGGCAGCGACCAAGGTCCATGTGGCCCCGGTCACGAGAATGGCGACAGCCGACTGGGTGGACATCCCGGCGGCGATGTTTTTATAGAGCGTCCAGGTCTCTGTCCGACAGACGAGAAAGATCGCCGAGGCGAGCAAGGGCCAGGTGAAGAGCGTGTGGTCGAAACGCCGTAGGGGGAATTCGAATCGATCGAGGAATCGATCACCTGGCCTCAGATCCGCAAGGAAGGACCATCGGCGCAAGAAAAACGCTGCGATCACGAGGACGAGAGAACTGTTCGCGCTGCCCAGCCCAGTCCCCCAACCCAGATTGGCGAAAGTCTCCTCGAAGCGGGCCTTCAGCTCCGGGAACAAGATCACCACAATGACGGCCGCCATCCCGGAGGGAATCAGCGAACGAGACAGATAGCTGGCAACAACCAGCACTCCAGACATCAACAGTGGTCCAGAGTAGTCCATCGCCTGCTGGTACCAGAGCACATCCCCAGCGGTCCCGCGTTCGATCACGACCCGCAAGACCATGCCAACCACAGCGAGAGCTCCGTAGCTCCATAGCACGGTGGATCGCGCTCTGCGCGTAGTCTTGCTCGGCAGCAACCAGTTCTGCAGAAGCCAGAGGATGGACACGATGGCCAGGCCGAAAACCATCGTATTGCCGTGTATCGACTGACCCGCTAGATCGACGCAACCGATGTAGGGCAGGATCAAGCCGACGACGACCATCGCCGCATGCATGAGGCTCTGGCGATCCTCCACATGCGCACGCCAGATCAGAATCCCAGCGGCCAGGGCCAGGCAGCCGGCAGTAACAAGGGGTTCCGAAGCCTCCTGCCACTGACTGAGGATCGCGACCACGGCCGTAAGAATGACCGCACTGTTGCGCATCCCCGAGGCCGCTCGCGCCAGATCCGCATCACCACGGGCAGCGCCCCAGATCCCGATCGAGTGCATGAGAGCAGCAATGGCAAAACCAAGCACAGGACCAGCCCCTCGGGAGACTCCGGGAAGCATGCCAATCGAAGCCAAACCAAGGGCGATGAGAATCAACCCGATCCACTGGTGAGCCTCGTGCCGACGACCGCGCGCCTGATAGAGCCATACCAGTCCGGCCATCACGAATCCGAAGATCCGCATGCTTGGCTGGCTCAAAGCCATCATCGATCCCAGGAGAACGAGGGCAAAGCCGAGAAAGGACTCTCCGCTGTGACGCGATAGATCCGCTCGCAATTCGAGCACTCGCCGCTCCACCAGCAAGACGAGTCCACCGGCAAGGATCACCATGATCGAGTAGGTGTGCACCTGAGGCAGCAAGCCCAGGGAGGCATGCACCCAGGCAAAGACCTGCAAGAAGGTCACGACCAGAGTTCCGCCAACGAACCACGGCACTCGCTTCTCTGCTGCCAGCGCGAGACTGAGATGCTGTCGCGCGAAGTGTACTACTACCGCCGCGAGCCCCAGGAAGCCGAGATAGAACCCGGTGCCAAGCACAACCGGAATTGGCGTTCCCGGCAGAGTCCCGGCAACTGGCCCGGTGATGACGAGCGCATTCGCCAGCAACAGCGCACCGGCCAGCGCGCTTCCCATTGGCCGATAAACCGCCAGGCACCAGGCTCGTAAACCCCAACCAAAGACGGCAAGGTACATGAGCGCCGCAACCAGGAGCAGCCAGATCTTGCCTTGGCCTTCGATCTCCTCCTCACGAGCCAGCAAGGCAACGGTCATGAAGTTGACCGGAAGCAAGCCAATCGCCGCCCCGCGGAGGCTGGTGACTGTTGCCTGAAAATCCTCGTCCTTCTTCTCCAACCAGGTCCCTAAGCCTGCGAGGCCGAAGGTGAACCCAGCCAACATCAAGGGCAAGAGTGTGAAGCGCCAAAGCCAGTGCTCATCCCAGGTGTAATACGCGACGATCGAACAGCCGACGATCAGCATCATCAGGCCAGAGAAGATGTACCAGTTATCTGCGAAGAAGGGCTGCAGATGGGTCTGCCAGACCGAGGGCTTGGCTGGCTTGGGAGGCGGCTCTATGGCTGCCGGAGCAATCGGCTCGGGCTCCGCCGCGATCACCACTGATTGCGACACAGCGGGCAAGCCCTTCTGCATGGCAGCGATTGCAGCATCGAGAGTTAGCGACGACATCCCCCGAGTCCGCAGCCAGGACTCCACCGAGGACCAAGACTCGCAGGCATCCAATGCGAAGCGATGGGTCAGGGCAACTGCGCAGCGAAGCTTTGCCCAGGGGAGCTGACATATCTCCAAGAGGTAGGGAGCTGCGCGCTCAGTGGGCCAGGCAAGCAGGCTGTCCATGGCAGATTCCTGCTCGCGGCGATTGCCCGCAGAATTAAATTCAGCGACCAACGAGTGCAGCTCTTCATCTTCCCCACTCACTCCTGCAAGGGACTCTGCATGCAAGAAAGCAGCTGTCTTCTCATCGAGCAGGTCGAGTGCGAGCAGCTCTTGCACAAAGAACAGGAAACGGTTCTGCTCCCAGGGAAGCGGCAACTCGGACAGCGGATTCCCTGCCGGCTCGATGGATTCACTCTGCGCAGCGCGGAGGAGCTCTGCAAGCGCCGCCATTCCTTCGGCACATTCCATCCAGAAGCCGGGCAGAGGAAGATTCAGCCCTGCTAAGCCGGATGCAGGAGCGCCGGACACAACATGTGCTCGGGCACGGCGGATCAAGTCTGATTCGATGTGATCAGCGAGCCGAGTGAATGTGCTGCCGCCGATGCTGCGGAGCTCTTCGTACAATGCGCTGAGTGGAACGGGCTCGGGTTCGTCGGCTGACAAGGCCGCGATCGCAGGCACGAGGAGATCCGCCGAGAGTCGCCCCACGGCAAGCTCTGCGAGCAGAATCTCCCGAAGTCGTTGTGGTTCCAACCGGCCTCCGCAGGGTTGCCCTGCTGGGAACCGAGTCTATCTCAGCGCCGCTGCATTGCCATCTCGGAAGCACCCAGGAACAGGGACTAACTGGCGAACTACTTGGACCTGCGCTTGGATTCATCACCTGCTTTCCCAGGCAGGTTCTCGAGCAATACCCGCACTCGTTCCGCATCCTGCTCCTGGCCACGATCCTGCAGCCTCTGCAAGTGTGCGTGGAGAATGCCGAGCGGATTTTCGAGCGGAGTCCTCATCGCCATGAGACTGCTATCGCCTTTGGCTCGGTGCGCCCAATGAGTGACACCTGCAGAATCGACCAGTCCAACCGCATCGATCACGTTCGTGCCGGTGATCTTCGCACAGTCGATTTCCAATCTCAGCAGAGCGAGTGCTTGATTGACCTGGACCGATGAAGCGGTGAGTGAGAGTCCGTCCGCGAGAACCCTCTCCACCTTACCTGACCAGTCGATAGTTATCTGCGATCCATCGGCGGCGGTCGCCCGGATCATGCTCAGACCGGGCTGATCGTTCGTCCCCCAAAGCTCTATGCGCTCCGGATTGACCGGCGGGTCATAGCTGAGTTCGAGCCAATGCTGGCCTAGGTCATCGCCTGGAAACCAGGCATTGCCGTAGGTCCCGCGGTCAATGGCGTCCGGGGGACCCGTAGCCTGGCTGGCCGCGTACTGCACAGCCGCCCTGTCCAATTCTCCTTTCGCAAGAAGACCGAGGACGCGGCGGTCGGTGAAGGAGATCCGGGAGCGTCCGTAATCGAAGATCACTACTAACTGACCCAGAACGGGAGCACCGATCAATCCGTCGTGTTCGGTCGATCCCAACCAGAGCTTGTCCTCCACGCCCAGTGTTCCCGTCAGGCCATCGAAGCGATGCGCACCCACTTGAAAGCTAGCCAGGGTAACCTCACGAACTGCTGCACTGCCATAGGGTCCGTAGATTAGCGCCTCACGACTGGGTCTACCTTCGGTGAGTCCGAGGCGACGGGCAGCCGGCGTGCAAAGAAGGACGCCCTGGCCACCGCCAGTGTCGATCTCGAGCAGAACATCCTGTGACTCGACCAGCATTTTAGAGAAGGGCTTGCCGTCTAGAAGAATGCATTTTTCCCACTCGACGGGCGGGTTCGCATAGATCTTTGGATCGTGGATCTCTACTGATGGACGCATGTGGTCGTAGATGACCACAGAGGCAGCGAAGATGTCGCCTCCGAGAGTGCCAAGGAGGTCGCTGCTCTGCTGCGGGTCGACCTCGGCAATAACGAACCGAGGCGCCTTCAAAATCAGCGGTCCAACCTGGAGACTGCTGGCCTGAGCGCTGAACGCCCGCACTGACTTGCCAACCCCAGCGGTGCTACCCAGAAACTCGAGTTTGAGTCCAAGGCGCTTCGCCGCTGACTTGGTGAGATGGCTACTGCTGGCGCCGCTGTCAAATATGAACCAGCCAGCTAGTCCACCATCGATCTCCGCCCAAACGTCCACGTGGGCAAAGCCACCGCCACGGACACGTAGGGACGAAGAGACTCTGCTATCGAACTCGGCTCGAGCAAGAGCCTTCGCATCAGCACTCTGCGCTGTCGATTCACGGACACAGGCAAGCATGGCTATCAGGATCACGAAGAATGGGTTCATTTGACGTCTGTCGTCTTGACCAGCGCATATGCCGAGGAAAGCAGGCCATCGAAAGAGGCTCGCTCAGGTAACCGCTCTCATTCCATGCCAGGAATCCTTCCCGGACACGGGGCCGAGCAAGAATCTGATACTGCCACAGGCCTGTTCAAGGCGAATCCTCCGCTCCGCATGGACAAGAGCTGCTACCATGGCGCCCAAGAAGGTGAGACGTTGCGCCCCGGCGTTGATCCAGGCCCTTGAAGCGTGCATGCCACGCTTGCAGTTGAGGTTGAGCCATGACGAGGACTCGTATCGCTCCTTTCTTCCTGTCCCTGCCGTTGACCCTGGTCTTCTCCTGCGAAGTTGCCGGGCAATGTGGAGTTCCGGTGGATCCGGTTGCTGGACCTGCCACAGGAGTCGGCGGCAGATACCTCGGCCCCAGCGACATCACCCCTGGTAGCGCCAGGCGTCCGACCGCAGGCGGACCCGGCACCGCCGCTCCGGGAGCAGGGAATCGGCCCGCAGCCCCAAACACGGGCGGACCAATCGGAGCGACTCCTGCTGCAGCCGTCGCGGGCCCCAGCACCGGCGGGCCAGGCAGCAAACCGGGCATGCGTCCGAGACCCTCAGGACCAACCACCGGGCGTGGACTGGCAATCGGCGAGGACTTCACACGCTGGCGCTACTGGTGGGAGTTCAACAAGTACCCATTCCTCGATCTCAAGGCTGCCGTGAATGCCTCGGAATCGGTTACCGACTCGGACGAGTTCTTCATGGGGGCAGGCAAGGTCAGCAGCCTCGATAGCCTGAGCCCAACCGAGGCGATGATCCAGACGCTCATCATGCCGCGTCTGCGCCAAACCCTGAGCAGCACTTCGCAAGCTGACATCGTTAGCGCATGCATGCTTGCACTCGCGAAGATCGGACAAGACCACGAGGAATTCGAAATCCTCGACTTGTTTCGGGCACGTCTGCAGCATCACAATCTGCGGGTTCGCAAGTCCGCAGTGGCTGCAATGGGCATCAGTCAACTTCCAGCGGCCATCGATAATCTCAGCGACCTGGTAGCCGACAATGCCCGTGGTCGACGACTGGTCGGGCGTTCAGAAGTTGATGATCATTGTCGCAGTTTCGCGGCCTACAGCCTCGGCTTGATCGCCTACGGAAATCAGGATCTCAACGTCAAACGCCGCTGCTTGTCCGCCTTGAAGCTTGGCTTCAAGGATCCCGGCGTATCGACCCACAATCTTCGGATCGCTTTGATCAATGGCCTGGGCTTGATTCGCCCGAACATAGAGATTCCCCAGCACTCATCGCTCCTGAGCGGGACCTTGCAGGTTCTCGAGAACTACTACCGACTCGATCTCAGCCAGACCGAACAGGTCTATCAATCTCACGTCCCAACGGCGATTAGCAAGCTACTGGATGGCAACGAGGATCGAGGCTTGAGCGGACACTACCGAGACTTGTTCCTTGCTGAGCTGCGGGGGAAACTTGGCAAGCGACGGAATCACAACAGCCTGGTCCAATCCGCAGCGATCGCCCTCGGCTACCTGGCAAGACCCTATGCCGACAAGTCATCTCCCGACGCAGCTGTATCCCTGGCACTTCAGGAATATGCAGACAAGGGCAAAGACAGACAGGCCCGAAACTACGCGCTCATGGCAATTGGCCAGATTGGTGGTGAGCTCAATCGCGCAGCCTTGTTGAGCACACTGGAGAACGGCAACAAGAGTATGGAGAAGCCATGGGCCGCCATGGCTCTCGGTGTAGGGGCCTTCAATCGCTTCGAGTCTGCGCCACTCAGCCTTGGCGATCCCGCGGTCGGCAGAGCCTTGCACCGCTGGATCAAGAAGACCAAGAATCCGGACAGCAAGGGGGCGATGGCGATCGCCCTTGGCCTGGCTGGCTATGGAGAAGCCGCCGATACGCTGCGCGAATTGCTGGCTTCGCACCAAAACCAAGACGAGCTAGCTGGCTACCTGTGCATCTCTCTCGCCCTCCTGAAGGATGCCGAATCAATTGAATTGATTCGCGAGACCATGACGACGTCGGTCCGGAGACCCGAAAGACTGCGGCAATCGGCGATGGCGCTTGGCAAGCTCGGCGACAAAACCGACAGCCTTCTACTACGCGACATGTTGACTACCGGCAGCCTCAACCTGGCCAAGATGAGCGCGGTCTCCACCGCCCTGGGCTTTATCGGTGACCGTCGCTCAATCGAACCGCTGCTCGCCCTGCTCATGGATCAATCTCTGCCAAACATGAGCCGAGCCTTTGCAGCCGTCGCCCTGGGCGGCATCGCCGACAAGGAACTCCTGCCCTGGAACAGCAAGATCTCCGAGCGCATCAATTACCGCGCTGTTGTGGAGACTGTGATCAACGGCGACTACGGGATCTTGGACATCATCTAGAAACAAGTTCGGGAAGACGCGAGCCAGCGACGCGGCCTGTGCCAGAGTCTCTTGGCGCCTCCAAACCACATCCAATTCAGAGGAAACTTACAGCGCTCAGCTCTGAAGCTGAATTGCAGGCTCGATCAAGGTGACTACCTACCCCGTATCCAGCTTGAAAGCCGAATGCCCTCTCCTGGCAGAACACGCACACGATAATCCTCGGCACTGGGAAAGGGGCGCGTCGCGACGCGCTTCACGAACTCTTCCCCGCTCCGAATTTCATCTGCGACGCGGGCATAGTCTCGCCGCAATCGCGCCGCCATGGCCCTGCCGTCAGTTTCCGCTCCGAGAGCCAGGAACTTGAGCTCCGAGTCTTCAATTCGTTCGAGAATGGTCTCGATTTGTGCTCGGCAGACCATCTCCGGATCACCGAGATAGAACTCGGCATAGTCTTGTCCGATCAGGAGATTCTCCATTCGCGAGAGGGCCAGCATCTGCTCACGCCCGGCATACTCGAAGTTGGCAGATCCGCCGACGCTCATGGCTGTCATGGGAACCAGGTCCCCGTCACCAGAACGAAGACGCACCAGGACTCGGCCAAAAGTGATGTCATCGATGCTCAATCGCAAGGACTCCCATGGGGCGGAGAGCTTCGCCGACGATCTCTGCTTGATCGTTATGGAACTCATCATGCCTTCTGTCTCGACGGTCGCTGGCGTCCCTTCCGCCACAACGGTCGCTGGCGCCTCCGGGGCAGACTGACAGGCGGCGAGGAAGAGGCATCCAATCTGGATGGATCGCATCGTGTTTCTCCTTGTGCCGAGCAGGATAGCCAGGCACGGCCAGACTAACGGATTTCGAGGCTTCGACCTTCCCCCGCCGCCAAATCAAGAATCAGGCCGTAGCGTTGCCCATGATTGAGGACAATTTCCTGTGCCAACTCGAGTTCCATCAAGAGCACGACTCTCAGACTTTCAGTCATCGACCGGCGACTGTCCCACCAGCGCCCTCAACCAGTTCTCGCCAAATGCCCCCCCACAGGCCACGATGCCCAAATGACGAGACTGGATGTCTTCTTCGCGGGTCGTGACCGTGTCTTGATTCACCAAACCAAGGAATGGGGCGAGATCCTTCTCGGCTTCGAATCCAAGAACCGCTTCGAGCTAAACGATGATTCGGGCAATCGACTGGGCCTCGCTGCTGAAGAGGCAAAGGGCCTGGGCGCATTCTTTCTACGCAACATCTTTGGGCGATGCCGCAAGGCAACGATCCATCTCTACGGCGCAGATGGCGAAGATCTAGGCCGTGGCGAGAAGCCCTTCCGCTGGTATTTCCACCGCATGGAGATCTATGACGGCGAGACCAAGATCGGCGCCGTGCAACGCAAGTTCTCGATCCTTCACAGGATTTTCATGCTCGAGAATGCGCGCGGTGACGAGGTCCTTGAGATCCGCAGCCCCCTGTTTCGGATTTGGACCTTCAAGCTGCTCTTCCAAGACAAGGAAGTCGGATGCATCCGCAAGAAGTGGGGTGGATTGCTGCGGGAGATGTTCACTGACGCCGATATTTTTGGCGTTGAGGTCGAGCCGCAGATACCCATCGAAGTCAAGAATCTGCTCCTGGTGGCGACCTTCCTTATCGACTTTACCTGCTTCGAGAACAACACCGGCCAAGGAGGCATTGGCTCCTTCGGCGAATGATCGCGGGTTGGCTGGCCCACCCTTACACGGATGGGCGCTCCCTATTCCCACCTCAAGTCCTGCCCACTGAGCGGCAGCTTCCGAACCCGCTTGCCTGTGGCCGCGTAGATCGCATTGCACATGGCAGGGGCGAAGGGCGGCACACCGACCTCACCGACACCCCCAGGCAGATCCTCGCTGGGCACGATGTGCACATCCACCTCCCGCGGAGCTTCATCCATGCGAGCGATCGGATAGTCGTGGAAGTTGCTCTGTTGTACGGCACCGTTTTGCATGGTCACCGCGCCACCGAGAGTCAGGCTGGCACCGAAGGCTGCAGCACCCTCCATCTGGGAACGCACGCGATCCGGGTTGACCGCCAAGCCACAGTCGATGACCGACCATACCTTTGGCAGCCTGACAACACCGCGCTGGCTCACATCCACCTCGACGACGGTCGCTTGGTAGCTGAGGAAGCTGCGATGGCAGGCGATTCCCAGACCCTTACCCTTGGGTAACTCGCGACCCCATCCGGAGCGTTCTGCAGCAATCTTGGTCACCGCCTTCAGCCGCTTCAGATCGAAGGGATAACGGCTCATGGGCTCCGAATGATTGGAGTATTCAACGCCACTCAGGTCGAGCATCCGATCCTCCCCCAGCAGGGCCATCAGAAACTCGTAGGGGTCGGTCTTCGCCGCCCAGGCAAGCTCGTCGACGAAACTATTGACTGCGAAGGCATGGGGAATGTGTGAGACCGAACGCAGCCAGCCGATGCGAGTTCTGGCCGCGGCCTTGCAACCCTCCACACGGATGTTGGGGATCGCCCAGGGTTGGTCACTGAGTCCCATCCCTATTTCGAAGGAAGAGGGCGCATCCGCGCTAGGATCGAAGGTGGAGTTGATCGGCGGGAAGGATGCGCGGGTGAGCAAGGCCGTCGGCTTCCCCTCCTCATCCATGGCCGCCTTCATGTGGACTGCGGTCACTGTGTGATAGAAGTCGTGGCGAATATCATCTTCGCGAGTCCAGGTCACGTGCACCGGCGCCCCAAGCTCCTTGGACAGCAAAGCTGCCTCGGCGACAAAGTCTGACTTGGACTTGCGACCGAAACCGCCACCAAGAAGAGTCACGTTGACCTTCACCTTG
The DNA here is from genome assembly GCA_021776805.1 of Planctomycetota bacterium. Lineage (GTDB taxonomy): Bacteria > Planctomycetota > UBA1135 > UBA1135 > UBA2386 > JAJFFD01. The sequence goes on from JAJFFD010000029.1 coordinate 44,593, forward strand.
TCTGCGGCGAGGCCCAGCACTTGCGTGAGCACTTCCTGCGTGGACTGTGGGTTCTGCGTCGGCGCCCAGGCTTCCACGGCACCGTCCTTGAAGAGCGCGAGGGCACAGGGGGGCTCCATGGGTGCGTGGGCCAGGTGCGGCGCTTCGTAGTCGGCGCTGAGCTCCTTGGACGCAGCCTCAAAGGCCGGCTCGATGTCCCCCACATCTCGGAACACCTGCCCGGGTTCATGCGTCGCCGCCACCAAGGCCTTGCCATAGGCCGCGCTGTCGTAGTCCGCGTTGGGGCCCAGATCCCACTCGATCTTCAGGGCATTGACCGCCTGGATCGCTGTCCATGTGTTGTTCGCGATCACCGCGACTCCGCCAAGAGGCTGAAAAGCGTAGTGGCCCTTGTAGACGGGTATCTGCACAACCTTCTCGACGCCGCGGATCGCCATCGCCGCCTTGCTGTCGACAGATTTCACCTTGCCGCCGACCACCGGGCAGCGAGCCACCGCAGCGTGCTTGGTTCCGGGGATCCGGACATCCATGCCGAAGACCGCGCTGCCGTCCAGGATCCCTTCGAGATCGTAGATCTTGGTCTCTTGCCCGACATAGCGGCGCTCCGCTGCTGCGCGGTAGCGCAGACTATCGCTGGCGGGCACAGCCAACTTGCCGGCCTCCTCCACTAGCTCGCCAAAACCGATTGCGCGTTCGCTATCGGGATGCAGCACCTTGCTGTCCCGGCAATCACATTCGGATGCCTCGACCCCCCACCGGGCAGCCGCTGCCTGCTCGAGCATAGCCCGGGCGCTGGCACCCGCGTCCCGCATCACCGAGTAGAAGCGGCGGATACTGCGAGAACCGTCCGTGTTCTGAGAGCCGTACTTGGCGTCGCCAAGAGCCTGCTCGAGACGCACGCTTTCCCAGTCGGCGCCGAGCTCCTCGGCCACCACCATCGGCAAACTGGTGCGGATGCCGGTGCCCATTTCCGAGCGGTGGGCAACGATGGTCACCTTGCCCGCGTTGTCAATGGACAGAAACACATTGGGCCTGAAGTCTGCCAGGGCGCTTGCGAAGTCACCTTCTGACATATCCCCCAGGGGCAATGCGCTCATGCCAGGCACTCGGGCGGCGAGCAGGAGACCGCTGGCGGACAGAAGCCCTTGCATGAAGACCCGGCGACTACTGCCTTGCGTACTGAGATTCTTGATGGTTGGAGTGATCATTTCATCTCCTCCGCAGCACTGTGGATCGCCTTGCGAATCCGCTGATAGGTGCCGCAACGGCAGATGTTGCCTCGCATGGCGCTGTCGATGTCCTGATCGCTCGGCCGTTTCTTCCGTGCGAGGAGCGCCGCGGCGCTCATCATCTGACCAGGCTGGCAGTAGCCGCATTGAGGCACGTCGCATTCCGCCCAGGCCTTTTGCACTGGATGGTCACCCTGTTCACTCAGGCCCTCGATCGTTGTCACGTCCTTGTCCGCAGCTGCTGCGAGGGGCGTAACGCAAGAGCGCACAGCGGTCCCGTTCAAGTGAATGGTGCAGGCACCGCAGAGCGACATGCCGCAGCCAAACTTGGTGCCGGTCATGCCGAGCCGGTCGCGAAGAACCCAGAGAAGAGGAGTGCTCGGGTCAAGGTCGTCGACAGTGACCTGCCTCCCGTTGATGCGCAGTGTAGTCATGGCTGATGAGCTGCCGTGCTGGGGAGGATGCCCCGCAGGCTGCGATCATCATCGGACCGGATTGTCGGCAATGCCAGGAGGATCCCTGGGGGAAGGTCTAGCGACCGCGGCGCCTGCCGCGGCCGCGACGACCGCGACGATTCTGTCCCTGCCCTGGGCCCTGTTGTTCGTACTCTGGCATGCGTAGCAGTGCCGGATCGAGGCTCAGCAAGACCTGCCGCAAACTCTCGAGCTCTGCAGTCTTGCCAGCTGCCTCCAAGCGCGATTCGAGGAACTTCGCTGTTTGTACTGGCGAAATCTCCATCCCATCCACGAAGGGCGTCGCCTCTGGACGACGGGAAATCCCAGCAAGACATAGCTCCAAGCCCCGGTCCAGATCACCGGCCTCGACTGCCAAGCGTGCCTTGGCGGCCAATGCAAGAGCGACGTAATGGTCGGCGCTGGCAGCGAAACCCTCGTCCCTCGCAGTCGATTCATCGAAGAGCACAATTCCTCGATCGTAGGCATCCACCGCCTGCTCGGGTCGATTCTCACGGCGGTCATACTCGGCCTCGACAAGGGCCGCATAGCCCGCAAACCAGTACAGCGCAGCTTCCTCTGGTCGCGCTGCGATCATGGCGCGATAGCGCGCGGCCATCCCATCGATTCCGCCCGTCTTCATCAGTCGCGTACGCAAGCGACGGTGGAGTCCAGTGGAGCCGGGGAAGCGTTCGATCGCCTGGTCAAGTACCTGGCCGGCGGGGCGATGCGCTCGGAGCGTGTCCAAGAAATCGTAGTGCATGCTCGCATGGGCGTCGCTGCCGAAGGGGTGCGTTGCTAACACTGAGTACGCAGAGGTCACATCCGTCATCCACTCGCCAGGCCAGTCCTCCTTCTTGCGCAGAGCCTGCCAAATTTGATCGATGCGAGCCTCGGCGAAGAGGGCCAGTGTCGACAAGGCGATGAGGTTATCGGACTCGGGAGGCATGGCCTGAGCAGCCTGCACCGCCAGCAGGTAACTCTTCGCCTTGTCCCCGGCGTAGAAGTCAGCCAGCGCCTCGACTGCGTCGATTCGCCAGCCACTCGCTCCGGCCTTGCGAGCCGCCGCCGCGTGTCGCCTGGCATCCTCAATCATGAGCCTGCCGTACTTGTCCTGACCTTGGCCCCAGTACCTCTCCGCAGTACTCGGATCGATCGCGAGTTCGAGTGAAGACTCAGCCAGATCGACAAGCGCTGCAGCACTCTTGGGCGCAGTCTCGACGGCAGCCTCGCGCTCGGCAATCCGCAGATCAACGCTTCGAGAGTCCGCGGCACGATAGACCTGTCCGCCGGTGATCTGAGCATTCCACCCCTGCACGTCGATGCTCTTCGTCGGCGATGAGAGCCCACGGTGCACATTCGTCAAGATCCGTGCCCATGGTGAATCTCCTTGCAGTCCTTCAAGGGCGGCGAGCAGAGCTTCGCGTTCCTCCTCGGGCAATGGTACCCGCAGGGCCTCACCGAGGAGATCGACGGCGGCCGGTGATTTCACCTTCACAAGCGCCTGTCGAGCCATCCTGGCGAGATCTTCGTCGAGGCCAAAGATCGCCAGCCGCAGGAGCCCAATCGGGGCACCCTGTGGGCTTTCGATCGCCTTGCGCAGGAGCTCCGCATTGAGCTCGCGATTGCCCTGTCGGTAGGCAGCTTCGACCGCTTCGCGATCTTCGCGCGCACGACTGGCGACACGCTCGAGTAGCGGACGGTCACCGCGCACGATGTTTCGGGGCTCAGCTTCGCGCGCGACGATCCCCTGGGTAATGGTGTCGAAGATGGACTTGTTGTCCCAGGCGTAGAACACGTCGTAGACCTCGTTACCGTCAAGTTCGACCATGATGTGACGGGGCGAGATACGTTGACCGTTCATGAACCGCTCGAAGAGCAGCGGCTCGATCCAGATGTGCTCGCTGCAGGTGACGCTACCTAGACGTGGGCAAAGCACGCGCTGACCCTGCTCGTCATAGTCCTTGGACGTGTGCCGATACACAGATGCGATGACGCAGACGTAGTCTTCAAACAGCTTGGCGGTCTCGGGGCTGCGATAGTGAACGCCCGCATAGTGCTCACTCGCCGGTTCACCGTCCATGTTGACGCACACGAGGATCGGCTTGTTGGTCTCCTTGGCTACGGCCACCGCATCCGCCCATGTCCGTTCGAACTTGACGAGAACAGGCTTTTCCCAGTCTTCCTTGCTGGGTGGCGGCCACATTTTCTCGGTGGTCATCCCCTCCGGGAGTCCGCTCGGAGAAGAGCTCGGCGCTCCACCCTTGATGGTGTCATTGGTCTTGAGATCCGGGTCCTGCGCTCTCCCTGCCGAGACGAGGACGAACACTGCGACGAGGAGGGCGGAGAGGGATGGGCGCTTCATTGGAAACATCGGCTTTTGCTTGGCCATGGTGAAGCAGCCATTCTAACCGATAGCTTTCATCGCCAGGCCAGTTAACGAACTGCGGTCCGTGAACTGAGCGGTTGAGGTCTCAGTAGCCACAGGCAGCCTAGATTCCCGAGGACCCGGGACCAAGGGTCGCCTTCTGGATAGAATGACCACATGACCATCGCAGCCAAGCGCTCCTCATGCCCACGGGGAGTTCGTCGACCGAAGATCCTCGCCCTCTGCCTGATCACCGCCGCGCTAGGGATCGTGCCTGCGGGCTGTGGCAGCCCGAGAGCAGTGGTTTTCAGCCACCAGTTTCACCGTGAGAAGTTCCGTCTCAGTGGCCAGGAGATCATGGGGATGCAGTTCTTGACCTCGACCAACGTGTTGGCACAAGCGGATCCCGCCACCACGAAGGCGACGCCCACTGGCGAACACGTGCTTCTCGTCAAGCAGGGCACGCCTATGAAGGTCACCCAGGTTGGCCCGAATTGGATTCGCGTCAGCGTGTTGGAAGACGGCACGGGCGTTCACTTCCTTGCCGAGGACCCTGCCACGAGCGGTGGAACTTCGGACTACTATCTCGCGACGACGGTCGAGGGAAGCGATGAACTCACCATGGTCATGAACGTGCCTGGTCACACAGTGATTCACGAGGGTGTACGCTATGAGGTCGTGGAAGGATTCGCAGCCATGCTGACCTGCGAATGGGGTGAGATCCAGGCACTCATCGACAAGCGTGGAGTTGGCGAGAGTCGAGAGGACTGATCAGCCTGGGGAACTCAATAGCCCAAGACCTCTGGCTGCTCGCTCGGTATTTCAAAGCTCAGCTCCACTGCCTCGCCTGCCCTTTCGAGCTTCACATGCACCATGGAGCCGAGCTCTTTCTCCCGCATCAAGTAAGAGAGCAAGCTGCTGCGACTCCAGTCACTCTTGCCGTCGAGTTCCAAGATCAGGTCGCCGGCACGGAACTTCTCTCGCGCGCCAAGATTGGGCTTCTTGAACCACGGCGGAGACAAGTGCGGCACACGAACCCCTCGTGGATCATCCTCGAGGGAAACGCCCATCCACAGCCACATGGCGTAGCCGGCCACGCGGTACCGCCAACCGAAGTCTCCGGCCCGGCGCCATTGCTCCGGCAAACTCAATTCTAGCTCGACCTCCTCACCCTCACGCCGGATGAGAATCGGCAAATCGCCCTCTGCATCCGGAAAGTTGTGCAGCACCCACTGCACATCCGCGATCGACAACAGCGGCTGACTCGCCATGCTGAGAAGATCGTCCCCTGGCTGCAGGCCAGCAATGGCCGCGATCGACTCATCAGCGACCGCCGCAACTCGAGCACAGTGATCGATACTCATGCTCAGCCCGAGAATGCTTGGATCAGGATAGATCCAGAGCATGTTGTCGCTGAGCTTCTTGCCGGTCATGAAGTATGAATCGATCATCGATCGCTGCACTTCGTGGCAGTGGGTGCAAGCGGACTCGTTGGCGTCTTCGACACGAAAGCTACGCCCGTACTTCTGCGCAGTCGGAAACTCAGCCACGTAGGACCACTCAGGCTTCGGACCGGTCTTACCGGCGAGGGGCCCTGCCCAAAGCGCCGGCTCCTGCGAATACGCAGAATGCAGTTCCAAAGCACGCCGCAAGGCTGCTGCCAATCCTGCGCTGGAGTGATTGGGATTGGAATCCAAATCAGCCCGCTTGGTCTGCGGCGATGCGGTTCCGTAGCGACCATAGATGGTCTTGTCCCCGTTCATCATGAACACCGACCACGACAGGAAGGGATCAAATTGGAACAGCGAGAGGTCGACGCCCCCCATTTGCACGAGTCGCACGCGAACAAACTGGCTCAAGAGGGGCTGAAGTTCAGGACTTGGACTGCCGGTCAACTGACCGTCGATGCTGGCGCAACCAGCTCAAGGCAGTCAACGAAATGCGACCAGCAGTGGCTTCCCCGTGCTGATCGCCTCGGCATAGCCCGCGTCGATGTCTTCGTAAATCCAAGCATCCGCAAGGTTCACATCACCGAGGGCCGCCTGCAGGGTCTCCGGCTCCTGGCTGCAGGCGGAGATCGCGAGGAAGCTGCAACCGGCGATGAGTGCATTTCGCATGCAGAACAGCCTACTGCCGGCCACCTTGCGGGCAAAAGGAACCGACCGGGACTCCTGACCAGCAGATCGCTCGTACTCGCCGTGGAATCAAACTAGACAGGAAACTATAATGGACTCAATCCAGAGTCATACCTAATCTGCACCCATGCACCAGGACCCCGCCAACCGACTCCGTGAACACGGTCTTCAAGTCACTGCCCAGCGACTGGCGGTACTGCGAGCGGTCTCGGCTCGACCCCATGGCACCGCCGACATTCTCGCTGAAGACGTTCGCAATGAGATTGGCGCGATCTCGAGGCAAGCTGTGTACGACGCCCTGCGGATCCTCACGGAGAAGCAGCTCATTCGGCGCATTCAGCCCGCTGGTTCGCCAGCTCTCTTCGACCCACGCGTCGGTGATAACCACCATCACGTCATCTGCCGCAACTGCGGAAGGACCGTCGATGTCGACTGCGCCATCGGCAAAGCGCCCTGCCTGACCGCAGCCGCAGGCTCGGACTTCCAGATCGACGAGGCAGAGGTCATCTACTGGGGCACCTGTCCAGACTGTCGCACATCCGCCGCGGACCTCGGCGACTAGCCGGAATACAAGAACGATCACCCGTCCAATCAACCAACTCTCAGCAAAGCATGAGGAGACGAACCATGTCAGAGAATGTAACTGTAAGCAATTCACCCATTGTGAGTGGAGCAAGCCCTCTCGGCCTCTCCGCAATGGCCCTTGCTGGCTTGCTAGGCATCAGCGCCTGCTCGGTACCAGCCGGTAACGAAGACTCCAAGTCTGCAGGCGAATACGCGGTGACGGAGGCAGCTCATCGCCACACAGCCGCTGGCGCCCTGTCGAATCGGGACTGGTGGCCAAATCAGCTGAACCTACAGATCCTTCATCAGAACTCGCCCGCGAGCAACCCCATGGGCGCCGACTTCGACTACGCCACGGAGTTCGCAAAGGTAGACCTGAATGCCTTGAAGCAGGACATCGAGGATGTGCTGATGACATCACAGGACTGGTGGCCGGCTGACTATGGACACTACGGCCCCCTGATGATCCGACTGGCCTGGCATAGCGCCGGCACCTACCGCATCACCGATGGCCGCGGTGGATCGGGGTCCGGAAGCATCCGATTCGCACCACTCAACAGTTGGCCCGACAATGGCAACTTGGATAAGGCGCGCCGATTGCTCTGGCCCATAAAACAAAAGTACGGAGCCAAGATCTCTTGGGCCGATCTGATGATCCTCACCGGCAACGTGGCGCTCGAGTCCATGGGATTCGAGACGCTCGGCTTTGCTGGCGGTCGCGAGGATGTCTGGGAACCCGAGACTGATATCAACTGGGGACCGGAGAGCGAGTGGCTTGCAGACAAGCGCTTCTCCAGCGAGAGGAAGCTGCGGAAGCCTCTTGGCGCCGCGCAGATGGGCCTCATCTATGTCAATCCGGAGGGCCCCAATGGCAAGCCTGACCCTCTCGCCGCCGCCCACGATATTCGTACCACCTTTGCTCGCATGGCAATGAACGACGAGGAAACCGTCGCATTGATCGCTGGTGGTCACACCCTGGGTAAGGCGCATGGCGCAGCCAGTCCACAGCAGTACGTCGGCGCTGAACCCGAAGCAGCTGGCATCGAAGAGCAAGGCCTCGGCTGGAAAAGCTCGTACGGCAAGGGCAATGCGGAAGACACGATCACCAGTGGTCTGGAAGGCGCTTGGACCAGCACTCCGGCGGAGTGGTCACACGACTTCTTCAACAACCTCTACAAGTACGAATGGAAGTTGGTGAAGAGTCCCGCCGGCGCATGGCAATGGACTCCCGAAGACGATTCGGCGCAGGGCAGCGTCCCGGATGCGCACGATCTGTCGAAGTCCCATGCCCCCATGATGCTCACCACGGACCTTGCCCTGCGGATGGATCCCAGCTATGGGAAGATTTCACAGCGCTTCTATGAGAACCCGGAGGAGTTCACCGCCGCCTTCGCCAAGGCCTGGTACAAGCTCACCCACCGGGACATGGGGCCCTACTCGCGACTCCTCGGCCGGATGGTTCCGCAGCCGCAGCTATGGCAAGACAATGTGCCTGCGCTCGACCACGAACTGGTTTCTGCGGCGGACCTGTCCGATCTCAAGCGCAAGATCCTCGCATCAGGACTGTCCATTTCGGATCTGGTCACGACTGCCTGGGCCTCAGCAGCCACCTTCCGTGGCACGGACATGCGGGGCGGAGCGAATGGCGCACGCATCCGCCTGGCCCCACAAAAGAACTGGCAGGTGAATCAACCTGCCAAACTTGCCAAGGCATTGGAGACACTCGGGGGAATCCAAGCAGACTTCAATTCTGCACAGACCGGCGGAAAGAAGATCTCACTCGCGGACACGATCGTCCTGGGTGGCTGCGCAGCCCTTGAACAGGCCGCAAAGAACGCTGGCCATGCAGTGCAAGTCCCCTTCTCCCCCGGGCGAACCGATGCCACCCAGGAAATGACCGACACTGCTGCCTTTGCAGTGCTCGAGCCGACGGCGGACGGCTTCCGCAATTACCTTGGCAAGGGCCATGACCGACAGGCACCCGAACTGCTTGTCGATCGCGCGCACATGCTTACCCTGAGCGCTCCGGAAATGACCGTCCTCGTAGGTGGGATGCGAGTTCTGAATGCGAACTACGAGCAGTCACAGTTCGGCGTCTTCACCAAGCGGCCCGAGACCCTCAGCACCGACTTCTTCGTCAACCTGCTCGACATGAGCACCGAGTGGAAGCCGCGTGCTGGCAGCCAACAGATCTACGAAGGCAGGGATCGTAAGACCGGCGAGATCAAATGGACGGGCACTTCCGTCGACCTGGTCTTCGGTTCGAACTCGCAACTGCGCGCCATTTCGGAAGTCTACGCGAGTGGTGGTGCAGAGCAGATGTTCGTGGAGGACTTCGTGGCAGCCTGGAACAAGGTCATGAACCTCGATCGCTTCGATCTCCGTTCGAGCTCTGCGAATTGATCAAGAGCCAGCAGCAGCCCTCGCTGCTGCTGGCATTCTCATGGCCAGGCCCGAACTACGAGACCTACACAAGTGGACGGGGCTGGCCCTGCTCCTGCCCCTCGCCGTCTGGACGCTCACCGGTCTACTCTTCGCTCTCAAGCCGGGCTGGGGACCCGCCTATGAGCAGCTCTCCCCCTGGTCGGCGGAATCCCCAGCCACGGCGCAGGGCATGAACTTCACGACTTTCGCGCAGACCCAGGCCTCCGTGAATGTCGCATCGATCGAGCTCCACGAATCGGCCATCGGCCCGGTCTACAGAGTCGTTGGTCGAGGCGAATCCGCCGGAACCAGACTGCACTCGGCGGGGAGCGGCGAGCGCATCGATCCGCTCTCACTGGATCATGCTCGAGTTCTGGTCGATGCCGCCATCGCCAAGAGCATCGATCCCGGCCGCTATGGCGAGCACCAGTCGCAGACTGTCGGCGCGGAGGCGATCGACTTCGAGTTTGCCAATGGGCCAATCGTCACAATCGACCTGCACACTGCGCGCCTTCGACAGCGGGGACCGGACACCGATCGGATCGATTGGCTGTACCAGATGCACTACATCCAATGGACGGGCAATGCCGTCGCCGATCGCATCCTCGGTTTTGCTTGCCTGGTGTTGGTCTGGCTTCTCGCCGCTGCTGGTGTGGTGCTGGCTTGGCGTGGGCGGAAACAAGGCATCGCCTGCTAAGGCTGAGTCGGATCAGGGCTGGTTCCTAGCTCCGCCCAAACCTCAGCCCTTCAACACCCCCGACCCCAGCCCCCTGCACATCCCCCCGATTTGCGGCCAGATGCCGGAGGATCTCCCAGACCAGTCCGCGCTCCGCGTTCAACTCCGCCGCGATCTCATCAGCAGTCTTGCCTGCTTTCCCCAAGCAGCCAAGAACCTGCCCCTGCAAGTCCAGCGCCGCCTTCGCCGCGCGCTTGCCAGCCTCCACCCCCGGTTGGTGGTACGCATTCACATCGATCAATTCCGCGTACAAGCCAACCGCGCGCTCGAACAAGGCGAGCAGCGCCGCAAAGGAACGTTCATCCACCCGGTCCACATTGATCGTCACCGAGTGCCTACCACCCTCCGCCAAGGCCTTCCGCGTCCCCAGGTAGAAACCGTTCAAGTAGTCCGCGCTGGTGACTCCCGGCTCAACCTCCAAGTCCTCTCCCTCGCGCCCTTCCAGCACGCGAACGAAGATCACGAAGAAGTCATGCAGCCCATCCCGCAGCTGCTGCACATAGGCATGCTGATCTGTCGAACCCTTGTTGCCCAGGACGGTCAAGCCCTGGAAGACCTCGTTCCCCTGTCGATCCAAGCGTTTACCCAGGGACTCCATCACCAACTGCTGGAGGTAGCGTGAAAAGAGCAGCAGGGAATCCTTGTACGGCAGCACAACCGCATGGCGCTCACCCTTGCCATGCCCTTCACGATGCCAGAAGGCCGCCATCATCGCTGCCGGATTGCGGGTCAAGTCGCGCTGACGGGTACAGCTATCCATGGCCGCCGCACCCGCCAAGAGTGCGCGCAAGTCCAAACCAATCAGACCAGCAGGCAGCAAGCCCACGGCTGAGAATATGCTCGTGCGGCCGCCGACCCAGTCCCACATGGGGAAGGAACGCAGCCAACCTTCGTTCAAGGCGCGCTGATCGAGGTCGCTGCTCTCGCCGGTGACCGCCACCGCACGGCCGGCGAAGGCGAGGCCTTCGCGCTCGCATGCGGCCTTGAGTTCGAGCATGCCGTTGCGAGTCTCCGGAGTGCCGCCTGATTTTGAAATCACCAGGATGAGGGTGTCACCGAGGGAACCATGCTCCGCGAGATGGCGATCGATTCCCGCCGGATCCGTGTTGTCGAAGACACGCAGACTCATGGCTCTGTCCCGGCTGGCGAAACAGTCCGCTAGCAACATGGGCCCGAGCGCCGATCCACCGATGCCCACCAGGATGACGCGCTTGAAGATGCTTCCTTCGGGGGATTTCACCGTACCCCGATGCACCTGACCACAGAAGTCGCCAATGCTCTCCATGGTGGCGAGGATCTCCTCGCTGATGTGGTCGCTGGGAGCGAGTGCGGGCGCGCGCAACCAGTAGTGACCCACCATGCGCTCTTCATCCTGGTTGGCCAGGGCACCATCCTCGAGGGCCGCCATGGCTTCGAAAGCGGCGCTGAAGGCGGCGCTGCGCGATTCGAGGTCCGCGGGGGTCAGGCCCGAGTCACTCAGATCCAACTCGAGAAAGGGGTCTTCGAGGGCACA
>JAJFFD010000030.1 GCA_021776805.1 Planctomycetota bacterium
GTCGTCAGTGCCAGAGCCGAGGGCTTCGCCGCCTCCCACGGGCACATGCTGAACTCCGCCGCCGGTCAAGAGGTCGAGTTGAGTCTCAGAATGGATGAGGCCGGTGGTCAGGTTCACGGTCGGGTAATCGACTCGGAGGGGGATCCGGTGCGCGGAGCTCGCCTTCGCTTGGGGAAGGATGGTTTCGACCTCGCCACCATCATGCTCCCTGGGGGAGTGAAGGGTTTTCGTCGCCGCCCAATCGAGTTGTACAGCGACGACGAAGGCCGATTCGAGGCTCGGGGTCTCCCGCCGGGAAATCTTGCGATCAATCTGCGTGCGAAAGACAAGGCGCCCTGGTCCGGAAGTTCACTGGTCGTCTCGGGAGAAGGCACAGAACTACTCATCGAAGTACAGGATGGGAGAGAGCTCAGCGGCAAGATCAGTGATCCCACCGGGAGTCCCGGGTCGAGAGTAGAGGTCGAAGTCGGTGAGGGAGGAAAGCTGGCCTACTACCAAACCTGGACGGAGGCTGATGGTCGGTACCGCCTGACTGGGCTCCCCAGAGAGGAATTCACGGTTCGTGCCGGAGATGAGGAGCGAGGTAGGGCGGAGAAGACCTTTGCAGCGGGAAGCGCGGAGGAGCTGATCTGGGACGCTCAGCTTAACCACGGCGACAAGATCCTAGGCAAGGTGATCGATCGGGATGGCAAGCCGGTGCCCCGGGCATATGTGTCCGCATCCCTCTCGGACGATGAATCCGGGCCGAACCCTTGGTATCAGTCCGGGCATGCGGCGGAGGATGGGAGTTTCAGCCTCCGCGACTGTCCAGCTGGCAAGAACATCCGAGTGGCGGTGGAGGTCCGCGGCAGGCGCCTGGCAGTGCGTGACCCGGTTGACCCACGGAAAGGCGAGCTCGTCATTCAGATCGAGGACGACATCGTTCCCAGCGTTCGCGTGCGCGGTCGGGTGGTGGACTCGGAGGGAGCAGCCCTGGCCAATGCGGAACTCTTGATCGAACGGGGCATGCATAATGCGGATGCGGATGGAGCCTTCGATCTGGGGCCGTACATGCCTGGCGAGATCCAGCTGAGAATTCACCCCAAGGGTAAGCCGCAGTTCCAGTCGGAAACGCGCGAGCTATTCGCCAACGAGACCTGGGATCTAGGAGTCATTCAGATTCCTGCCGGCGGAACTCTGATGGCGCGACTGCAGGGCATTGGCGGTGAGCAGGATCTGCGCCCTACGATCCAGGTGCAGCCTTTGGATGGGTCGCAGAGGTACATGAACTACAGCGCTGCGGAAGTTCACAGCCAGATCCTGGCCCCCGGGTCCTATCGCCTGGCGATACGGGGGCAAAGGGTCGCCAACCAGGCCATTCCCTTTGAGATCAAGGTCGGCGAGACCAGCGAGGTGGAGGCGTACCTACAACCGGGTCTGCAACGCGAATTCGAATTCTCAGGGGAGAACGGAGCCGGCCTCGAAGGCCACGTGGATCTGAGCATCACCGGTCCCGAAGGCCTGGTCTATCAAGGCCCGGTCCGAGACTGGCGGCGCAACCAAGGTCGGCCGGAAGCCTCTGCCAGCTTTGCTCCCGGGGAATACCGATTGGAGGCAGCAAGCGCCGCCGGCCTGATCGCCAGCATGCAGTTCACCGTGGAAGCAGGACAAGAAAGCGCCGACAAGATCCTGGTTACCCTCCGCTAGGCCAGGGGCTAGCCTCTGGGAGTGCTGGACATCACTCTGTACGCCTCCCTAAGCATGAGCCTGCTCACCTTCTTCGCCTTCGGTATCGATAAGTGGAAGGCGCGGCGGGGCGCTTCCCGCATACCGGAAGCGACCCTGCTGCTCATGAGTTGGTGCGGCGGACTCGTCGGTGGCTGGGTGGCCATGGTCATCTTCAGGCACAAGACGCGGAAGACCAGCTTCAAGCTGAAGATGGTTTTGGTCAGCCTGTTGAATCTCCTGTGGATCCCGCTCTGGTTGGAGTGGTCGCCCTGACCCGGGGACAGGTCTGGCGCGATCGACTTCCATCGGAGAAACTTCCCTGAGAGGGAACCCGGCAAGTCTCGGGTCCTAGGAGGAGATTCATGCCCAAGTCTGAAATGCTTGCACTCATCATCTCACTTGCAGCCCTCCTTAGCGCCGCCGATCGATTTGCGGCGGAGTTCCACCGAGTTCATTCTGCGGATGCCAGAGTTGCCGCGCGTCCCTATCCCGCCAAAGTTACGGTCACTTGGCTGGGCAAGAGCTATGCCCCGGGAGAACTGCCGGCAGCGATGCCAGTGGAGGCAGCTCGCGCCGTGCGCAGCTGGCAGGACTGGGCGGATACGGAGGACTATCGCATGGAGGTCGAGGACGATGGTCGTCTCGTCTTCCTCATACGCCAGTCCAAGGGCAAGGCCAGCAAGGAGCTGAAGCTCATCGACAAGACCCTCGAGATTCTGGATGGCATGGCGCGGCAGGAGATTTCTGAGGCCTCTGCCAAAGCGGAGGAAAGGGTTGGCGCCACAACTGAGACAGGCAAGGACAAGGAGGCCATGGTTTTCATCCTGACCAAGGGTGATGCCTTCGAGTCCGCCATCAAGCAACTGGTCGCCCGCAACCTGCACTTGACCGAGTTTGCGGCGGTGGCCCAAAAGACCCATGGCTTTGCTCTCCCCGATCCTCTGGTTGCTCTACTGCGTGAGAATCCACAGAAGCAGTCCGAGTGGGAAGGCAATCTGAACAACGAGTTCGTCTCTCAGTTGGCCCAATTGGATCTGCTTTCCCGCTTCGGTCGTCAGCCCTACTGGGTTCTACGCGGTTGGACCTGGCACGTAGAATTGGCAGCCATGGGCGGCATCTTCACCTTTCCCTACAAGGACTCGTTCGTCGGCATCGGTGAGCACTCTGGGTGGGTGAAGGAGCTTCGCCGGGAATTCCGCAGCAGCAAGCGGAAGAAGAAGCCTCTGGCGATTGGAGAGTTAGCGGCCTGGCAACGGGGCACCTACGAGGAGAAGCGAGCCGGCTACTCCTGGGGAATGATCACCTTCCTGCAGACCTACTACCCAGACAATCTGGGCGCGATCCTGCGCGAGTTCGCCGACGAACGTCATGAGAAGAGCAAGGTCTACAACACGGACAAGACCTGGAGCATCGACGTGAACTACCAGCTCTCGGAGGAGGATCAACTGACCATCCTGCAGAAGCACACCAGGGATGATATTCTCGAACTGGCCACGGAGTTCTTCCGTAAAGGCAAGTCCTTCAAGCTTCCCAAGAACTGAAATCAGCCTCCATAGAGTCCTCGCATGCTTTCCTTCGGCAAGAAGAAGTCCCACCACTCGGACGTCCACTACTTCAAGACGCTCAAGGGCATGATCGGCATGATCCGCGACCCAAAGCGCACGGATTCTGTCTTTGACATCGAAGATGGTCTCAAGGACATCGAGGCCACCAAGGTTTACCTGGCGAAGGTCAAGGAGGACCCGGAGGTCTGTGCCCTGATGGAGGCCCGCCATCTCAGCGCTGTGCCGGACATGGATGTATTGGCTGCCATGCCCGAGGGCAGTCTTGGTCGTCGCTTCGCCCACCACATCCTCGATCAGGGATTTGATCCGGACTACTACCGCAAGATCGCTGTGAAGTCTGACCTGGACTGGGTCATGTTTCGCATGCGACAAAACCACGATCTCTGGCATGTGATCACTGGCATTGGTACCAGCGCCATCGGTGAGCTGGCTTTGAAGTCCTTCGAGCTTGCGCAGACTCGTCGGCCGATGGCTGCAGTGATCGCTTCTGGGGGAGTCCTTCGCTACCTGCTCAAGAGCCCAGATGAATTCGGGGACGTTCTCGAGGCCATCAGCTACGGCTACCAACTGGGCAAGCAGGCCAAGCCATTTCTGGCTCGCAAATGGGAGGAGGGTTGGCGACGGCCTCTGGCAGACTGGCGCATAGAGGTGGGCATCGATCCGGAAATCGATGCCAAGACGCCGGCGGCGGTGAAGCGCGCGGCGGCGGATGATGCGGAGCGCGCCGAGAATCCACCGGCCGCCAGCGGTCCTGCTGAGGCGGAGGCTTCGGCCGAGGGCTAGCGCGGGCTGATCAGCGGTGCATCCGGAGCTGGGGAGCGAGATCCATAGAGACGCTCCACTTCCCTCCCCATGCGACCACTGAGGAAGTACCAGAACATCTTGAACTCGCCGTAGATGGACCAGCGCACATAGAGAAAGGTGGCGGGGCTATTGCGTTCGATTTGGAAGTGCCCGCACCAGGCCAGGCCGTAGCCGGCCAAAGGAATGCCGAGCAAGAGCCAGGGGTTGCCAATGAGAAGGGTGCCAAGGAGGAATGCGATCGCCGCGCCGGCGCCCAGGTAGTGCATTACACGACAGCCGGGGCGGCGATGTTCCCCTACATAGAGGGGCCAGAATTCGGCGAAGCTGGCGATGCCAGGGCGCATCTCGTCTTTGTAACGGCATACCCTGAAGGGTTCATCCCTTAGTTCGAGGC